>JAPKXX010000040.1 GCA_026394595.1 Methanoregula sp. | reverse complement strand
GACGTCATCGTGCTCGAAGCGGAGCCTGAGTATGGAGGGCTCTGCCGGACAAACGTCGAGAACGGGTTCACATTTGACATCGGCGGTTCCCACATCATCTTTTCCCGGGATACCGAAGTGCTGGCGTTCATGCGCAGGATGATTGAGGGAAACGAGCAGCGGAATACCCGGAATACGAAGATCTTCTACAAAGGGGCATATGTGAAGTTCCCGTTCGAGAACGGCCTCTCTGATCTCCCACCCGAAGACCGGTTCTTCTGCATCAACGAGTTTGTCAAGGCGCAGATCGCGTTATCTGGAAGTACCCCGCTGACAGGATGTCAGCGCACTGGGTGGATGGCAGGGTCCCCCGCCCGCCGGTTGAGGACGTGATCAAGTCAGCGATCGGCATACCCACCGAGGGGTATACCCACCAGGCAGTCTTCTCCTACCCGCTCCGTGGCGGTATCGAAGCGCTCGTCCATGCGATTGCTGCCCCAATCCAGGACCGCATCAGAACCGGATTTTCTGTCCGCTCTGTCAAAAAACGCGGCTCACGGTTCCGGATCAGCGACGGAAGCAGTGAGGTAGAGGCAGATCAGGTCATCTCGACGATCCCGGTGCAGCGCCTGCTCGCTTCTCTTGAAGATGTCCCGACCGTTGTGCAGCAGGCGTGCGATTCGCTTGTCTGCAACTCACTGGTCTGCGTGGCCTTCGGAATCTCGGGAAAGGTCCCGGACATCTCGTGGCTCTATGTACCTGACCCAAAGCTTGGCAGGACCAACCGGATATCGTTTCCATCTACCTACAGCCCTCACGCGGCACCCGCGGGCTGCGGGTCGGTCCTCGCGGAGATCACCCACCAGCCGGATGATGAAGTCTCCCGCATGAGCGACGATGAGATCGTCCGGGAGGTGACGGGGACACTTGAAGCGATGGGAATTGCATCAAAGGACCGGGTCCTCTATTCGCGGGTGATGCGCCAGCCGTTTGCCTATGTCGTGTACGACCTCGAGTACCAGGATAACATCCGGATTGTACGGGACTACTGTTCCTCCCTTCGCATCCCGCTTATAGGCAGATTTTCCCGGTTCGAGTACCTGAACATGGACGGGTGCATCCGCAGCGTGATGGATTTTGTAAAGACATATCCTGCAAAATAACCATTCCCTTCCGCCATCACCCTTAATACCCGATATTATCAAAAACCATACAGGAGTTTTTATGATCTCAGTGATCATTCCGACATTCAACGAGGAGGAGAACATCGCCCAGTGCCTCGTCTCGCTCCGGCACCAGACCGTACCACGCAGCGAGTACGAGATTATTGTTGTCGACGGTAGTTCAAAGGACAGGACCTGCGAGATCGCACAGAAGTACGCTGACAGGGTTTTTGTCCAGACCAGCAGGAAAATCGGGGGCGCCCGCAATGACGGGATGATGGCGGCAACGGGAGATGTCGTGGCAACGACGGATGCTGACTGCATCATACCTCCCACGTGGATTGAAACGATCAAAAAGGGGTTTGAGGACAAGGATATCGTCCAGCTCTACGGCCCGGTCTATCCTATTGAAGAGGGCATAAAAAACTCGATCTCGCTTTTTTTTGCAAACACATTCTCACAGCTCGGGTACTACACGAAGATCTTCTACTACACGCTCGGGTGCAATACCGCGTTTCGCAAAGATGCTGTAGTAAAGGCCGGGATGTACCTCTGCATCGATGCCGGTGATGACCTTGAGATTGCGCTGCGCATGAAAAAGTATGGAAAGGTGCAATTTGACAGTGCGATGAAGGTCGGGTTCTCAATGCGACGATACCAGCAGTACGGGTCGCTCAAGTCAATATACGAGTGGATCTATATCGTGGCACATGGCGGCGAAGTGCAAAAATTCAGCTACTCACAGAAAGAATACAAGTAAAAACCCACACCATTCTGGTCTTTTTTATCGTTGGCGGCGATTGAACCTTCATGCTTTTTATGCTTGGGCATTCCACCTCCCTCTGACAGACCCATGCCATCCGGCCGCCACCACCTACTGGTACCAGTGCAGCAGAGGATCGCTTCCTTTGACCAGAGCGAGTTTGCCCGACTGCTGGGTATGAAGATCATCGAAGCACGGGACGGGTTTGCCCGCGTGGTGATGCCGTCTTCCGGCAAGAAAAACCCAAACAGGGTCATCCATGGCGGCGCAATCTTTTCCCTCGCGGACCAGGCATTTGGAATGGCGGCAAATGCCGCGGGGACCGCCCGCGTGGCAGTCTCAATTCATATCCAGTACATCGCGCCGGCATCGGGAGATCTTACAGCGACAGCGGAACTGGTCGGTGAGCATGGGAGATATTCCACCTACCGCGTCATGGTGTATGAAGGAGAACGCCCCGTGGCGGAATTTGATGGCGTGGCAATCAGGATCTCATAAGAAACGCAGTCTGTGCCTGATAACCGGATAATGATGGCATCTCCAATTCCATGTCATCTCGTTATTGCATTCAACCAACACTCGGATCCCTGATAGAGTTTCCAAATACTTTTAAGTGATACCGGTTTTAGCAATTAGTAAAAACATATTCTTTAACAAGCCAGTATACCATGAGGTACCTATGCCTATAATGAAGATACGCGGCGGTGATCTTGACCTCGTTGAGTACGAGTTTAAGACTTTTGTGCCAGGAACAAATATCAAGACCCTGGGATACGAGAAACGGAAGTATAAACTTGCCCCAATCAAAGGGACTGTGAAGGTTGTAGCACCGGCACGCATTCACCTGACCGTGCTTGACATGAACCGGTTTGCCCCGGACCACCCGGGCGGGGGAGGGGTCGGGTTTGCAATCCAGTGTTATTGCACGGCTGAAGTTGAGTGCACCAAAAGCGGGCTTGAGATCGATTATAACCGTGAACCGATCATCCGCAATTTTGTCGAGGTCTTCAAAAAGACGACCGGATACCGCGGCGGGTTCCGGATACGGGCGACCGATCACGAGCATAAGCACGTGGGGCTCGGATCGACAAGCACCGTCATGATCGCGGTCGCCACAGCACTCAACGAAGCGGTCGGGGCACCACTCTCCAACAACCAGCTGCGCACCCTGATTGGCCATAATTACGTAGAGGAAACAGCCGACGGGACCATCACGTTCGGGTTTGAGACCGGCGTAGGTCCTGCGGTAAGCACCCACGGTGGCATGGCGGTGATGGGCGATGAACTCTCGCTTGTCTACCACCACCCCTTTGCGGAGGGCAAACACGTGCATATCATTATCCCGCCGACCGACATCTCGTCCGCAGGCACAAAAGAGTTCGACCTTCTGATGAACAAAGCCCGCACGCTCGACTACCGCGACCGCGAACTAAAGGCATACATGTTCCTCATGGACTTGGTGCCGGCGCTGGAACGTGACGACTTATTGAAAATCGGCGATGTCATATGGGAGATCGAATTCCGCGGGTCCAAACGGGCGGAGGTTGAGCACCACAGCTACGGGATTTATCACTACATGAACCTGCTGCGCGAAGCACATCTCGAATTTGTCGGCATGAGCTCGGTAGGCCCATCCATTGCGGTCGTCACGGAAAAAGATCGCGCATCTATCGAGAAACTTATCAAACCCATGGGCCTCTCTGTTGCAATCAGCACAAAAGTGGACAATAAAGGCCTCACCATCACCCGCAAGAGAGGAAAATAATCCCTTTTTCACCCTTTTTTAAAAAGATCATTATGAGTGCCGGATGCTTTTGATCCTGTATCCTGCTCATTCGCATTTCGGCGGGCGGTTCCGGTATGAGGAGATAAGCCCTGCAATAATGACAATGACAGTCGCAGCTGTGACGAGTATTACGAGGTAGATCAGGAGGTTAAGGTTCTGCCTGACGATTGGGATGGTTCCAAAGAAATAGCCGGCAAGGACAACCCCGATCGACCAGACAACACCCCCCAGCACATTATAGGCAAGGAACCTCCGGTACTCCATCGAGCCGACTCCCGCGAGAAATGGTGCAAACGTCCGCACGAGCGGCACAAAACGGGCGACAAAGATCGTCATCCCGCCATACCGTTCATAAAACCCGTACGTGCGGTCAATATACTCTTTTCTCACGATATTGGGAAACCTGCACTGGAGGACACGCAACCCGACATAGTTGCCGATCCAGTAGTTCACCGTATCACCGAGGACTGCACCCAGGATGAACGCGATAAAGAGCCAGTGAAGGTCCAGCAGGCCGCTTGCCGCAACCACACCTGCTACAAAAAGCAGAGAGTCCCCGGGAAGGAACGGTGTCACGACGGCCCCGGTCTCTAAAAAAATGATGATGAAAAGGATGAGATAGGTCCAGATCCCGTATTGGTGGATAATCGTGGGAAGGTGCTGATCAATATTAATAAAAAGGTCGATGATTGCCATGAGCATGTCTGCCAACAAGGTTGGAGGGATGTCTATATGAACCTGAGGATGAGAGGAGTGTAACGTTCCATCGTGTGATAAAAAGAATATTTTTACATGTTCAATGGTTCTACCTTACCCTGTATCAGGACAATCCGGATCAGCCGGGTGAGAATTGCCCGGAGAATTTTCATAAGGAGAAAGGGATGTCGTGTTGTAGCGGGCTAATGGTAAAAACCGGGATTTTATTCATATGTGTTGTACTGGTGTGTATCCCGCCTGTTCTTGCATTCACCGCCCGGTCACTCGATATCACGGTCAATAAGGACGGTGACGCGACTGCAGTGTTCCAGTATTCACTGGAAGGGGTTATTGAGAATGCGATCCCCCTCCCGATGCTTGAGGGTGAATTGAAGAAAGGTCTTTCAACCAGCTCAGAGCCTCCGGATGTGATCTCGTTTGACCGGTCGGGCGCAACCCTTCTCCTGCGAAAATTCGCCCAGGTGAATGACGCTGGGAATGGGACAGAATACCTGACAGCATCTTTGGACTTTAAAAAAGCCGAGATTGCGTTAAAAAATTCCGCGCTCAATTATATGATATCAGCGGATTTTTCCCCGCAGGTTTCAAGAGTAACATTTCCTGACGGGTATGTCCGTGAATTTCTCGACAGCTCCACCCTGCCGTCGCTTTCCCATACGGTTATGAATGAGAGTGACGGGACCGGGCAGGGCAAGACTCCCAGGAACGGTGCTGTCATGGTGAACTCAACACCGGACAAGGCACGGGTGTTTATCGATTCGTACTATGCCGGCGAAACTCCCGGGTTTTTTCCCGACATTACCCCCGGCCAGCACACCCTGACTCTCGAACGGGACGGCTATTATCCAATAACACAAAACCTGACGGTCATTTCCGGCGAAACAACACACCTTACCTTCACACTGTCGTACCCGACCCCGACACCGCTTTCAGGAAGGATGCTGCCCATGGGGCTGCCGGGGTTCGGGGCGGTCATCACCGGGTGTGCACTGGCAGGGTTTGCAGTGCTGCGGAAGATGCGACAATAACCAGCCGGAAAAAATCCTGTAGTGTCTGTTACATCCGGTATAATCCATTAACGGGAAAACAACAGGTAACCTTTCTTACTTTTTATTCACCAGGATTTGGAGAATATACCGCCAATTTCAGCACGCAGGAGATCCCTGCCACGCACCCTCATCTTCCAGTGCCGGGAAAAGACGGATTCTTTTCTGAGCATGGAAAAAAGTGCCTCAACCTCGGGTTCAGTAAAGTAATGGGTGATAATGCCCTTCCCCCGCTGGAACGTGGCATTTTCCACCTCCCTTCCGGTCCCGTTGCGCATATCATCAACGGAGAATTCCACAAAAAACAGGCGCCCGTCCGGTTGCAGGACACGTGCAGCCTCGGAGACTATTGTCACACGATCGTCGTATTGCATATGGCCGATTACATGACTGGCAACAACAACGCCAAAAGCATCGTTGACAAAGGGAAGTCCGCGTGCATCGGCAACAAGGGCGTCTCCTGCATGATACTTGGTGATGATCCGATAGCTCATCTCCGCTGCTTTTTTTGAAAAATCAATTGCAGTAATATCACAGGAGCGGTTCATAAGTGCATGAAGCGTCTTGCCGCTGCCACTCCCAAGCTCAAGGACAGAAGCCCCTGCCACTACATCGGGCAGGAGGGCAGGGTTTCCTCCCCACAAGCGACCGCGTGATATATAGTCCTGATCCCAGGCGGAGCGAGAATCGGTCATAAAAATCCTGATGGCTGGAAAATATATGGCATTTGATCAATAGTATTCTCTTGTTATTTCAGGCAGAGGGTAAATTTTTTGGATATTTTAAGAAGACCCCATTAACCAAACGAACGGTCAGCCTAATTTTTAACAGGAGGGGGACGGGAGAATAGTAAAAAAATCCATACCGGAATTTCATCCAGCCATAAGAGTGCTGCTATGGGGATTTGAACCCCAGTCGCGGGCGTGAAAGGCCCGCATGATTGGCCGGTCTACACTATAGCAGCAGACGTTTTAACTAATTGCATTGCACCGAATAAAAAGATTTGGGAGAATATTGCTTAAACGGCATTGCTGACCTTGTGGCATGACAAAACGTCAGCTCAGGAAGAAGTGGGTAAAGCAATATTGAGAAGACCAGAGGGTAACTCTGGTCTTTGATAAAAAAAATTATTTTAATTTTTTATGGATGGGAGTGCCTTCATTTTCCGTGACAGTCTTGAACGCCGCCATCAGCTGCCGGGTGACCGGCCCGGGCTTTCCACTGCCAATGACCCTGCCATCGATCCACGTGATGGGTGCAACCTCGGCAGCGGTACCGGTGCAGATCACTTCGTCTGCCGCGTAGAGGTCGAAATACCCGAGGTTCTGCTCCTTTACCGTGATCCCCAGCGACCGGGCAATCTCGATGAGCACCATCCGTGTGACGCCACGCAGGTTGTTGAGCGTTGGCGGGGTGAGGATCTCGCCGTTCTTCACAACATACAGGTTGTCACCGGACCCTTCGGAAACATACCCGTTGGTATCAAAGAAGATCGCCTCGTCGCCACCCTTGTAATTTGCCTCGATCTTCGCAAGGATGTTGTTGAGGTAATTGAGGCTCTTTACATTCGGGGGAAGCGCTTCTGCCGGGTTCCGCCGTACTGAGACCGTGATTGCCTTGAGCCCCTTGTCATACAGGTCGCCGTACATCGCGTCCCAGCTGGTCGCGATCACGATCACCGAGGGTTTCGGGCACTTGCGGGGGTCGAGCCCGAGGTCTCCGACACCCCTGCTGATGATCGGTCGGATGTAGGCGTTGTCCAACTTGTTCTTTCGCAGCAGCTCACAGATGACTTCCGTGAGCTCTTCCTTTGAAAGCGGCGGGTGCAGATCGATTGTCTTTGCTGAATCATACATCCGGTCAAGGTGCTCCTTTAACCGGAACACCCTGCCGTTGTAAGCCCGGATCCCCTCAAAGACCCCGTCACCGTACAGGAACCCATGGTCAAACACCGAGATCTTTGCCTGATCCGCGGGGAGGTATTTCCCATCGATGTATATTATCATAGATTACAAGTGGGGTGTTTGTTGTTTTGTAGTTTTCTTTGATTGACAATTTTATGATTAAAAAGTCAGCGCAATCATATTTTTATTTGGAGATGATCGAATTCCACATTAATTGGAATACAGCGGGTTTCAATTCTTTTTCCGACAGTTCTCTATAAAATTCTTCATCATCCCAAGGCTTGCGACCGGGTGGAGATGGGTATAGCTCCCGAGGGTCCGGTTCGTCACCGCACCATCAAGGTTGTCCCGTATCCCGATTCCTCGGGAGAGACGGTAGGCATACCTTGTGGATGGGTCCAGCGTAACATCAGAATAATGGAACTCGTGCCCCCGAAACGAGGCAGGACCCATCGGGCAACCTGCACTGCTCGTACCCTTAACATAACTGACCACCCGTTGTGCCGGCATCTGCGTCTCTCCACAAAATACCCCGCACATCTCAAACGAAAAAGTGCGCTCTGATCCCTGCCAGCCTTTCTTCAGGGTCATCCGCTCGGTGAGGTACATGAGCCCCCCGCATTCCGCATATACCGGAAGGCCATTGCGTGATACATCCCGCACCGCTTCCCTCATGGATTCATTTGATTCAAGGCCTTGTACAAAGAGTTCCGGGTACCCGCCACCAAAAATATAGCCATCGGTTTCCGGAAGCCGGTCATGGATGGGGCTGAATGGGACGACATCTGCACCCAGCGCTGGGAGAATATCAAAGAGATCCGCATAATAAAAGTTGAATGCTTCATCAAGCGCAACGCCAACCCGCACATCCCGTGAGGGGTTCTTGTCAAAGGGAGTTTTTTTCACTGACGGGGATTTGATATCCTTCATCAGTGACTGCAACCGGTCAAGGTCAACATAGTTGCCAACAATGTCCGTGATCGCTGCAATCCGTGCATCAAAGTCGCCATGCGCTGACCCTTCACGGTACGGGACAAGCCCGAGGTGCCGCATGGTCAGGTGCATCCCCTCCATGCGGGGTATGGCACCGATCACCGGGACGTTGCAGTAGTGTTCGATTGCGGTTGAGGCTTTTTTTGTATGGGAACCCCCTTTCACATTATTGAGGATGACGCCGGCAATAGTGATACCAGGATCAAACGCCGCAAACCCGCTGACAATCGCCGCTGCACTGCGGGTGATGCTCTGGGCTGACACAACAAGGACAACCGGGAGGGAAAGGGTTTTTGCGATCGATGCGGTACTGCCGACGTCGGTAAGAGCCTCTGCTCCCTCAAAAAGCCCCCGAACCCCTTCCACAAGCGCAATGTCAGCGCCACGGCATCCATAATCAAAGATTTGGCGTATCTGGTGGTCGCTCATGGTAAAACTGTCGAGATTCCGGCACGGGCGCCCTGACACAGCCGCAAGGTAGGACGGGTCAATATAGTCCATTCCCACCTTGAAGGTCTGCACACAATTATTTTTTGAAAGGAGCGCAGCAAGGGCAAGGGTGATACTCGTCTTTCCGCTTCCCGAACGGTCGCCGGTGATGAGGAGCGCCTTCATGCAAGGCTCCGGAGGACGGCACCAAACTCGCTCTCCACAATTTCCCTGACGCCGAGCGTTTTGGGGTGGAGGTCAATCTCGACAATCACATGCCGGTGCCCGATCGCACGGAGCGGCTCCACCTGCCGGGGCCCGTTGGTCACAGAAAAACACTCGATCCCCTGCGTAAATTCCGGGGGAATCGCATGAGGTACCCCGCAGAGAAGGGCAAATGATGGTGACAGTTCCCTCATCCGCTGCCCGAGGGTCTCGCCATTCGCCCCGTATTCATCCAGCGCCCCGATGATTTCACAATCGACATTCCGGGCGGTCATTTCGTCAAGGATTCTCTTTGCGTCCGCCCGAACCTTGGGGAGCCCCCGATCGGCTAGGTTGGCGATATAGGTGATATCAGCATCAGGGCACGCATCGTGCAGCGCGATCAGTTCGTCAGAGAACATGTACGCCGTCTCCTTTTTGGCATTCAGGACCGCGACACCCGTGTGACCGCTGCGTGCACATTCAATAAGGCGCCTGGCAGCGAGATGCTTCAGATCGCCACGCGATGGTTCGATATAGGCAGCACTGGCCGCGCCGCGTAACCGTTCCACTTCATTGGCCTTCTCCATAAGATTCCGCTGACGGACAAGTTCTTCATTACTGATCCATCCTGCCACCTGTGCTGCCTCCAGCGTCGCAAGGACACCGGCAATATTCTCCGAGTATCCCGCATGGATATCGACAGCGATGGTTGGTGTCACAATGCCGGTATTCTCAACGGCTGATGTGAGATCCTCACCGATGATCATTGCAACACAGGTCCCGATCACCGCCATACGGTGAGGAGAGAAGTGCTCTTCGGCATAGCGCAGGACATCCTCAAGGGGTTTCTGCCCCCCGAAGATGAACTCGTTATCGGCAAGTGATGTGGTTAGCACCCGCATCCCATCCTCCTCAAGCAGCCGTGCATGCTTGAATGAGCAGCCGGAAGGACCATGGAGGATTGAGACGTCCACGTCGAGATCCCGTGCCGTGTAGAGCGCGGCGACAATCGAACTGGGGCGGGGATGCATGTATTTCATTGTTACCTCCATGTTTTCACGGCAAGGACAATGCTCCCGTGATCCGTCAGTCCCAGCGCGGATTCCCGTCCCTGCACAAGCGACGGCGAACGAACCGGGTTGACGAGCGCAGTGCCATGAAGTGCTGCATCGTTACTAAGGACATCCCCGACAAGGACGACATGCTGTGGCGAGATTGCCTGTATCGCCCGGATAACCTCTCCATCAGGGAACCCCTCGCAGACAGCCCCGTCTTTGTCCTGCACACCGATAACAAGGGTCAAATCCCTCAACCCTGTGATCGTCCGTGCATAGTGCGCTGCATTGAGAGTAGTTGCGAGGTTTGTACCGCTATTGGCATTGTCAACGATGACGACATTTCCGACACGCTCAACAGAGAGTCGTCCGGCTATGGGCTGGAACGTGGAGAAACGCCCTATATCGATGCCGAGCAGGACGCCAGCTGCCCCTGCAAGCATCAGGGGGATGCGGTACGCATCAAGCCCGAGCAGCGGGTTTGTAAACTCCTGACTTTTTCCTCCGGATTCCAAGTGACAGGTAGTGCCCTGGCACCGTGCAATACTGCCAAGCTCGATCATGGAAGATGCTGTTGCTGCCAGCGGGGGAGCAAGGAGCACGTTCTGGCAGCGTTGCAGTGACGCCAGTTTTACCTGGAGGGCACTTTTTTTATGGGCAGCACAGGTGTAATCCTCTGCCGATGTGACGATTGCAAGTGTTCCGGCTCCGGAGACTCCCAGTGACTCTTCTGCAACCAGCCAGCCGTTTATTTCCTGTGCCTTTTTTGCGGCAGCAAGCACTGATGCGGGTGTGATGCTCGTTGTAGTGAGGAGTTCCCGCCCCGGGTACTGATATGTCCCGGCAGATGTCAGGAGAATTCCTTTCCCCGGCATGATATGCGCAAGAGCAAACGCAGTGGTTGTCTTTCCTCTCGCCCCGGTAATCTCGACCATTGGTTGTGGTACACGGTTTTTTAAGAGCATGCCAACTGCCTCGTGGTGCGAGACCACCGGGACGTGCCGGGATTGGAGGAGGGAATGATCGGGGTCCAGGTGGACCGGGGCGACCACGAGGTCATAGGAGCGGGCGAGTGCATCCGCGACAGTGACAGCACTCCCGTTCCTGTATACGTCAACCGTATCAACACAATCGCCGCGGGCAGCAAACTCCTTCCCGATCACATCAGCACCATGTATGGTATCGAGAACAAGCACGTTCATAAAAAGATTAGAGGAGTTCTAAGGCTTTCTGTGCATTTTTGACCATGAGGCCGGCAAGCAGCGGATCACTCCCGATCGGATCTGCATAAACGATCGGGATGGACCTGCCATTAAGGGTAAACGTACCTTTCTTCTGCCCGTCCGCAAACCCGATCTCGGAGGGAATGTCTTTTTCGATATGAACACCTTTCGCAAGAAAGAAGGGGACAACCACGAGCACATCAATTGGATCATGCCGGAATGATTCGAGCGCTTCCTTAATAGACGGGGAATTGATATTCATAAATCCACATTTCACGACAAAATCCCGTGCCTGCGATGCAATCATTTTTCCGGTGGTCTCTACCAGGTCCTTGTTATAGGGCATTGAACTTCCATGCCCTATGAGTAACATTCCCTTCATACCCATATAACAAATAGTATTACGCGGATCCTTAAAAATTCTTACCAAATAATTTTTTTGCGGATGCCGCCAAATAGACAGATAATGAACGACTTCGAACGGGAGATCGTCCACTGCCTCAACCGGTTTTTCAAAACCCACCATTTTCAGGGTTTTGCCTACCGGCTCAAACAACACAAATTCTCGACGCAGTACGTGGATGTACTGGTCGATTCGCTGAACCCGGCCTATTACCTTGCCATCGAGTGCAAGTCGATCCTGGATAAAAAGATCTACTTCTCACAACATTTCCATTCCGATAAAAACGGCACCCACCAGGTGGATGCAATCACGGAATTTTTAAAAAAGACCGGGCGGGTCGGCTTTCTTGCCATCGAGTTCCGGTACGGGCCCGGCAAGGCGAACGAGGCATACCTTATCCCGTGGACGACCGTCGTCGAACATTTCAAACTCAACCGCGGGATCAGCCTTGATGATGCCCGGAACTGCATCGCGCTCAGCCGGACGCGGGAAGGCTATTTCCTCGAAACCCTGAAAGCAAAGTAATTTCTTTGTAGTGCATCAAATGATATGAATCCATGATGGAATCCTTCGACCGGTTCGGGCTGATCATGAATGACCGGATCATCAGGACACCGATTGCCCTTGCCTCAATGGCAGGCATCGTTGATGCCGATTATGTTCTTGCCCGCGCCTCCCATATCGGCGCTGCATTCATCGGGGGCTATTCCATCGATGAAAAGACAATGGCGGCAGCACGGGCCGTCGCTGCTACCGGGGAACGGAAAGAATTCTTGTATGACGATCCCGTTGCAGAACTCCGCACCCAGATGCAAAAAATGAAGAAAAGCGAGGTGGTAGTTGGCCTGAACCTCCGGGGCAGTTCGCCTGACTCCTATCGTGCCATTGCAGAAACACTCGGGGATACGGTCGTGTATGAGATCGATGCCCATTGCCGGCAGAAACCGATGGTTGATGCGGGATGCGGGGAACATTACCTTCACCATCAAAAGGAACTTGAAGCGGTGGTAAGAACCCTCAAAAAAGCCGGCTGTACGGTATCGGTGAAGATGCGTGCGGGTGTTGCGTCCGATGACAGGGTACTGGCAAAAAAACTCTGGAATGCAGGTGCAGATATCCTCCATATTGACATGATGGACTTTGGCATTGCAAAATTACGGCAGATCCGGAACAGCTGCCCGCTCATGCTCATCGCGAACAACTCTATTCACTCTTTTGATACCATGAAGGAGATGTTTTCCCATGGCGCGGATCTTGTATCACTCGCCCGGAGATCAGACGAGCGGACCCTTGCCGGGCTTGATGCCGCTATCACCCGTTACACAGATGAACAGGGATGGTACAATTCCCCCAAGCAGCTGTGCCGTGGCGGTGATATCCGCGCACTGACATTCTGCTGTATGCCGGTGAAGGACTGCCCTCTCATCCCGACCCTCAAACGGATCGGGGTTACAAAAGAAGAGTTTCTCAAAATGAAGATGGATGCTGTACAAGGTACTCCTCTTGAAGCCGGGCAGCACACCTGTTTCGGGAGCCTTGTCTGGTGCTGCAAGATGTCATCGCCCTGCATGTTCCGTGACATGACAATCCAGCAGGAGGGTCTTACCGGCAAAGAGTATATGCGCCTGAAACGAGAGCTCTCTGATACGATAATGAGCCGTGTGTTCCATGACGTGCCACATGATGACGCGGGCTGAACGGGCACAGCTTGCGATGATGCTGGAGGTCTGTGCGTTCCCCAAACCCGGGAACGTCGACCGCTGCCATGATTATGAAAAGACCCGGCTTGAGCATTTCCTCGCTTCCACGATCTTTTCCCGACCGGCGCTTGAAGAAGCGGAACGTGCCACCGGAAGGATCGGCGAGATCATCAGGCATGCCGTTTCTGCAACCAGTTGCCACAACGGCGGCAACACTCATTTCGGCGCCTTTATCCTGCTTATCCCCCTTGTGTATGGCGGTGATATTGCCGGTGCGCAGAAAGCTATCGAGAGAACAGATGTGTCGGATGCAGTGGCATTTTACAAAGCATTCAGCGCAACAAACGTGCGGATGCACGAACATGATGAACTCGACGTACACGATCCGCGGTCTCTCGAGGTGCTCCGCGACCGTGATATAACCCTGCTGGATGTTATGCAGCACTCAGCCAAAAATGACATGGTCGCACGCGAGTGGATAACCGGTTTCCCGCTGACAAGGCGCGGGGCAGATCTCCTGAAATCCTTTGGCAACGGGCGAGAAGCAATCGTAGAGACCTTCTTGACGATGCTCGCTTCAGAACCGGATACCTTTATTATAAAAGAGCACGGCAGCGAGGTCGCGCATCGCACCGTTATGAGGGCCAGGGACGTGCTCGATGGAAAGACCTCTCTCGAAAAATTCGATGCGGAATGTATCCAACAGGGGATCAACCCGGGTTCAACCGCCGATATCATGATCGCTGCCATATATATTGCCCTTGGAGAGGGGTGGGAATGGGACTCCTGAGCGAGGGCATCAACGAGGTGATCGCGACCACGCGGTTCAATGCCGCACCTATGGGGATTATTTACCGTGGCGGGCATGTACGAATGGTTCTTTTTACCGGCAGCCACACGGCGCAAAACATCGAACGCGACCGCTGGGTTGTGGCAAACCTCGTCCGTGATCCCGTCCTGTATGTCACCACTGCATTTTCTGATCTCTCACATGATGAATTTTTTACAATCACGGTGAACGGGGTTGAAATGCACCGGCTGGCACAGGCTGATGCGTGGCTGGCATGTACTGTTGTGATCGAGCACCGCAGGACTGAATCGATGGCGATCCGGCTCATGCCCCTGCATGAGGAGGTCGTTTCACCTTCTGTCTCCCCGATCAACCGGGGGTTCAACAGCATCATCGATGCCACAGTCCATGCCACCCGGTATGTAATTAGCCGGGATCCGGCACTCAGAGCGTTGATCGATTACCATGCGGGCATTGTAAAAAAATGCGGCGGGGAACGGGAACTCAGGGCACTCGATATCCTGTATAATAAGATAAACGCATTGGACTGATGATGACCCGGATTACCTGCGGTCAACATTAAAACGGGAAAATCCAGCGGTGCCTGATATGGTTATGGGGATAAATAACGGGTAAAGGTGTTATCCGCATCCGCCCGAAACACCCGTACCCTGAGTGGAAAGTGTGGTTGCGCATTCAGGTGGCAAAATGTCAAAATGGTCGCAGATCGCTTTCTTATATGCTTCCGGGCTCCGTGCACCCTGGTACTCTTGCCCGTTGATTAGAAGCGTAGGAGAACCGGAGACCTGGTTGGTACCTGCTTTTGCTTCATCCGCTTTCAATAATGCAATTCCCTCGCTTCCGGTTGCGCACGGGTCTATCGTCGCGGCTGAAATGCCGGTAAGTACAGTGACATTCTTCTGGCAGGCATCAAGCTTCCCTGCATCATTTGCAAGCGGATAACACTGCTCATCAAACATCGCAAGGTACTTCCAGTATTTATCCGGGTAATGCTGTGCGATGCAGAGCTGTCGTGCATCCTCCCTCGCTTCGGTTACCCCATGAAGGGACTGAACGCTGTCGATACTGGTACCCTGAACAGTAGTAATGTACCTGACGTTAATGTCGGCCTTTCTTCCCAGCAGGTCAACAACCGGCTGCATCATAGTCTCTGCCTGCACACCATACGGGCAGAATGACATCACATAGAGATCAACGGATGGGCGGGAGGATTTTACCGGAGCTGCAGGTGGTACGGTTGGTTGCACCGTGCCGGAGGAACAGGTGGTTGCCTGACCATCGCATACCCCGGAAGCACCCATCGGGATAGTATTTGTAAAGAGGAGGCTGCAATCCCGTGTCGCATACAGCAGGATGTCACGCTCTTGGTATCGTGTCGTGACCTCGTACACCCCGCTCTTTTCCGAGATCGTTTTCAGTTGTGCGGAGGTCCCGGGCTGGACAAGGTTGTTGTTCAGGTATGTGATAACCTTCTGTCCGCATTCCTGTGCCGGGACCTGTGTGCCAGTACCATTACCCCCTGTTGCGATGAAGATGGCAAAAATTACAGCAATAAAAAAAATTACCACAATCCCTGCGACAATCCCTCTGCTCAAGGCCGGTGGCCGTGATTTTTCACTTCCTGCTGCCGGCTTCTGATCGTGTTGTTCCATGATGCCCCTCTGTATACTCTCAGTCAAATCAGTAAAAATGATGATAAGGGTTGTGTTTTGAGAGGCAATTCAATAGTGCAGGTATGTGGAATACTTTCTGCCTGAACGGTAAAACCGGACAACCGGGAAATAATTAACAGACCCGTGGCACCGGATCACCCATTGGCGGTTCGATGAACCGTTCCCCCCCGATCGCCGTTTCCATAATTACATGGGTGCCTTTCGTCACAGTGCCGATTACTGCTGAATCCTTTCCGTATTTGTGCGACTTTAAAGCGGCAAGGATCGCATCTGCATCACCCTGCGGGACACCCATCACGACTTTACCCTCGTTTGCGACTTCAAGCGGGTCGATGCCGAGCATGCCGGCAGCACTCCTGACATTCCTGCGGATTGGGATCTTCTCTTCCTTAACCCGCACACAGACACCGCTCTTCTTTGCCATCTCGTTGATCGCACTTGCAAACCCTCCCCGTGTCGGGTCCTTCATTGCATGGATTGTTCCTGCAGCAAGCGCCTTCTCCATCATGCCCCAGAGAGGGGCAACATCAGATGTTATCTGCTCGCCGAGATCAAATCCCTCCCGGTGCGCCATGATCGCTATGCCGTGATCACCTAGCGTGCCGGAGACAATAATGGAGTCACCGGGCTGCAGGCCGTTATCCCGGATTACTTTCTCTGCAATGCCAATCCCGGCAGTATTGATCGCAATCCCATCGAGTGCACCTTTCTCCATCACTTTTGTATCTCCGGTAACAAGATTTGCACCGACTTCCCCAAGGGCTTCGTCCATTGACGCTACAATCCGCGCAAGGTCTGCAATATCAAATCCCTCTTCGATGATCATGCCGCATGATAACGCGATCGGGCGTCCGCCCATCACCGCAAGGTCATTGACCGTCCCGCTGACCGCGATCCTCCCGATATCACCGCCGGGAAAGAAGATCGGGCGGACGATATGCGAATCGGTGGTGAAGACAAGGTTCTGCCCGTTCAGCGGTATTACTGCCCCGTCATCGAGCGCTTCAAGTCCAATCCCACCGGCGTTGTTGTGGGTGAATTTCGTAAGCGTCTGCAGGAGTTCCCCCATTATCTCGCCACCGGCGCCGTGCATCATCGTGACCTTCATGCGCCATCCACCTCAATTTCAATATGGGTAACAACAATCTCCCGCCCTTTCACCAGTTCGGGCAGCGCCCCGCACCGGGGGCAGACAAATATCTCTTCGCCATCATAGCCGCAGGTGCATTTTGTATGGGGTAAGATCTCATTGCATTCAAGTACGGCTTTTGTAAAAAGGGGATCATCCTCTTTGATGGTGTCAAAAAGAAAAATTACCTGTTCCGGGTTCACCATTGCCATCTTTCCGACTTCCACGCAAACCTTTTTGACCCGGTCAGCATGGTGTTCAACCGCTGCCTTGCGTGCAGTAGCATAGAGGTCATACGCGATGCTGTACTCGTGCATCACTCCTCCATCGCGGCGTAGACCTGCTTAAACACATCCCTTGTCTCCAGTCCCTCTTCCCGGGAGAGCCGCTGGATAGCAAAACCCACATGGACTAAAACAAACTCACCGACTTTTACATCCACGAGATCGAGCCTGACTTCCTGCCGGAGATCGCCATAGTCCACAAGACCAATATTCCCCTCCCTGATCTCCAGCACTTCCGCGGGAACTGCAACACACATCGATGATTCACGCTCTTGTCTGACACATACTATAGGCGTTTTAACCACATAATAACAGTGATGGGACACCGGAGGTCGTGGAGGAAATCCCTGCGTAAAAGTATCATCCCCGGAAAATACAGAGTGGTGTAAAAAAAGAGACTGGATATGACATTTTCGCGCCGCGTTTACCTCATAATTAATATCCATCCCATTGACCTGAACATGTATGAAAGGAAAAAAACATTGTAACCGGGGGATTTGCCGGTGGAGCGTTCCTCTTTGTCCTTCTTTTCGGGCTGAACATGGCCATGAACCTGATCATCCCGTATGATATCCTGGCATTTGGCGGCATGCGCCCGATGGATGATCCGATCATGCTGCTCTTTTATGCCTATCCCTTTGTACTGTCGTTTGCCGCTGCATGGGCTTTTGACCGGATCAACGGTGCAGTCACGGGATCCGGAAGAGAGAAAGGTGTCGCGTTCGGTATCCTGCTTATTGTCCTTGTGGCACTCCCGTCCAACTATGCAATGTACACGTCCATGGACTGGCCGGTCAGCTTCTATATAGGAAACCTGATCTGGGCAATTGCCGGCTATCCGCTGCTTGGTATCCTGTATGCAATGATCTGGAAGGTGTAATCCCACGGTTTTACCTTCAAAAAAAGCCTGAAACGCCGGGGACGAGCTTTGAACTCTTGAGGTGCAGGGCACCATTGGTTTTCAAGACCAACGCCTTCCCGGACTAGACTACCCCGGCATGTGAAATACCCATTTGGTAGTTAAGGGTAAAAATACTTCTTAATCGGTAGCAGCTGACTCCTCTATTCGTATAATCATATTCTCATGCAATTCCGAGGGATTATTTCCTTATACCTAATACCAAGACCAGCAGGGAGGCGATCCCGAGGGCAGCCGGGAGGGGGGACTCCTGTGTCGCTGAAGTAACGGGTACCTGCCCGGCAGCAAAAGGAGCCGGTACAGTCGGGCTTACGCGAACCGACTGGGCATTTTCCACATAGAGAAAAACGATACTGTTATCCGAGTACTTGAAGGGATATAGCTTAACATAAATCATCCTTCCCTTTCCCTGAACCACAATTTCTTCAGGATTGGCTTGGTTCCGGTCCAGTACCGTGTGGAGCAAACCCCGGTCATCGATATATTCCATCATCCAGTCAATATTTGATGACGTGTATATGTTCACCTTGTAGGACCCGGTTTTGACTTCAAAATAGGCAGGATTGTCACGGGATGCCTTTGCATGGGCGGAGAGCACCTCAACTTGTGTCTGAATTGTTTCGACCGGCGTTGGGGGTGATGTCACCTGCTGCCCTCCCACAACCGAAAAAATTTTTGTGCCCACAAACCCCTTTGCATCAGTGAAACTTACCTCATAGGCACCCCGCTGGGTAACCGGCACGCTGATTGAGAAGGATCCATAGACATTCGTGCTGATATATTGCGGGCCGAAGACCCGCTGCCCATCGGGTCCTGTCACTTCGATCTGGACACCGGAGTTCTGGTTCCCTTTCAGTGTACCCGCAATGCTCAATGTCCCGGTAGACAGCTGGTCCATAGGGGAGCTGATCTGGATCTCATCAGTCCGGTCAATAAGCTCAACAAGGCGCATGGTGACAGAATCTCCCTGTCCGGTCGCCGGCACTTCAACCTTGTACATGCCTTTTTTGAGTGTTGTGGTATCGAAAACAACACGGAACGTCCTGTCTGACTGGACATAGGTGATCTTGCGTTGAATCTCAGTAGCAGTCGTGAGCTGGTAATACAGCACCACACCGATAGGAGTACCGATCCCAAACGTTGTCGTCCCGGTAACAATGAGAGGCTTTCCCAGAGGAAGCGTCTCCGGTGCATAGATGTTGATCTGGTATGCTGATACAATACCTGACAAAAAGAGGAGTCCAAGCACCGCAAGGACGAGCTTTTTCATTATAATCAGGTTAACTACTATGGTGTTAATGATTTCTGCACAAAACGAACGCCCGCTTTCCTGCTGGCGCGCAAAGGAGCGGCATGAGAACAGAATAGTTGAATGCCTGACTATTATATTCTCCACGTTGGGATGTGCATGGAACAAGTGCCTCATGTGCAGCTACCGCCATGAACGGGTTGCATCCCAAGGTTCAGGTACCACGCAGGAACAGCATCTCCTCTCGCAGCTCTCGTGGGTGCTGGAGCACCATCCCCCCGATGAGTACGAGATGGTCAAGATATTTACTTCAGGCAGTTTTTTCGATCCCAGGGAAATACCTCCATCGGTCAGGCAAAGGATTGCATCAGCCTTTACAGGAAAACTAATTATCGCTGAAACCCGCCCGGAATTTGTGACCAGTGATACAATCGTCCCGTTCCTTGAAGAACTCAAAGAAGGCGGAAACCGGAGTACACCCCTGTTCTGTGCAATGGGAGTTGAGACGTCCAATGACGCAATTCGGGAAAAATGTATCCGGAAGGGCTTTTTATTTTCGGATTTTGTTGATGCTGCAAAATGTGCAAAGAAATGCGGGGCGGGTGTCAAGGCGTACCTGTTAATGAAACCGCTTTTTGTGACAGAACGTGAAGCGGTAAAAGACATGAAGTCCTCAATCCGCGATGTCTCACGCCACGCCGACCTGATCTCCATGAACCCATGCACCGTGCAGGCACGGACGGATCTTGAATGGTTCTGGCGGCAGGGTGCATACCGTCCCACGTACCTCTGGAGTGTGCTGTCAGTTCTCAAAGATGCCCCGGTTCATGTCACCTGTGATCCTGTCGGGGGTGGAAGAAAAAGGGGTCCGCACAACTGCGGGACCTGCGATAACGAAATCGTGCAGGGAATCCGCGATTATTCCCTCACGGCGGACCATGACCTGATCCTGTCGCTTATGGAACTGGAGTGCGGGTGTAAGAACGAGTGGGAGTTTATTCTGGAACAGGAAATGCCGTTCTGCATGCCGCTTACGCGATAAATTTATTTATTTTTCGCGGGTTCCTGCATCTCTATCTGTTCTGCAAGAAGGGGGAAAAACGAACCGGCATCGCTGACTATCCCGATTGCCTGCATGGTCCCCCTGTCCATGAGCTTGGTGAGCGATGCAGGGTTGATATCGACACATATCGTCTTGACATTTGACGGGAGACAGTTCCCGACGGCGACCGAGTGCAGCAGCGTGGCGACCATCAGGACCATGCCACATCCCTCAAGGTGGCGGCGCATCGCATCCTGTGCAGCGACGACATCGGTGATGACATCCGGAAGAGGGCCGTCATCGCGGATCGAACCGGCGAGAACAAACGGGACATTGTTCTTCACGCACTCGTACATAATCCCGCCATTGATCACGCCCTTCTCCACAGCCTGTTTGATTGAACCTGCCCGTAAAACCTCGTTGATGGCATAGATATGGTGCTTATGCCCGCCCATCACGGGTTTTCCTGTCGCGATATCCATGCCCAGTGATGTCCCGAAGAGGTTATATTCGATGTCATGGGTGGCAAGTGCGTTGCCGGCAAAGAGCGCATTGATATACCCTTTCCGTATCATTCCTGCAACCACCTTTGCCGCCCCGGTATGGATAATCGCAGGACCGCCAACAAGGATGGTCTTGCCGTGTTTTTTTTGCATGTCGATGATCTCGCGTGCAATTTTTGCTATCAGGGTGACAGTGGGGCGCTCTGAGGAAACAGTGCCATGCATGAATTCGAAATTGCTCTGCTCCCGGGGGCGCTCCGGATAGTGCACCTTGACACCCTGCTCACCAACCGCAACAAGGTCACCCTTTTTGAGTTTCGAAAGTGGTGTGCAGATTGCCCGTTTCGTCTGCTTATCCTTTACAATCAGGCAGTCCATCTCGATGAATTCGACAGGGATCCATTCTCCGTTATACTTAATTTCGGTGGGATGATTTGTCGTCAGATAGAACCCTTTGGGACCGACATGATCGCTTTCGGCCGGAACAACATATACGTCTTTAACCTCTGGGGGGCGGGCGCCGAAACGGTGGAGTTCGGAAAGAATGAACCCAAGTTTTTCGCGGTTTGCCGCTATGATACGCAGACGTGCATAGCTTGGGTCGGTCTTTTTCTTCCCGACATCAAAGACAAGGATCTCGAAGTTGCCGCCCATATCCATGACCCGGTCAAACACCTGAGTCATGATACCGGAATCGATAATATGACCGGAAAGTTCGATCTCCTGCGATACCGCCATATATGATAATATTGGGGATGCGGGTTAATATGCATTCTGTTAAATATTGACATTTTGAGGGTATTTTCCGTACTGGGGCGCGAAATGGGATTCCCAACCCGGATACAAAAGAAGAAAAACCGGAGCAGAATTTATTTTGGGTAAAGTGCCAACTTTGCACTTAAATTTTCCTAGATCTTTGATTGAATCAGTACGTCTCAGTCGCTCTTGGAGGCTTCGGCTAGGCCTTCGCCCCCGCTGCTGTGGCATCCCCCAGTTGCGATATAAAGACAGGAGGTTGACATTCAACTGTGAAACTTTACTCTATATCTGCCATCACTTTTTTCCTTACGTTTTCAGGAACAACATTTCGCTATTGAATCCGTCGAAAATGTTGTGGTGATTAGGGTGTTAAAATAGTAGTTTACCCTTTATTTTATTGGTGAGATCCTTCCCTCAGGACCCTATCTGCATATTCCAAGTCTGTTCTGGTGTTGACATTATGGGCAAGCCTGGGCTCGTTGAGCAGCAGGCGAAATTCTTCCTGAGGTTCCTGTATCAGATCACCGCGGAGGATATTGATCCCGCACGGGCATGCGTCAGAACCTTCAACCTTTTCAATATAAGGCACCTCACGAATGTTCTTTATGAGCGATACAGGTATCCAGCTGGAACAGGCGTCCTTCCCTGAATGCCTGTACAACGTTTCAATAGTTCCGACAATATCCGGCTGCAGGCAGGGCAGATCAGAGACCGAGACAAAGAGAGGGTGCTGTTCACCCAGTGTGATGACCGCTTCGACCATGTCTTCAATGTACCCGCTGCCTGCGGCCGGAATAAGGTCGATACCAGTAGTCCGGCACCAGTTCTGTGTCATTGGTGTCCTGCCTGATGCAACCACGACCACGTCGCACCCATATGTTTTAAAGGCGTGGATCACGTGGGCGATCATGGGTTTCCCGCCGACCCTGACAAGCGGTTTTTCACCAAGGTTGAGCCTGCTCCCCTCCCCTCCTGCCATGATCAGTGCAAGCATACGGCCAGTGCCTCCACCAGCACCCGGTTCTCATCCCGCGTCCTGACCGCCACACGAATTGAGGTGGGGAGACCAAACGATGTGCAGTCCCGAACCAGGATGTCAAGCTTTTCAAGGTCCCTGCACAGGTCTTCTGCACGGCGTCCTGTATCAACAAGCAGGAAGTTTGCTGATGAGGGGCTACCGTGCAGGCCCAGCGCTGAAAGGTGTTCTGAAAGCCATAACCGCTCCCGTTCAACCAGCCTTCTTGACTGCTCCAGTTCATCGTAGTGAGCGAATGCCTGGAGTGCAAAGGCTTCAGCATAGGCATTCACGCTCCATGGCGGACGCACCGCCTCCATCTCCTCAATAAGGTCCGGATGGGAAAAACCGTACCCGAACCTGATGCCTGGAACAGAGTAGCATTTGGTGAGGGAACGCAGCAGGATACAGTGATCACTTTGTTGATCGATGAGGCTCTGGGAAGGATCTGATAGTTCGATGAACGCCTCATCTACGCAGAGAACCCCGTTGAGCGATTCGGTCTCGTCAAGCAGGGCAAGCATATCCGCATGTGTTCGCAGGGTTCCTGTGGGGTTGTTCGGGTTGCAGATAAAACTGGCTTCGGCCCCTTTCATACTGGTGACTCTCTCTGCACCGGCAAGCCTGGCGGAAAACTCGTACTCACCGAAGGTGGGAGTGTCCACATAAAACGTATGGCGCTCCTTGAAAACAATATTGCAGAAAACCCGGATGAGTTCTATTGATCCGTTGCCGACACAGATCTCTTCGGTATTCCGGTTGAACGTACGCGCAATGGTCTCTTTGAGCTGGGTGTAGGTATCGTCCGGGTAATGTTTTAGAAAGAACGGATCGCAGTGCCATGACACAACGGGCGGGAGGGGATTAACACTCGCGCTGAAATCCAGCACATTATTTTGGGTTTTTTCATGCTGCCGCTTTCCGCACCCCCCATGGATTACCTTTTTTTTGTACGGAACAGCCATGAACAAAACCCTATAATTACCCAGTTTGTTGCATGGGAAGCCATAAATGCGTTTTGTGGGAGCTGGGTTTGCAAAGAAGAAAGTTTTTATACATTAATGTGATATTTTGATTCATCTGGTTAAGTCAGACACAAGGATTCTCTCTGTCTGACATATGAATGACAGATGACTGACATATGTCAGAAATGTGAGATACGATGATGCAACGGATCACACTACGGCTCCCGGAACAACAGATCAGCCTCCTCCAGCACATGGTGGACGCGGGGGAATACCCCAATGTATCTGAAGCAGTAAGGGCTGCCGTCCGTGAGCTTGTGGAAAAACGTGCCAACCGTGTCTTGAAAGACAGTGACCAGGTTTCATTCAAGGTATGAGAGGGTAGACATGCAGAGCATAATTAACGATGCGCTAAAAAACGCAGAACTCGAGAGAGAGAGCAACAAACCCGGTGCAAATGCAATGGAAGACGATTTTGTCGGACAGCCGAGAATCGTGATCATCGGTGTTGGCGGCGCCGGTAACAACACCGTAAACCGGATCCACCACATGGGTGTCGCCGGTGCTGAGACAATTGCGATCAACACGGACAAGCAGCACCTTGACATGGTGCAGGCTGACAAACGTGTTCTTATCGGAAAATCCCTCACCAAAGGACTGGGTGCAGGAGGATATCCCGACGTCGGGAAACGGGCTGCCGAAATGGCACGACCCACGCTTGAGGCGCTGCTCGAATCCGCTGACCTCTGTTTCATCACCGCTGGTATGGGTGGCGGTACCGGTACCGGTGCGGCACCGGTTGTTGCACAGGTCGCAAAAGAGCAGGGCGCAATTGTTGTGGGCATGGTCAGTTACCCGTTCCAGGTTGAAAAGGCGCGCCTTATCCGTGCAGAAGAGGGTCTTGAGGCACTCGCTTCCGCAGCAGACTCCGTGATTGTCCTGGATAACAACCGGCTCAAGAACTTTGTCCCGAACCTCCCGCTTGGGCAGGCATTCTCGGTCATGGACCAGCTTATCGGGGAGACAGTCAAGGGCATTTCTGAGACGATCACCGAACCGTCGCTGATCAACATTGACTATGCAGATGTCCGCGCGATTATGAGCAAGGGGGGCGTCGCTGTGATGCTCGTGGGAGAGAGCAAGCAGCAGAACAAGGCTGAAAGCGTTGTCCGTGAGTGCCTGAGTAACCCGATGCTTGATATCGATTACCGTGGTGCAACCGGCAGCCTGATCCATATCACGGGTGGCACCGATCTTACCCTGCAGGATGCAGAAGAGGTCGCGACATCACTCACCTACGAGCTCGACCCGCATGCAGATGTCATCTGGGGGGCACGTGTCAGGAACGATATGGAGGGCAAGATCCGCGTCCTTGCAATCATGACCGGTGTAAAGAGCGCCCAGATCCTCGGCACCCGACAGTCGTATAAGACCGTCATCCAAGATATTGAGAACAAGAGGGCAAACCCAAAAGCAGTTGAGATGCCGCAGGCCAGGAAGAGCCGCGACCAGCCAAGTGGCGGCGGACTGCTCGAATGGGTAGGATAAACACCATCACGCACAAGCACGTTCACCTAAAAATCCAAAATAGCATTCTCCCCAATAATCCGGGGAAAGGTTGGTTACTGGATAACCAAAATCAACACGTATACCTATAGAGAAGCCTGATCCAATCAGGTATCACTCTCTATTTTAGAGATGGAATTTTACTTTTGTGTATTTTTATTACCTTGCTTGAAATCAGGAACAATGAGGTGCGCTCACCCCATTTACGGAACCGTCGTGTTGGATTTCCTTGCCGAACGAGTAAGTGAGGGGCCGGGATGGTATTTCGTTGGTAAGAACTACCCGAAATATCTGCTATTGGTGAGTGATTGAAACGAGGGCAGGTGATAGTGCCCAATATATGGGTAATTCAGAAAAAAATTGAAAATAAATCCAAAATAAAGTTTGATTATTTTTTCATTTTCCCTGCCAGGATAATGACCAGAACCGCAAGCATCCCGACAATCGTACATGGTTCAGGTCCCGGTGAATAGGTCTCTTTTCGTGTCGGGGTAACAGAGGTGACCATGGTATCCGGAGTCCGGATGATCTCCGTTGGCGTCTGAACCTGCGTTGGAGGTGAAGTTGCAGGAACTGGCGTTGGAACATATATTTGATATTTTTTACTCATGACCGTGCTTGCTATAACCTGGCCATCAGGGTTGAATTCTTGAACCTTTATGATAATTTTGTCCTGTGACTGAGTCACGTTGGGTGCGACCCCTTTTAACTGGACATTGAGGTCAATTTGTCTGCGTGCATAACTCAGGGTCCAGCCATCCAGGCGAACCCGCAACCCCTGCTTTGTAACCACGGGTGTTGTCACAGATGGCTGGTCAGTAATAATCTCGGTTTTCGTAACAACCCACTGAGCGTCGGAAAGATCTGTATACATATCCAGCGTGTTCTGGCTTGGAAACGTTAGTCCCGTCAGCCAGGAATCAAAATGAACAGAATACGTCACCGTTACAGGTGTCTGGGGTAAAATTGGTTCTTTATCTGGATTTATTAACAAATTCTGAACAGCCCATGCTGAAACCCCCTGCATTAAGAGAAGCAATAGTAAAAAAACAAGCACCGTCCGACATAAATCGTTTGAAGAACTCATAAAAATTCTGAATGTGTGGGAAAGCAATAAATATAACGATTCAAATGGAGTCTTTTTTTATTGTTAATGATAACCGACACAAGAAGTTTTTAAGCAGTTTTTTCGACATATACAGGAAGCAAAGTATTACGTCTGCGAAATACTTAAGTAAAATCCAGTCATTTAATAACCGTACATTTGATCAATCCTTCGCTGTGAGGATGTGGGTTGCAACCTGCTGTGTGAGCAACCCGGTACCGGGAGTTGAACATCATGAACAGAGTGTTGAACAAAGACTTCGGTCCGAAGTCTTCCTTACATTTAACAATCCGATCTTTTTCTGATGTTTTCCATCCTGCCACCTGCAGGCACTGTTGTCACGGGAACATACACCAGTCAGCATTTTTTCGGCTGATGTGTCTCATCAACATACCTATCGCCCTCCCTTCGCGGATTTCGGAGCACTGACGCATGATAAACGACCTTATCGAAAAACGGAAGAAGATCCTCGCAGAATCTGAACAGCATAAAAACCGCCGGAACGAACTGAACGCCTCGGCAAGCAAGTTTGCCCGCGAGCGCAACACGCTCAACAACCAGACCCGCGAGTTTGTAGAAGAGGCGCAGAAGAACAAGGATCTCCGTGACAAATACAACCAGGAAGTAATCGAACTCAAAGTACAGCGTAACGAGCTCAATGACCAGGCAAATGCCCTTTTTGAAGAGATTGAGATATTCAAAAAGGAGCACGGAAGCCCAAAAAACCGTGGCATAAAGGAGATCCAGAAGCAGATCGATCACCTCGACATGATGCAGCAGACACAGGTCTTCTCCACCGAAAAAGAACGTGAGCTGATCGAAAAGATCAAACAGATGAAAGGGCAGGTGAAGGAACAGGAAGCAGAGCTCGAACAGAACAAGGAGATGCGCACAAAGGTGACTGCTGCCCGTGACCTGCGCAAACAGGCGTCAGATCTCCATGCGAAGGTGACAGAGGTTGCTGAACTTGCCCAGAAACATCATGACATCATGGTCGATTCATATCGCAAAGCCGACAAATCCCGCGAATCAGCAGACACCGGGCACAGGAGTTTTGTCGAAGCCCAGGAGGCGGCCGACTCCGAGCATAAATTCTTCATTGCCTGCCAGAAAGAGCTCCGGGATTACGATAAGGTAATCAGCGGGTTGCGCAAGAAGACGAAGAAAGTAAAAGTCTCAAAAGAGCAGAAAGCTGTGAGGAAGGAGGCAGAACACCTTTTCAAGAACTTCCGGGCGGGGGAGAAACTCACGACCGACGATATCCTCCTCCTTCAGCGCTCAAAACTCATCTGATCTCTTTTTCCCGTCAGGTATTATTTAATAGATTTACGGCGAGAGTATAGTAACAATGGCACAGGGTCGCACATTAGTACTCAGTGTTGATCGTGATGATGACATAGGGTACAAAGCACAGGTCGAAAGCCCGTGCATCGGACGCGCAGCATGCCTCAAGGCGGCGAACACGCTTGCCCTTGCCGATCCTGAGGACTCAGACGTGAATGCGATCTTCCAGGCAGTCAAGATCTTTGATGATCTTACCGCCAAAGGGGAAGACGCACAGGTAGTGGTCATTTCTGGCAATCACATGCATATGATCGAGGGAGACCGCAAGATTGCCGCAACGCTCGATCAGGTGGTAAAAGAGACCCAGACAACCCAGTGCATCCTTGTCTCTGACGGAGCAGAAGATGAATTCGTTATACCGATCATCCAGTCCAAGATTCCCGTGAGCAGTATCCGTCGCGTAATTGTAAACCAGATGCCCAACCTTGAGGGGACCTACTATATCCTGAGAAAACTTCTCGATGACCCCAAGGTTTCAAGAGTGGTACTTGTCCCTCTCGGGCTTGCGATGCTGCTCTATGCGTCCGCGTACCTGCTTGGATACCCTGGTACCGCCACCATCATTGTCGTTGGCGTTATTGGAAGTTACCTGCTTTACAAGGGCTTTGGAGTTGATGAGATCGTTCACGGCGTCCTCGCAGCCCTGCGGGCATCCCTTTCCCGCGGGAGGTTCTCCTTTGTCACGTACATCACGACAATCCTTCTGGTTATTGTCGGGTTTGTCATGGGGTTTATCAATGTCCTGAAATTTTACTCAGTGGACGGGAGTCTGGGGATTTTACTCTACCTCATGACCTTTATCTACGGTGCTATCGAGTGGCTGATCGTTGCCGGCATCATCGTGTCGATAGGAATCATCGTTGATGTCTATCTCAACGAACGTGAACTGATAGGCAAGGTGATCTTCTTCCCCTTTTTTGTGACGGCACTCGGGCTCATCCTGTACGGGGCAAGCGTCTACCTCCTCATCGTCAGCGGAGTCCCTGATTTCCCCCTGACAATGGCTGATGCGGGCAATTATATCCTCTACTCCACACTTACCGGGCTTTTCTCTGCGGTCATCGGGGTTGTTATCCAACATTACGTCAATAAAAAACTTGCCGAACAGCGCCGCCAGGAAATCATCGAGGTGCTCTAGGGCTGGAAACCAAAACGGGTAAAACCGGAAGATTACAGGATATTTTGATTGCAATATCTATGGCATCGATACATCAATAGCTCCCCAAACCTTCCTCACCTTAATTAAAATTTTCTCTCTTTACTACGTTTGTAGTAACTATTGTATCATACGGTGGATTGCAAGGGTGAGAATTGTTCAGCCCTGGTATCAAAATACCCGATACCCTCAGGGAACGTATTCGTCATGGTAAATGTCCGTGTAACCTGGGGAGACTGAATGGTCAGAAAAGGGATGACCACTTTAAAATCATGGGAGGGGTACCAGAAGATCCCCTTTCCATATGAATATGATGCATTGTCGACATAAAACTCAGCGGTACCGAGATCGATTCGGCGCATCTGTGCCCCGTCATAATTCAGGATATGGTAAAGTTTGTTCTTTAAATCCTGCTTTCCGAGCAGAAAAAAGATGATGCGTGTCCCCTCATCCACCGTGAAATTAACATGAATAATTGCCGTGTCATTGTCGAGCCGCACAGTGACTTCCTGGACTTTGATATATCCATAGCGCTCCTCGCTTGCCGCCATCGCAGGTGTCGCAAACCCCACAACCAGTATAATGCTGAGCAATACGATAGCCTGTGCTCTCATGTCCTAATGCATCTGTGTTGTTACCTATAAACTCTTTCTGCTTTTTTTAAAAAAAACGCCTGTACCACACCCAAAATACAGAACGAAGGCTGATGGTGGGAGGAAAAGGCTATTATTTGGTATTGGCAAGCACGATCTCGATGCTTGAAACATTGGTCTTGCCGGAATCAGTATCGATAATCTCGGTTGAAATCAGGATCTCCTTTTTCGTTACCCCCTCGAGAAAACGGTTCAATGCGATCTCTGCGGTGTCCACTGCACGCGAGATTGCCTTCCCCCGTGCCTTGATCGCAACCTGGTCTGCACCATTGTTAAACTGTGTCACCACTGCAAGTACATAGTTCATGACTGGTTTGTTTCCAACGAACACTGTATTTTCTTTTAGTTCCATAGGTTCACCTCGCTCGATTTGGTTTAAAGATACTTCTTCTTGTGGATCAGTTCAGCATTCAGGACGCTCGCACCGGCTGCGCCACGTATGGTATTGTGCCCCATTGCGATAAACCGGATACCTTCACGCACCCTTCCGACTGACACAGTCATCCCTTTCCCACGCATACGATCAAGACGGGGCTGCGGGCGGTCATTATCATCCATCAGGAGCACGGATTTCTCAGGCTGGGTAGGAAGACCTTTGATCGGGGGTTTGTAGGTACGGTATGCCTTTTTTAACTCCTCCACAGGCTTCTTGATATCAACCCAGATTGCCATCGTATGGCCATCAATAACCGGAACACGGTGGCAGCTGGCGCTGACAGAAAACGGTGCATTGACCACTTTTTTTCCCTTCAGGGTACCCATAATTTTCAGGGACTCGATCTCCATCTTTTCCTCTTCTTTGCCGATATAAGGAATCACGTTATCATAGATCGCCATCGCTGCGACACCGGCAAACCCCGCTCCCGATATTGCCTGCATTGTTGCCACCCTGATATCGGAGAACTGAAACGACCGCAGCGGGGCTAATGCCATCACCATCACGATGGTTGAACAATTCGGGTTAGTGACGATAAATCCATCGCGCCCCTTATCCCGCTGGACATCGATCAGCCCGAGATGATCAGGATTTACTTCCGGAACCACCAGTGGGATATCCGGTTCCATCCTGTGGGAACTGGCATTACTGCAGACAGCAATACCGGCGTCGGCAAATTCAGTCTCAACATCTGTGGCAATCTCCGCGGGCAGTGCGGAGAAAACAAGATCCACGTCCTTCATGCTTTTTGGAGATGTTGGGCATACTTTGACTTTGGAGATTTTTTCCGGAAAGGGTGAATCGAGGCGCCAGTTCACGACATTCCCATAGGGTTTTCCCGCACTACGATCGGAAGCTGCTAGCGTCTCCAGATTGAACCAAGGATGGTCTGCCAAAATCTCAACAAAACGCTGACCCACCGCGCCCGTCGCACCGAGCACACCTACATTAATCATAGATATTCCAAGTCCTGCTTGCTGTTGCTGTTGTCAATGGTTTCCATACTGCAAATGAGTTTGGTTAAGATGCAAACTTTCCTTTTCCCCTCTGATAATAAAAACGTTGTTTTTTGATTGCAGGATCCAACACCAATAATCCTGTACCATAACTATGTTATTTTAAAATCGCGCCCTCGACTTGCAACGATTATACAATATCAACCGATTCACGGAAATGCATCGCCTTTGCATCATCCTTTTTTGGATATGTTGAAATGCTCAGTAAAATTAATCATAACGCTCTTCGCGGGATCAATTGTTGCTGAAGGCGACGAGCGATTGGAGGGACCTTTGAATAAAGGTTTCGACCTGTCTGCCGTTCATGATGTGAAGTGCAGGCTTGAGAAGATATTTGTAAGAATATCTTCGACTTCCTTCACCTCCGCATTCCATACCGCGTCCCCCACAATGCAATATTCCAGGGACACGTTGGGGGAAAGGACGAGAGAGATGAGGTTTTACACAGAGCTTTTTTTAAGAGATTTAAAAGATTGGGATGTTTTTTTAAAAAAAGGATTTTAATCACCAGTATTTTTTATTCCATGTGAATAGCTTCTGACGGGCAGATATCGACACAGGTCTGGCAATCTACGCACATGTCATTGTCAACTTTTGCCTTCTCGTTCTCAATTGAAATTGCGGATGCGGGACACTCATTAACGCAGGTTTCACAACCTGTGCATTTCTCCTTGTCAATAACGGCGACCAAAATTATTCACTCCACGATAATAGCTTCTGATGGGCAGATATCGACACAGGTCTGGCAATCTACGCACATGTCATTGTCAACTTTTGCTTTTTCATTATCAACGGAAATTGCCGAAGCCGGACATTCATTGACGCAGGTTTCACAACCTGTGCATTTCTCCCTGTCAATGACTGCAACAAAAAATGTTCACTCCAGCATATATATTTTACAAAATAGAAAAAAAGGGTTTCGATATTGCATGACGATTATTTCTTCGACAGATTAAGAACATCATTCATTCCGTAAATCCCCGGTTTCTTTCCCACTACCCAGCGTGTAGCGATCAACGCACCGCTTGCAAAAACCGCACGGTCGTAGGCGCGATGGGAGAGCGTGATCGTCTCGAAGTTTTTGGAGAAGAGCACTGCATGGTCTCCGACGATATCTCCGCCACGTATGACATGGACACCGATCTCGTTTTTGCGCTCCGTTATTCCCTCCCTGCCATACATCTTCTGCCGTGTGCCGGTCTCCTCATCAAGGATCTGGAGAATGGTCTTTGCGGTACCGCTTGGCGCATCCTTCTTGTTCCGGTGATGTCCTTCAATTACCTCGATGTCATAGTCTTTCAGGAGCTTTGCCGCGTCACGCAGGACCTGCCAGAAGATATTGACCCCGACAGAAAAGTTGCTTGAGATGACCGCCGGAGAGTGCCCTGCAACCGCATCGGCCATGACCTTGCGTTGTTCCATGGTAAAGCCGGTTGTGCCGACAACAAGGGCAACGTTGTGCCGCGCTGCTGCCTTTACGTTCTCAACTGCCGCCCCTGCAACCGTGAAATCTATCAGGATATCGGGTTTTTTTTTCTCCAGTAACTGGTCGATATCCTTTGAGGCAACCTGTTCTTCGTTAAAAAAGGTCCCACCTTTGAGATCCACACCGCCAACGATCTTCAGGTCCGATGACTCATGTACCATCCGACCAACCGTCTGGCCCATGCGGCCGGAGGCGCCACAAACAACAACCTTGATCATGGGTCAGGTCACCGGGTCCGCCGCTTGACTGCTTTTTTCGGTTTCTTAATTATTCTTGCCTCCGTGTTCTGTTTTTTTGGGATTGCACGCATGGCTGTACCCTTTTTCGGAACAGTGGCAAGTACTTTTTTCAGCTGCTCGGTCTTCTTTTCGTCAAGATCATCAAGCGGGAGCCGGACAGGACCTCCCGCCATACCCATCAGCTCAACTGCCTTCTTCACCGGGATCGGATTCGTGTCAATAAACATCGCCCTTAATAATGGCGAGAGAGCGTAGTGAAGTGCGAGCGCCTTTTTCAGGTCACCTTTCTTCATCGCTTCGCACATGTCAACCATGCGCTTTGGATCAACATTTGCGGCAACGGAGATGACGCCGGTTCCGCCCAGCGCCATGATCGGCAGCGTCATGTTGTCATCACCGGAGATGACGGCGAAATCCTCGTCCTGCGTCTCTTCAATAATCCTTGAGATCTGGCTGATATTCCCACTCGCTTCCTTTATGCCGATGATGTTGGGGTGCTTGGCCAGTTCTGCCACAAGATCAGGCTCAAGGTTTTGGCCGGTCCTGCCCGGAACATTGTACATGATCACAGGGATATCAAGATCGGCAAGCTTCGTGTAATGCTTGATGAGTCCTGAACGGTTGGGTTTATTATAATACGGACTTATGACAAGTACGCCGTCCGCACCGGTGTCCTTTGCCGCCTTCGTCAACCGAACTGCCTCAGCAGTATTGTTGGAACCGGTGCCGGCAAATACGGGCACCTTACCATTTACCTTGTCAACCGTAAGCTCGATAACCTGCTCATGTTCTTCGAACGTAAGCGTGGCTGATTCACCGGTCGACCCGCAGGGCACAACCCCATGTATGCCCTGAGAAAGAAGAAACCCGAGATTGCGTACAAGACCCTGTGTGTCAAGGTCCATTCTGGAGTTTCTTTTAAAAGGGGTAATGATTGCTGGAAGGACACCTGCAAACATAAAGCTTTTATTGGTGTCTCTTGGTATTTATTTTTCTTGTGATAAAACCCGCAACGCGGTTCCGTACACGTTTGCTATCGATCAAGGCAAGACCTGTCATTGCCTGTTTATTCTCATCGTAATTGCTGGTGAATTTCTCGCGGTTTTTTGCGAGCAATTCGAGACCCAGCGTCTTGATATAGGACGGCTTGATGCCCATGGGTATTCCTCAGATTTCTCTCTATTGTATGCGATTCGACAAGATAATAATGTTGTTGGCGACTTCAACCGGGTTCTCACCTATCAGACGGATCAACCCTTCATGGTGTGCTGTCCCGCGATCGAAGATTACCTCCGGCACACCGTCGGAACAGCAGGATGCAATTCCCCATTCCATAGTGCTGATACCCGGTGGTTGGTTTGTACGGTCAAGTTCGCGGCACTCGATGAACATATCGTCGAGTATGCCAAGGGCTTCGCTGCTGAACCGGATTGCTGACGCGCTGCGCATCGCCGGATCAAACTTCATGGCAGTTAACACAATCGGTGAAGCGTCGCCGCCCGAATCGAATAGACAGGACCCTGCCAGTTGGACCTTCCCCCTTTTTGTAACAATTCCCCCTTCTATTCCAGCAACATCTTTTCCGTCCCGGGCACCCCGGATTGCATACACGAGGTTAGTTCCCGCTCCGGGGATCAGCCGGACATCCATGGAACTCCCGAGAAGAGTTGCCGCTTCAGTGAGCCGCAGAATGACGTCACGGCGCTCCTGTGCCGGGGGAGTCATGTCACCAAGGAGTATCTCATGCCGCCAGATAAACATGTGGTTTTATGCAAGAAGGAGGTCATTGTCATTTCAGGCACCGTGATCCTGGACACTGAAAGATATGAAATACATAATAATGTGGATACTGATTTAATGTTACAGGCAAAAATGATAGAATATGGATGCACGACTTCTCGACGTGATCATCAGCGTGATCAATTTTTTTATTTTGGTCATCCTTCTTGCCCTGCTCCCAATGGTCATGGATGCCGGTATCGCATACCTGACTGCTGTCACCATTTTCATAATTTCCCTTTCAGGGGCGGGTTACCTGGTCAACAAGCAGATCGCGTAGACCCCGTGATCATCACTCACCTGTTTCCCCGTGTCCCGGTCCAACCATTTTCTTCTTTTTCACTTTATAATAATTGAGCGGGTGGTTGATTTTTTCACAGAGGAGATCCGGACGGATACATAACCCTGTGGTGCGCATAGCTGCACACGCCGGTGCAGTGTATTCCGTTCCGCCGCTGCCTGTGATGTGCCCCACCTGGTACATGGTTTTTTCCGGATCGAAATCAGGTGCACGGGCAAACAGTCCGGAAATCTGTGTCTTTTCCATTCCGATATTGTGAAGAAATGACGTGAGGGAAAAACGCCCTGGATGTGTTATATTTGCACCAGATGTAATAGCCTTTATCAGGGCCTGGATGCAGGGAGGAAACGCGCTCTCTTCAATTGCCCCGAACTGACGCAACATCTGCTCCTGATAGACTTTCTGGAGCTCAGCGAGGCGAGGTGCAAGCTGCTCGCAGACAGATGAAGGCACCTTTACCGGAAGGTCACGGCGCAGGAGCACCCGGATCCGCTCACGCAGGAGCTCGTATACTTCATCGTTATTGACCTTCACCCGACCTTTGGTAACAACCCGGTTTACCAGCCTGAACCGATCTTCGCGAATCGGAGCGACGAGTTCAACATAATCGACAAGCGACATACTATCCTGGTCGACGGCGATTCCCATCTCAGTTGCCACCGAGACGCAGAGACGGCTGTATCCCGCATCTTCCAGCCGGAAATTCTCGTTCCACTGCTCCTCATTTACCATGGCGCGGTACGCCCGTTCCGCCTCGTACCGCGTCAACCGGTCGATGAGCTGTTTATCGTTGAGACAAGAAATAACCACCCGGGCAAGCGCATAGGATGCAAGCAACTCTTCGGGATTACCCACTTCTGTTTTGTCAGTTGTGCGTTGTGCGGATAGTGCATCCCTGATCCGGTTCAGGGCATGATGGATCAGCTTCTCACCATGCTCTCCTGCAAGGAGGGAATCAAGTGAAGAATACCTGGTCCGGATATAATCCTTTGAATTTTTTAAAAACGGGAAATTGGAGAGTTCCTTGATCGATGGAGTATACTCCATCAATCAGCCTCGATACGGGGGGCAAGCAGGTATTCGACATGCCCTTTGCCACCTGCAATATCAAACGAGAAACGTGCAGGATGATCGATACCCAGAAATACCTCAACTTCGGCTGCCTTGCTCATCACCCTTCCCATATCTTTTAAATAATCAAGGGAGAAGAGCGACCGTGCCTCGCCAGGGGAAAGTGATTTCAATTCATCTTTTCCAAATTCACGGCGGATGTGATCCGTATCGCCTTCAGCAATCATGAAGAACGTCTGGTCACTCGGATTTATTCCCATTGCAATCTTGTCAGAGATGATCGCTGCTGCTTTGATTGCGTTGTTTAAATCATCTCCGGAGATAGTGAGTTTTCCCGGCAGGTTGATAGACGGGGGGTTGGGATCTTTTCTTATCGTATTTGTATCGAGCAGTGTGATGGAATAATGGTACCCGTGGACGCTAAGCTGTATTTTCTGGGCATTTTCAGGAAGTTCAAGACTGATAAGGTCTCCCTTGCCCATCATGTTGAAGATATTTTTCATCTTGGAGATGTCAACGCCAATCTGGCTCTTCGTTGCTTTATATGAGTCAAATGCCTCTTTTTTCAGCTCGAGCGAGACCATTGCCACATTCGCTGTATCGACGGCACGGGTGGAAATACCGCTATCCGCAGTATGCAACCGGCACTCGGGTACAAGTGCGGATATCGCATCTATGGCTTCCCTGAAAATATCTGCATCAATCGTTGCTTTTAACATTGCTTACCCCTTGACATACTGTCTTATACAATATATCATCATACTTTAATTATAGTTTTGGGGTTTGAACCCGGCAATCCTGCGAGGTTAACTTTAATGGGCTCACAGTGGGGACACGATAAGGTGTACCTGAAGGCAAAAAGCGAGGGCTATAGATCGCGGGCTGCGTACAAACTTGTCGAGATCCAGAAACGCTTTGATGTGATCCACCGGTCAGATAATGTCATTGATCTGGGTGCCGCACCAGGGAGCTGGCTGCAGGTCGTACGGACGCTGACTGATGGCAGGGTGCTCGGTATCGATCTCTCACCCATCCCGCCCATAGAAGGAGTGGAGACAATAGAAGGCGATCTGACGGATCCTCATGTGTATGTTCAGGCGAGGGCACTACTTGGTATGGTGAACGTTATTATCAGCGATGCTTCTCCCAAACTCTCCGGGCAGCGGAGCTATGACCAGGCACGGGCAATCGCTCTTGGAGAGGAAGCGCTTGGGTTTGCCTGCAATGTCCTGAAGCATGGGGGCAATTTTGTGGTAAAGTCATTCCAGGGAACGGATTTTCCCGAATTGTTGACCGAAACAAAACGACATTTTCATTCTGTAAAAACCTGTGTGACACAGGCAACCCGGAGAGGAAGCACCGAACTCTATATCATCGCAAAAAATTTTGTAGATTGATCCCGTGACCCTCAAAGACCCATATAACCGGCCGGTCAGTAACCTGCGCATCAGCCTTACTCCAAAGTGTAACCTTTCATGTATTTACTGCCATGCGGAAGGCGAACGAACTCCTGCCAATACGATGAGTGCTGCTGAGATAGCAGAAGTACTGCGTGTGGCATCGAAATTTAACATAATACATGTGAAATTCACCGGAGGTGAGCCCCTCCTCCGTGATGATCTTGAAGATATTATCTCATCAGTCCCAGAAAGCATGGAAGCATCTCTCACAACCAACGGCATTCTGCTTGCAGACCGGGCGGATGATCTCAAAGAGGCAGGTCTTTCGCGGGTAAACGTCAGCCTTGACAGCCTGAATCCGTTAACGTATAAACGGATTTCTGGAAGTGATCGTCTCGGAGAGGTCCTTTCCGGTATCTCCGCCGCACTCGAAGCCGGACTAACACCCATCAAACTGAACATGGTCGTGCTCAGGGGTATCAACGATTCCGAAGTGGATGACTTTCTTGCCTTTGTGAGAGGGAACCGCAACCTCATACTCCAGCTGATCGAATTAATGCAGTTCAACGATTGCACCTATCATGGCGATCTCACGGGGCTCGAACACGATCTGGCAGAGCGTTCAAAAACCATTTTCACGCGCCGGATGCATCACCGGAAAAAATATTGCCTTGACGGCGCAGAGGTTGAGGTTGTCCGCCCCCTCCACAACACCGAATTCTGCGCCTTTTGCAACCGGTTGCGGGTCACCTCTGACGGAAAACTCAAACCCTGCCTCCTGCGCACGGACAACCACGTCGATATCAGGGGAAAAGTGGGGGCGGAACTCGAAGCGCTGTTCCGTGAGGCCATCAGGCGACGCGAGCCATTTTACCGGTAATCAGTTCAGCCCGGAGCAGTCACAACCTGCCATGACGACAATGTTTTTACAATGCTCTACCCTATAAAGAGGCATGCACGCTGACAACGAATACTCCGCCATCCTTACTCACCTTTATGAAAAATCGCTGATCCTGCACGACATGTCGCAGTTCCACAAAGTGCTTGCCTTTTATTTTATCGATTCGTTGGCCCACATCGATTACACAACAAGTATCTATACTTACAACTATCAGTCCCCAAAAAACATTATGGGTGCCGAATATCTGAGGTGGCGCATTGATGAGGAGAAGAAAGGGAACCGTGTAAAATTTCCGGAATTCATCAACTGGCTTAAGAAGGAATATCCCGAAAAATTTGCACAGCTCCCCTCCCTCTGGCAGTTAATCTACGACGATGAGGACCCGGCAGGGTACTGTAGTTTCCGGATCGTTCTTGACCCGGACAGCAGGAGCGAAATCCCCTCCAATATGCTGTATATCATGATCGACGAATTTTTTAATCCTGACTTTTTAAAGAGCCTATATACGGATGCCTCACTTGCGACGCTGTTTGATGCCTATATCAGCCGCAACTCCTCCGCATAGGAGCGTACCTCGCCATGGATGTTGCCCGACTCTGTTCAGACCTCATCAGGATCCGCAGTGATAATCCGCCGGGAGATACGCGGGATGTGATTGGATACATCCGATCGCTGCTTGAAGGATGGGGTATCGGATCATGTGTCACGGAGAACGAACCTGGCAGATGCAACCTTGTTACAGAAAGGAAAGAGACCAATATATTGTTCTGCGGTCATGTGGACGTCGTACCAGCGCTTGATGACGGATGGAGCATCGAACCATTCTCCGGTGCAGTACTTGGTGGTTCTGTCTGGGGCAGAGGATCCACCGATATGAAGGGGGGGTGCGCATCCATTCTTGCCGCCTGTAACGCCCTGATCGAGTCCGGCAGGGATCTGCCTGTTCAGCTCGCGTTTGTCTGTGATGAGGAGACAGGGGGGGTTTCCGGTATCCAGCACCTCATCACTAGGCATACAATCATTCCGTGCGACTGCCTGATTGCAGAACCCACACCAGTACGCCATCCAAATATCGGGCAGAAAGGGCTTGTCAGGCTTGATATGCAGTTTTCTGGTACACCCGCCCATGGTTCGCTCTACCCTGTGGTTGGTGTCAGCGCCATCATGGAAGCCCTCGCACTGCTTGAATATGTGAAAGTATTGAACGGAAGGCAGTACCCGTTACAGGATAACCTCAAAGAGATCACCGAACAGTCTTCGCGTGTGCTTGGCGAGGAATTCGGGCTCGATCAGGCATCGGATGTGCTCACAAAACTGATGTTTAATCCCGGTGTTATACGAGGGGGGGAGAAATCCAATATTGTGGCACAGCGGTGCGATCTTGATCTGGAACTCCGTGTGCCATGGGGATGTTCGATTCCTGAGCTTCTTGCTGATATCCGGGACCATGCACCCCATGGCATAATTACATTTCAGACAATGCATGATCCATCGATTACCCCGCCAGGATCACGGATTGTTGAGGTTACATGTGATGCAGTGAAAACAGTATTTGGCGGGGATGTCTTTCCCATCATCCAGTGGGCTGCAAGTGACGCACGGCATCTCAGGGCTGCCGGGTTCAATGTAATCGAGTACGGGCCCGGTGAGATGCAATACCTGCACGCGGTAAACGAGCACGTCACCATCGAATCGCTTGAAAAGGCGTCAATGGTGTATCAGAATATTTTGCAGGTTCTGTGCAGAGCCCGTGACCCTCTTTATAATAATAAAGGGTATAGTCCCAATTAAACCACTAAAATAAAAATTGATTTAAGACGTGAAAAAATGAAAAATATAATTTACTCAATACAAGACAGAAAAAGTGCTTCATTTTTTGAAGAATGGATTTTCGGATTTTATTACGATTAATCGGTTCTATCGCACCTTGGGGGTCGCCACAGTGGTGGGGGCGGAGGCAAATGCCGAAGCCCCCAGGAGCATCATCAACTGGTATTTTTGATAAATCGTACAGAAAAGTTGGTGGCTGGAATGGGACTATACCCAAAAAAATTATCTTGAATGAACAATGACATAATGATGAAATTTTTTTATACATTCCTTCTTAGAACAACGATGGAGCTGAAAATTTCCGGATGTTTAAAAAATTGGTTGAAAACCTTATCTTTTCCATATTCCAAACAGGACAATACAAGCACCAAGGATTCCCGCTATCGGTGCCCATGCCGGAAGTGGGGAGTATGTGGTTTTTACCGAAATTGAAGTTTCGGTTTGTTTGAGAGTTGGTGTCTCAATTCCTGCTTCGATTACAACAGTAGCGGTTGCCCGGATTGTGGTTTCTGTCACAATCGGGGTTGATTCAGAGGTTGTTGTTGCCACGGGTTTTGTCGTGGGCAGTGGTGTGCCGGCGTTATTGTACACCTGTGCCCGACCCATCGCAAGTTCCTTGTTCTTCTTTGCCTCTGCATAGGTTGGGTCGATACTCAGGGCGGTTTTGAAACAGTCAAGCGCGTCCTGGTATTTTCCCAGTTGAAGGAAAGCGACTCCTTTATAGTTCCAGACTTCGGCATCAGAGATAGTAATCTGGGTGCAATGGTTAAACGCATTCAGGGCGTCCTGCGGTTTCCCGAGGGTCAGCAGTGCCCGGCCTTTCCTGTACCACGGGAACAGGTTTGATGGGTCAAGTCGTGCGCATGTTTCGAATGCAGCAATTGCGTTTTCTGACTTGTTCAGCTGTTCATATGCAACACCCTGGTTGCAGAAGGATTCCGGGAGATTTGACTGCACCGCAAAGAGCTTATCATAGGCAGTCACCGCTTCATCGTAACGCTGGAGCTTGAACAGCGCATCTGCTTTGGCATTCAATGCACGGGTATCCTGCTTGATGGCAAGTGCCTGTTCAGCGGTAGAGAGCGCTTGAGAATAATTGCCTATCCGGATAAGAGCGTATGCTTTACCTGATAATGCCGAAGCATACTTCTGGTCAATTGCGATCGCGCTGTTATAATACGTGATAGCATCGATGTAATTTCCGACTCTGGCTGCATTCTCCCCCCGCATGTACCAGTCAAGTGCATCATCCGCCTGTACAACAGGGACAATGAGAATAATGGCAAGAGCAATAAGGAGGAATTTTGGTGCGATCCGCTTTTGCATGCACGAATTTCACCGTAATCAGACATGAATCTATTGATACTCCGTCGCACTGGTTCTCTCAGGGTTTGCATTCCGGCAACGACATCTTCCAATAGTGGGAACAACGCTGAACGCTATGCATGCCAAACCACAGAACGCAATAAAAAAACTTGTCGATTCGGCAACGACCCCTGCAAGGAACGGGAGCAGGCTCATACCGAGGTAACTTGTGGTGGAAAAGAGCCCCATGGCTGCTCCCTGGCGGTCATTTGCCTTGGCAAGAAATGCCATCTGAGCGATCATAACCACCCCTGCCAGCGCCCCGATAAACAGAAATCCGAGCGGAGTGAAGAAGGAGAGCATGACCCCACATGCCATCAGGATTGCAGCATTACGGATGGCAGGGACAGGATCCAGATTGAACCGTGAGACAATAAGGACTGCAACAACAGTCGCAATGCTCATGCCCGAGATCCATAATCCGACGATATCGGGAGATAATCCCGAAAACGCCGGATAGAGAGCAGTTACTGCACCTGTACTACCGATAAGGACAAGAGAGGAGAACCAGAGCCATCTGTAATCAGACAGAAGTGTGGAAAGCACCCTGCGGGGATCCAGTTGAGGAATCGGGACGGAATTGGTAAGGTACATACTGAAAACTGCAGGAGTGATGGTGATGGCTGCAAAGAACAGGATTCCCGCTGAAGGGTTGTGGAACTGAACAGCAAGGACACCTCCAGCAACAAGCCCAAGCACGAGCCCGAGATTGAGTGTGGCCATAAAATATCCGCTCATTTTCGCATGATCGGGCAGCGAGTTCACGTACGCCATCGAGGCTGCCACAAAGAACCCCGCCCCGATACCCTCGAGAAAGCGAGATGCAATGACAAATGCGGGTACCGTGAATACCGTGAGGAAAAAACCGCTGACCATAGTGACCAGAAGTCCTGTTCGCATCACCGGCACCCTCCCATACCTGTCTGACAACAACCCGGCAGGAAGTGTCATGAGGAAAGCGCCGAGAAAATACGCGGAATAGATGGCACTCTGCAATGCAGAACCTTCCGCATAAGCGGGAAGCACCGGGACGATGGCATTGGAGAGCGCCATCACCGAAAATATGCCCAGACAGATCGAAAGGCGCTCCCTCATGATATCAGGATCAGACCATACGGTAGGTCTCGAGGTTCATCGGAGAATGCGTCTCGATATGGTAGCGCTTGTAGATGGAACTGGCAAGGTCGATCGTGTTATTCTCATCGCCATGGATGCAGAAGATCTTTTCCGGCTTTGGCTGAACCTGCCCGACAAAATTCATCAGCTGCCGGCGATCAGAATGACCAGAGAACCCGTCAACGGTCACGATCTCGAGGTTAATGGTAATTGTGCCCTTCCTCCCCATGGGAACTTCGCGCCAGCCTTTTTGGATCCGGCGCCCCTGCGTCCCCTCAGCTTGGTAACCCACAAATACAAGCGCGTTTTTTGCATCCTGCGCTAGGTTTGTTAAATAGTCCATTACGGGTCCACCATTAAGCATCCCGCTTGTTGTGATGATGACACACGGATCACCCCCCATCACTTTTTCGCGCAATTCAGGAGAATCGACCTGCTGGAAGCAATCTGCAAGGAACGGGTTCATACCTTCACGGAAAATCTGGTTCCGCAGGTCGTTGTTAAGGTACTCGGGATAGGTGGTATGGATTGCAGTCGCTTCACGGATCATGCCGTCCAGATATATTTTCACCTTCGGTATCTTTTCAAGCCGCATTCCCTCTTCAAGGGCAAGCATAACTTCCTGCGAACGCCCGACTGCAAATGCAGGAATAATAACCTTCCCTCCACGGGAAAGGACAATATTGATTGTTTCGAACAGCTTGCTCTCGGCTTCCGAACGCGCCGGCTGGAAATCATTGGAGCCGCCGTACGTGCTCTCCATGAATAATGCTTCGAGCCGGGGGAACTGGTTGATTGCAGGGTTGAAAAGCCGGCTCTTGCTGTAGTTAAAATCACCGGTGAACGCAATATTGTACAGCCCATCTCCGATATGGAAGTGGGCGATTGCAGAGCCGAGAATGTGCCCGGCGTTGTGGAACGTTAGTTTGATGTCGGGAGCGATATCGGTGACACTCCCGTAGTTGAGGGTAATGGAATGCAGGATATATGCTTTTACCTCGTTTGAGCTGTAGGGGATTTTACGGTCCTCCTTGTGGATCACGTCGAGGTAATCGAGCTGGAGCATTGCAGATAGATCCCGGGTGGGCGGTGTGGAGTATACCGGGCCGTCATACCCGTATTTATAGAGGAGCGGAATAAGGGCGCAGTGATCGAGGTGGGCATGGGTGAGCACCACCGCATCTAATGAAGAAAGCGGGTGGATCTCGGGAAGATAGAGATAGGGAGTGCCGTTGGTGTTGTCCGGCTTTTCACCACAGTCAACCAGCACGCGACTGTCAGGAGTTGTGAGCAGAAATGCTGCACGCCCGACTTCACGACAGCAGCCGAGCATGGTCACCCTTGCCCACTGGTCCTTTTTTGTTGCATCCTTTCCACCCTCATCTTTTATCGCAATGTCCCGGTGTATCCTCCGCCCGATAGTGCGGAGGAACTGCTTTCGTTCCTCGTTCACGGAACGGAGGTATTGCCGGATCTGCTTCACCGTTGTGCTCTCGATGGGGGGGGTCCGCACAACCTTTGGTGTCCACCCGATGTGTTTGGTGATCTCCCGCAGGGTTGCACCATTCTTACCAATCACAACTCCCGGTTTCTCTGCCTCGATAAGCACTTCACCGGTATCTGGATCAAAAAAAATGTCAGTGATGCCGGCAGTGTCCGGCACAACGGTTTTGATATCCTGGACTGCCTTTTCAGGGTCCTCAAGAATCGTGGGACGGACAACAATCCGCTTGCGGAGGTCACGGGCAAGGATCCTGATCAGGTCAGCTTCATCGGCAAACCGCTTTGGATCATCGGTGTAGATCACAAGCTCCGGTCCCTCAAATTCCACCTGAGTAACCGTGATGCCACGAGGGATCTTCTCGTAAATCTTATCTTTGAGTTCCTTTAACCGTTCTTCAATAAGCATAAAGTAAACGTCCAAAAAAGTTATGCGTGGTTATTGGCAAGGTATTTTTTAAGCATATCCTCACTGAGCTCCTGGTATTTGTCTTTGGTGATCACCACAACATGGACACCTTCTCCGGAACCGGCATCCCGTTTCATCGCTGCTTTGAGAGCCCGAATTGAAAGATCGATGGCCTCTTGTTCAGTCATTTTTGACTTGAACCTGTCTTCGAGCACGCCGTACGCCATTGGAGAACCGGAACCTGTGGCAACGATCTCCTCCTCTTTTGTCGAACCACCGAGTGCATCAACGGAATATACACTTGGCCCGTGCTCGTCCACGCCACCCACAAGGAGCTGGACATAGTACGGGAAATATCGGTTTTGGTTTAAGTAATTGGAGAGCAATGTTGCAGAAGCACCTACTGTAATCGGGCGTGACCTCCGGATCTGATAGAGACTGCATTCTACGGTGAGGATCCGGGCAAGCTGCTGCGCATCGCCCACACCACCGGCTGTCGTTATACCGATCCGGTCAGCGACCTGGTAGACTTTCTTTGCTTTTTTGCTTGCAATCATGAACCCCATGGTCGCCCGCTTCTCAGTAGAGAGAATGACACCATCAGAAAAGACCAGACCGATGGTTGTTGTCCCCTTCATAGATTCCTGGTACTGTTCAGGCATGTTGACACCCCAAAAAGTTAATAAACGCTGAAAAATATCTAAAAGCGCTTTATCAATATCACGACATCAAGAAATTTAAAGGTTGTTATTCTGCCGATTGGCAGAGGACCCGTATGAGTTCACGGTCATAGAGCATAGCAACCAGGCGCTTATCACCGTTGATAACCGGCAGCTGGTCGACCCTTGCCCGGCGCATCTTTAATGCACACTCGCTCACTTCCGCATTCTGGGGCACGGCAACCACGTTTTTCACCATCACGGTCTTGACTGGTCGATCAGGTAACTGCACTTTAGAAATGCTGTAACTCAATGTGTGCATGTCACGGATGCTCTCCCACGTCCATTCATCATCGTCCGTGCCGTTGGAAAAGTCACTCACACCGACAGAGTCCTCAATGCTGGAGTTCCGGATCAGGTCTCTTTCTGATATGATTCCCTGAAGCCGGCTTTCCGCATCAAGAATCGGGATTGCGTCCACACCGGAGATTTCCATCACACGCCCGACAAGCGGAAGCGGGGTCTCCTCCCAGAGTGCAAACGTCTGGCTCAGGTAAACATCCTTTATCTCATCCATGATCTTCATCTGGGCGATTGCATGGATCAGGTCAGCAACAGAGAGCAGTCCTACCAATTTGCTGTTCTCAACTACCGGGAGCCGGCGGATCTTCTGGGTTACCATCGCACGGGCAGCATCACGGATGTCTACGTCAGGATTAACGGTGACCGGTTTTGTGGTCATCAGGAGTCCCAGCTGGGTCTCTTCGGGGTTTCTGAGCAGATCCTTTCGTGTGATGATCCCCACCAGCTTCTTGTTCTTTATAACAGGAACACCTGAAATTCCTGTGCGTTTCAGAATTTTCAAGACATCGTCGCGGTTGCCCGGGATCTCAACGTGAACTACGTCGGATGTCATGTAGTCGCGTACCAGCATTTCCGTTATGATCTCACCACCAGTGTCGTAATCTTTCCATGGGTCACCACATAATTACTAACGCTCCCCAGAAGGAGGCGGTCTGCATTGCTCTTGCCATGTGAACCGACAACGATCATATCCACCTTCTGGTGTTCGGCAAGGGTAATAATCTCGTTTCCCGCATGCCCCTGTTTCATTTGGGTTGTGAGCGGGATCCCACGTGCCGAGGCAGCCTTGTTAGCCTTCGCGAACACCTCGTCACCCTCCTTTTCAAGAGCGCGATACATAATTTCCACGCTATTGTCTGTGGGAAGGGATGAAAAAAGGCCGGTCTCAACGACGTAAATAGCATGAAGTGTAGCATTATGGAGTCCTGCCTCGTCGACAGCAAAGTCAAACGCCTTCTCGCTTGCCTTTGAGCCGTCAATTGCGACAAGAATATTAGAGACCATCTGTCTCACCCAGAACAAACATGGCTGTTTAGTTAGATTTATGAATTAAAAACATTTGTGCCGATTACGATGGAAAACGCCCGTTTTACAATGCTTTCAACCGGATTTTTACTGAAGCGCATATTTGAGTACTGGGGATCAATAGTAAAAAAATTAGCCTGCGCGCCTACGCTGATAAAAAACGGGCTGCCATACAGAGATGACCCCCCGACAGCCATTCCCACCGCATCTGCAGGTTCAGTATGGTATACCGTGTTGAGAAACGCCATTTCAGCAAGCATGTCAGGCTGGACAAACATTGTATTGTCAGTTCCCAGAAATACCCTGCAACCAAGGTCAAGCATGAGGGAAACGGGGGGGTGATCAGGAGTTCTGGTAACGCCAAGAGTCCAGTTTGAGCGCGGGCAGATAATGACGGGGATTTGCCGTTCCGCACATTCCCTCAGCTGAGTACGGGTTGCATGGGTGCCGTGAATGATGAAATCGGGGTCGTATGCAAGGGCTGCATCAATATCATCAGCATCTCTTTCCCCGGCATGGAACGCAACAGGTTTTTTCTGCTGTTTTGCCCGGGCTACAACCCTTTCGAGATCCGGGACATCGCGGGCGCTGCTTATACCAAGCCCGTCACCTTCGAGTTCTCCGCCATCCCTCCCGAAAATGATACACCGGAAAGGCTGCTGATATGCTGCCTCTTTCAATGCAGCGACACCTTCCGCACCCCCTTCACGGAAATCCACACAGCCAGCCGTACCGCGGGTTATCATACCACCAATGGTTGCCCTCATGCCGGAAACAAGTTCCTTATGGGATGCTGCAGCGAGAAGACGGTGCTTCAACCCGTTTGGCGGAGTGACAAGTCCGGCAAGATTGCCACCGGTCGCACAGTCCATAGCCACCGTGTCACCCAGGTGCGTGTGTGCGTTAAATAATGCCGGGCAGATCCAGATATCCGGTGTGCTGGATGTTTCCTCGACAGCAGTGATAACCCCCTGCTCGATGACGATATCAACTGAACGAAGCGCGAGATCCTCGCCCACAAGCGCTTTTCCAGAAATCACGAGGGGATGTCCCATATGCACTCCTGACACTCTTTTATATATCGAAAAATGAAATAGATATGCATGGCAAAGAAACAGGGTGGACGGCTGATGTCATCGGCTGGTCTCGTGAATTATTATGACAGCGAGGACCGCCGCGCTGTGCACATCAGCCCCATTATTGTAATGGCGGTTTCTGCCGCTATCGGTATATTCATTCTGATCCTTAACATGGTCTATTGACCCCGCTCCTTTTTCAACAGTTTCCGTGTGATATCCTCATCTTTTGAGAAATAGAGGTTATCGTGCCCGCTCCATTGCGGGCAGTTCCGGAAGATAACCGCAGGTACGCCGTTATTGCTCTCGCCCATCACAAAATTTGCAAAACCCGCGATCTCATCCACCACTGCCTCCTCGGTGATCTTGAGCACATGACCAAACAGGTCGACATCACCACGGAAGTCACGGATTGCCAGCATCCCGCTCCACCCTATCGCATTTCCGGTCTGCCCGCGCCGGAAGGAACGCCCGCAGGTGTCGGTGATGATCACGCCGATATTCTTTCCGGAAATGTTTTTTATCTGTGACCGCATCTCATCGGCTGCCTTCATCGGGTCCGGCGGAAGAAAGATGACCATGCCGTCCTCGATATTGCTCTGGTCAACCCCGGCCCTGACACCGATATGACCGAATGAAAGCTCAGAAAGGATGAAGGGGTGCTCCATGATGACATCGGCAGAAGCGTCAAGCACTGCCTGAACAAAGCGCGGATCTTCGCCATTAATTCTGGCAAGGCGTTCTGCCCGTTCACCTGGTGTAATAGAGCCAAGGGATTTTGTGTACCCTTTCGATTTGGAATAAATGGTTGAGGCGATGCAGAGGATATCCTGATCCAATAGAGGCTGCTGTCTGCAGATAAGAGATGCAATATCATCCCCCCCGTGGATGATGGGCAGTCCGCGGATGCCGATTACGGTGATATGATCCATAGCACCATCATATCAGATATACTATCGATAAAGGCGTTTCGCTCTGCATCTTCGGAAACGCGTACCGGGCTACGGCCACCCATGGACGGTTTCCCAATAATCGATATATTTTTATCATGAGATTGCTGATTACCCTTTGACCATGTACGTCATTGTTCGGTGCCCCGGCTGCCGGACGTTCGCCTATGTGGATCGGTACCAGCGCTGGAAACTCTGCCCGGTATGCGGGCAGGCATACGAAGTCAGCCGTGTGCCCGTTTATCTGGAGGTGGAGGATTATCTGGAGGCTGAGCATATCGTACGACAGCTGGATCAATACCTGCACACGATGAAACGAAAAGACCTGACCCCGGACGAGATGGAGGATCTGCGCAAGCAGTATGCGATGTGGGTGCGAAAAAAGATCTGATCCGGATACTTTTTTACCACCGCTGACCGCACCGTGGGCATATCATGGTGATTGGGCGGCGACATTTCGGGCAATAGAGTCCACGAAAATCGTTATATTCAACAGGAATCTTGCAGTGCCGGCAGAAGATGTGCTCTTCAAATCCGCAGCTGTGCTTCTGCATATGGTGTAGTAGTGAACGGGGAGAAATAAGTGTTGCGGAAAGTATGGTTTTAGCGGATAGTACCCCGTGCATACGAGGCAAATATTCCCACCATACAGATACCAGAAAAAACCAGAAATGCTGTTGTAACTGCATCCATGAATTGCGGATAATTCAGTGAAGAGATCGTAGCTGTGCCAAGATACACAGAAAAGCAGAGCATGGCAATTGCCATAGAGAGAACCTGCCCCATCGAGCGCATGGTTGCTACCATGCCTGATGCGATGCCGAGGTGTCGAATATCCACTGAGCTCATGATTGCATTTGTGTTCGGGGAGGAGAAGAGCGCGTACCCGAGACCGAGCCAGAGCAGGGTGCAGACGATGATCAGGAGCGGCGTATCAGGTGTCGGGAAGATGAAGACCGACAGCCCCGGGGTCATGATTCCCATTCCGACAGTCGCTACTATTCTCGGTTCTATCCGGTCGGAGAGATGACCAGCAACCGGTGAAAAAAATGTCTGGACCGGGGGTTGTGCGACGAGGATTACGCCGGCTCCTTCGGCAGAAAAACCCCTCACGTACTGGAGATAAAGCGCAAGCAGGAACGCAACTGCGTACGTGGCGCCGTAGTTGATCATTGCAGCAATGTTGGAGTATATAAACGTCCGGTTCTGCCAGAATATTCGTATATCAAGGACCGGGCTTTCACACCGCCGCTCGTACCAGAGAAAGACAAAAAGGAGAACAATTCCCAACACCAGCCATGATACAGCACTCTGATCCGTGAGACTGACCAGACCATACATCCCCGAAAAAAGCATTGCCCCGTTCTCCGGGAGGAAAGACCTGCGTCACAATCGCGGTCGAGGTTGCAAAGAGCATGGCCCCCCCAATTCCCTGAATAAACCGTGCGATAAACAGGACCTAGTGAGAAGGGGCGATTGATGAGATGCATGATGCAATGGAAAAGACTGCAACACCCCCATACAAATATTTTTTTTCTCCCGATAATATCTGAAAATTTTCCAAACGGGACAATAAAAACTGCTGCAGATATAATGTACGCAGAGGTGATCCCCCCCAGCATCACTGCATCGAGACCGAACTGCGCACCGATTGCAGGCAATGCGACGGTAATCGAGGAGCCAGTATACGGTACGAGAAACGATGCAAGCGACGCGACAATGAAGATGACCTGTTTTTCGCGGTTGTCATCCATGGGAAAATACTGTCTGTTTCATGGCACGAATAAGCGTTTGGAAACGGTTGTGAGAGATCATATCTCTCAGTGGATAATTCCTGTTCACAGGAGCAGGTCTGTACTTCATGAGAGATGCAGTCTAAAACCATGGTGATGCGATGACAAATGAGCACTACGATGTTGCGGTAGTCGGTGCAGGACCTGCCGGACTCTTCTGTGCAATCAATACAGCCACACCGGATCACCGGATTCTCGTTCTGGAGAAGATGAATTCTCCTGGCAGAAAACTCCTGATCTCCGGCACAGGGCAGTGCAATATCACGCATGATGGCAATATCCTGAATTTTCTCTCCCATTACGGGAGTAACGGGAAATTTTTAAGACCGGCTCTTCTTTCCTTTTCAAACAGGGATCTCACTGCGTTTTTCAAAGACCATGGTGTGGCAACCGAAACCGAGTCGGGGGGCAAGGTGTTTCCTGTATCGCGGAGTTCTGCTGATGTACTGGATGGAATTATCCGCGAGTGCGGGAACCAAAATGTCATCCTACGCTGCAATGAAGCCGTGACCCGAATCAATCGTCAGCAAAAAGATTTTGAAATTGTGACAAGCCAGGCAACATACCACGCGAAGTTCGTTGTCATCGCCACCGGAGGAGCATCATACCCGGCAACCGGATCATCGGGGGATGGTTACCGTTTTGCTGCCGGCATGGGACATACCGTCAGGGAAATAGCACCGGCGCTTACACCATTATATATCAAAGATTTTCCATTTGCCGATCTGGCGGGCATGTCATTTTCAGCAATGCACTGTTCAGTCTGGCGAAAAGGGAAAAATGTGATTGCCTTCAGGGGTGACGTGCTGTTCACCCACAAAGGGTTATCAGGACCTGGTATCCTCGACATGTCGCGTACTATCAGGTCAGGCGATGTCATCCGGTTATCGTTTGTCGGCACATTACGTCAGGAAGAATTTGCCCGCGGCTTTGTTGAGCAGGTGAAATCAAACGGCAGCCGACAGGTAAAATCAGTGCTATCTTCATACAATATTCCCCAACGTCTTGTCGGAAAAGTTCTCGATTTGGCGGGCACTTCACCTTATCTTACCTGCTCACACCTCTCTGTACCTCTGCGATTGCGGCTGATTACGCATCTCACAGAATTCCCCCTGACTGTCGATACGCCCGGTGACTTTTCTGTCGCCATGGTTACGCAGGGCGGAGTGTCGCTTGATGAAGTGAACCCAAAAACGATGGAATCCCGTAAGGTAAAAAACCTGTTTTTTGTTGGGGAGGTTCTTGATTATGATGGTGACACCGGGGGTTATAACCTCCAGGCTGCGTTCTCTACCGGTATGCTTGCCGCACGGAGTATAAGGAAAAGATATGACCAGGATACTCCCCTCCTGCATGCAAACGCCTGACTACACGCAATACATTTGTAGTTGTGTGCCGCACCTGTGATCGAGGACAATAATGAAGTATGAGATCATAGGTGACAACCTCCAGATGGTGAAAGTCGAGCTCGATACCGGTGAAGGGCTCCTTGCCGAAGCGGGAGCAATGGTGAACATGAGCGGGCATATGCAGATGGAGTCCCAGCTCAAAGGCGGAATTCTCTCAGGGATAAAACGAGTCCTCACCGGGGAGAGCCTTTTTTTAACAAAATTTTCCCCGGCTGCTTCTCCCGGCTTCGTCTCGTTTGCGGGCAATGTGCCGGGAAAAATTTTTCCGGTAAGACTTGCTGCCGGCAACGAGTTTGTCACCCAGCGAGACTCATTCCTGTGCTGCGAAGAGGGTGTAGTATTGGATATCACGTTCACCAAAAAGATCCGGAGCGGGTTATTTGGCGGTGAGGGTTTCATCCTCCAGAACATGAGTGGTGCTGGCACCGTGTTTCTGCACTGCTGCGGGGATATTGTTGAGATCACCCTGAAGGAAGGTGAGATGGTCAAGGTGCAGACCGGACTTGTAGTAGGTTTCGAGAGTACGGTTAGCTATGATATCGCACTTGCCGGGGGGATCAGCTCGATTATCTTTGGCGGGGAAGGTCTTTTTGTGACCACGCTCACCGGGCCGGGTAAGGTCGTGCTCCAGTCCATGGACATCGCAAAGATAGCCGCTTCGATTATTCCATTTTTACCAAAGCCAAAAGAGACATCGGGAAAATAATGACCTGTCATAATTTTTTTTTTTCGATACGATAAATCCGGTCTAACAGCGGTGTAATCACCTATTTATGCCACACCAACAGACTGTTTTTTTAAAGTGTCCATAAGTTCCGGTGTGTATGCCAGGAGTTGTACGATACTGTACGCCATATGAAAGGCCGGGGACCTTACAACCAGTGCTGATGCCATGCAGCCTCCAACCGATGTAAACGATGATGGCAAGGCTCTTGCCAACGACAAATGCTTGGTCAGTGAACCTGGTACAATGACCCTTGAGGCAATTGTCGATGTCACCGGTGAATTTGAGCACCTCAACGAGTTCGTCATGCTCCACATCAAAAAAGGAGGGGGCCTGAACTGCATCGATGATTATTTTACCACCGTTACACCAATCCTTGACCTCCTTGAGGTGGAGATCCGTGTGCGCAACGCGCCCGGCATCACAATAAAACAGATGAAACTGGTCATCCAGGACTGGATCGACAATGAGATCGCTGAGCTCAAATGATTCAACGGTTGACCACACCGGTATCAGTTCCGGCTACCTGAAAAAATTACCTCGGGAGTGATGAGCGTTCGGTAATTCTATCCGTAGATATGAGGCATAATCCGGTTAAGAAAAAGAAGGGGATTATGGAAGATCTGCTCCCAACCTAATACTTGAACAACGAGAACGGGGCTGAGCCGTATACAATCTCATACGTATAAAATACCAAGATCCCCGTTCTCCGTGTACTCGATTGTTATCGATCTTCTCATCTTACACTACAAGAACGACGCGTGATTGTGCGTTAGAAACAAAGTATCTTTGGGTGAATACCCGTCGAAGGGTACTTTTGCCCATTAAACAACGTTTGTGAACGTTATACGATGGTTCTGAAGTGTGAACGGGGGGTCAAGATCGCCGTTCCTTGCCGTTCTCGATTATAACTCCACCCAGTCATGTGACAAGTTGGTAAAAAAGGCACGTTCTGCCGGAAGTCTCGATAATATCGCAGGGGGTTTAGTTCACGGGATGGTGCGTGTTCTTGTTTCCAGATAAAACTGCCGTGAACGGGGAAGTCGGGGATGATGCAAATCTCAATTTACAAATAGGTTTTTTATTAGCTAAATACTATAGGATTCATATCATATGACTGAGGTGTAATATGGACTTAAAGGAGGATTTGCAATTTCAAAAAGATTTAGAAACATTATCTCTCAAAATCCAAGAAAGAAAAATTCATATCACCAATGAAGAAACAACAAAACAGGCTCTTATCATTCCCTTCCTACAAGTGCTTGGTTATGATACTTCTAATCCATTAGAAGTTCAACAAGAATTTCTTTCTGCTTGGGGGAAAAAGATAGACCAAAGAGTAGATTTTGCCATTTTAAAAGATAAAGAACCCATTATATTTACTGAAGCCAAGCCTGTGAATGAAAATTTAGTGAAATATGATGCACAATTGGCTCAATATTTTAACGCTTACAGCGATACAAAATTCGGGATTGTCACGAATGGTGAAGAATATCGATTTTTTACTGATACCCAAAAAACAAACGTGATGGATAAAACACCTTTCTTAACCGTAAATTTTTCAAACTTGAAAGAATCAGATTATAAAAATTTATTGAAATTTAAAAAAGAAAATTATGATAAAGATAGTCTATGTAGCATCGCTGAAGACCTCTACAACTTCACAGCTATCAATACATTATTCAAAAATCTTTTAATAAATCCCACAGAGCCGTTTATTCGATTTTTAATTAAAGCCGCAATACCAGAAAAGGTAATCACAACCAATGTTCTTGAAAAAATGAATCCCATCGTTAAACAAGCAATCTCGAATTCAATTTTGGAAATGACACGACAAGGGATAGAGGATCAACAGAAGGAGGCACAAAACATTCAGCAACAAAAAATCCCAGAAACAAAAAAGCAAAAAGTTGCTCAGGTACAGCCAAGTGAGGTGAAACCTGTTCAAACCTATGTAGAGAAACCAATCGAAATATCTGATGAGGAAATGAAAGCGTTTGAATTGGTAAAATCCATCCTTCAGAAGGCAGGTCGAGATATATCCGTGCTCCGACCCAAGGATACAATGAGTTATTTCTCAATAAATAATCGAGATACTCATGGATGGTTTTTAAGATTATTTTTAAAAGAGACAATGAGATCTATCAACGTTCACATTGATACGCCAAATATTGAATCTCTAACGAAAGGATTTGAAATTAAAAAATACCCAAATTCGGGTGTGACGAATATTATTATTAATTCGATTGATGACCTAAAAAAGTTGGATAAATTAATAATTACTTGTTTTGATGAGGTCAACAAAAAGCACAATTTTTAATAATTTTCCTCTTTTTGAAACACATTGACAACTATGTGCTTGGATATGCCCGGATTCTGGGGTGATGCAGAACCAGTTATTTCGCATTCCTCACAATCCGCCTGACATACACATGACACTTCGGGCAATGTACCTTCACAGGTCTGTGAGATCTGGCGAGACTTGCAAGTCGAATCCCCATGTATGTCCACTTGTGCCCGCACCGATGACAGAGAAATCATGAGAACAAACGGGTTGATACTTGAACAACGAGAACGGGGCTGAGCCGTATACAATCTCATACGTATAAAATACCAAGATCCCCGTTCTACGATGTTCTTGAGATCATCAAACTATTTCGCACAATCTCAATACATGCCCGTAGTGTTCCCTGGCGTTGCGGCAATCGTGTGCATTGCACTGTTTTATTGGATAGAGAAGGGACGTAAAACGCCGTTCTCCTTGTTCCCCGTATCACACAACGGGGTCGACGCGTGACTGTGCGTTAGAGACAATGTATCTTTTAAGTGAATACGCGTCGAAGGGGAATTTTTCCCGTTAAACAACGTCCGCACCCGTTTACGATGGTTCTGTAGTGTGAACGATGATGGCCGGTATCGGTTCGTGCCGGTCGGATGGTGGTGCCCCGGTGTGCTGCAGTGTCGTGAAGAAATAATGATAAGCATATCAGAAGCTATG
>JAPKXX010000020.1 GCA_026394595.1 Methanoregula sp. | reverse complement strand
ATCCCAGCCGGTGTATTCCCCCTTTTTGATGCCAAGCCGCATCTGTGATGTTGACAGCACGACACCCTCTATCCCCATCCTGCCGTAATGCCGGTACACCGGTACCTTCCAGCCGAAATGATCATAGATGTAACGCTGCCGGCGGGTGTTTGCAATATGGTCCTTGCCCCGGATCACATGTGTCACGCCAAGCAGGTGGTCATCGGCCACGACCGAGAAGTTCATGAGGGGATAGACATGCGCCTCCACTTTGGGGTGTGGGGGTGAATCGAGGATCCGGAACGCGGGGAAGTCCCGCATTGCCGGGTCCGGATGGGTGAGGTCGGTCTTCACACGCACCGAGACCTCACCTTCCCGGAAGGTGTGATCGAGCATCTTCTCCCAGAGGTCGAGGTTTGTTTCAACCGGCTGGTCGCGACATGGACAGGCACTCTTTGCCAGTTTCAGTTCCTTAAAGTGCTCGTTGTCACAGGTGCAGACATATGCCCCGCCACGCTCGATCAATTGTCTGCAGAGATCGTAGTAGAGCGGCAGCCGGTCGCTCTGAGTCACTGTTCTGGTGATGCCGAGTCCCAGCCATGCAATATCCTCCTTTACCGTCTCGTACGCAAGGGGGTCAACGCGCTTTGGGTCAGTATCTTCAATTCGCAGGATGTAGCTTCCGCTATACTGTTTCACGTATGCATCATTGAGCACCGCAGCACGGGCGTGCCCGATGTGCAGGGGGCCGGAGGGATTGGGCGCAAACCGCATGACAACGCCATTCTCCGCCCCTTCGAGGTCGGGGAGCATCTTCTTTTGCTCATGCTTTTCAGAGAGCGCTGCGATCATCTCCGGCGCGATCTCTTCAAGCTTATTGCGCCGCTCCTCTGGCGAAAGGGTCGTAACCTCAGCCAGTACCTCCCTTGCAAGCGCAGTGACCTCCTTTGCCCTGGTGCGCAGTTCTGGGTGGGCACCTATCACCATGCCAATCACTGCACCGGCCTGAGGGATCCCGCCGTGCTTTACCGCGTTCTGGAGCGCACACTTATAGATGAGATCCCTCAGGTCCTGCTCTTCCATCTAAAAGCTCCGGGTCACAAAAAAGGCGCCGATATCTCTTAACAATTCCCGGGATGGGGATGGGGGCAGCATATTGAGCAGCCGGTTGCTTTCGGATACAAGATCTGTGGCGACCTTCCTGACCTCTTCAATCACGCCAGCGTTATTAAGCATCGAAATCACCTCATCGATCTCGGCATCAGAGAGATCGCGTTTATACGGTGAAAGATCGATCCCCTTCTCCCGTGCCTTGATCCAGATGAGTGTCTGTTTGCCCTCGCGAAGATCAGAAGCACGATCCTTTCCGCTCACCTCGCTGGGGGTCAGGAGATCGATGAGATCATCCTGGATCTGGAACGCGATACCCGTATTGAGCCCGAACTGGTAGAGTGTTTTTGCCTGGTGTGCATTGCATCCGGCAAGAATCCCTCCAATACCTGCAGCCGCCGCATAGAGCACCCCGGTCTTTTTTCTCACCATCTCGAGGTACTCACCGTCGGTTACATCGTCCCTTTTTTCAAAGGACATGTCCATGTGCTGCCCTGCACAGATCTCGGCACAGGCCCTTGCGAGCATAGACACTGCCCTCACCTTTGCGTTATCGGGTGCAATTGAAATACAGAGGAACTCAAACGCCCGGGCATAGAGGACATCGCCGGCGAGAATGCCGGTGGGCATGTCCCACTTCGTATGGACGGTCTGGACGCCGCGCCGCATCAAGTCATCGTCCATGATATCGTCATGAACGAGCGTGAACGTGTGTGTGAGCTCAATGGCGAGCGCAGCCGGAAGGATATCCGAGGAACTTCCGTTATTCACGGCCTCGGCAGCAAGCATCACAACTGCGGGTCGCAGGCGCTTGCCGCCCGCAAAGAGCAGGTGGGCACTTGCCCGATCGAGATCAGTCCACACATCCCCGAAGGACCGGTCGACCAGGCTGTCAACCTGTCGTGCAACAGAGTCCAGGTACGCTTCGAGGTCCATGGTTATTCCCTCTAATTCAACTTGAGGTGCTGCCCGTTGCGCAGCATATGCAGGTCAGAGTGGAGCGTATAGCCCATCTCAGATGCAAAGTCCGCGTAGCTTGCGGTCATCTTCATATCCCCGTGAGCAGGGATGATATGCTGCGGGTTCAACATGTTGACGAACTCGTAATGATCCTCACGGTACGCGTGACCACTCACGTGCAGGTCCTCGAAAATCCGGACTCCGGCGAGTTTTAAGTGCGCTTCCACCATATAGCGCTGCCCGAAGTTCATCGGGTTGGGGATCACGGTTGCCGAGAAGATCACCTTATCGCCCTTTGTAAGCTGGTAGGGGGTGTCTCCTGTTGCAAGCCTGGTCAGCATGGAGCCAGGTTCGCCCTGATGCCCGGTGACGATCGGCAGGAACTGGTCCTTGCTCTCCTTCATCATCCGGCGCAGCGTCCGGTCGATCGTACGCCGGTTACCAAAAACGCTTGTCGTCGAAGGGAACGAGACAAGCTTCATCTGTTCGGCAGTCACCGAGTACCGCTCCATTGAGCGCCCGAGAAGGATGGGTTTTCTTCCTATCTCATGAGCGCATTCTGCAATCGTCTTCACCCGCGCGATATGCGAGGAGAAGGTGGAGACGAAGATTGCATTCTTGTCGTCCTCGTAACTGATGATAGTGTCGCGGACAAGGTCGCGGGCAATCCTCTCGCTGGGGCACCGTCCGGGGCGATCGATATAGGTACTTTCCACAATCAGCGCGAGCACCCCCTCCTTCCCGATCTGACGGAACCGTGCAAAGTCCGGCGATTCCCCGATCACCGGTGTCCGGTCCAGCTTGAAGTCACACGCATAGACGATCGCGCCGTGCGGGGTATGGAGCACCGGCGTGACCGTGTCAATGATAGAGTGCTGCGTCCGAACGAACTCCAGGACAAGCGTCTGCGAGATCGTATACCGCTGCCCGGACTTCAGCGCGAAGAGTTTGTTGTTCACGCCAAACTTCTGCTCTCCGGAGATCTGCTGCCGGATCAATTCTGTCGCATACGGCGTGGAGATGATGGGCGCATTGTACCGGTGAGCAAGCTTCGGGATTGCGCCGATATGGTCGAGGTGTCCGTGCGAGCAGACGATGGCTTTTACGGTCCCTTCGACTGCGTTCATCATCGTGTCATCAGGTATTGCCTTGATCTTGATCAGATCAAGTGAATGCATGTTCTCTATTTCCGCGTCCTCATGGATCATCACCTGATCCAATCGGAGCCCCATGTCAAAAATGACAATTTCCTTTCCGCAGCGGACAGCAGTCATATTTCGCCCGACTTCGTCATATCCGCCCACTGCAATGATTTCAATATCCATGTACTGTCTCCTGTTCTTTTGTTGTGTCTGTGTTGAACAAATATTGGTAGATTATTTTTTAAGCTGAGCCGGATTGTCCCTATCAATCATCTGGCGCGTCCTGCCAGTTATAAACATCCGCGCCTTTTTCAGGTCCTTAATCCTGGTTGAACCGGTGAGAAACATCGCCACGTCCAGCTGCCGGTGGACAGTATCGATCGCCTGATACAACGCCTCATCACTCCTGATCGCCGGCTTGAGGAGCGGGAGCGCCATACCACACAGGTCCGCGCCGAGCGCGAGTGCTTTTGCCATGTCCTCGCCGGTGCGGATGCCCCCCGATGCGATTACAGGCCCACCTGATGCAAGTACTTCACACAGGCTCACCACAGTAGGTATGCCCCAGTCTGAAAAGTCCTCGCCCAGCGTCTTCTTTTCCTGATCCCGAAGATTCCTGCTGCTCTCCGCTCGCAAGCTCTCAACCGCAGCCCACGATGTCCCGCCGGCACCGCCGATATCAATCGCGGCGACGCCAGCTCCCCAGCATTTCCGTGCGGCTTCTGCGGAGATACCGGATCCTGTCTCTTTTATAATCACCGGGGTCTTTATATCCCTGCATAACCCCCGGATCGCATCAATACATCCCGCTGCATTGTGGTCACCTTCAGGTTGGATTGCCTCCTGCAGGAAGTTGAGGTGGATTGCGATTGCATCTGCGTCGATCATCTCGACTGCACGTTCCGCCCACCCGACCCCGTGGTCGCGAAGCTGGACGGCTCCGAGGTTTGCGGCAATAAATGCATCCGGCGCCTCATCACGCACAACAGAGAAGGTATCAACAAGATCCGGGTTCTCAAGCGCCGCCCGCTGGGAACCCACACCCATGCCGATGCCGTAGTGCTCTGCTGCCCGTGCAAGCCGTGCGTTAACTGCTTTTGTGTCGGGGTGCCCACCTGTCATTGCTGAGATGAACAGGGGTGAGGAGAACTCGCGGGAGAGAAACCGCGTATGCCGGTCGATCGCCGCCATATCGCACTCCGGCAGCGCATTGTGCACGAACCGTATGTCTGAAAAACCGGCTTCGCCGCGCTCAACATCTTCCTCTGCGCATATCCGCATGTGGTCAAGCTTCCGCGACGATGTAAAACGCTTCCTGTCTCCCATGAGAATCCCCTTATCCTCTTACGCTCACGTTCGTCCCGCCGCAATCCCTTCCCGAAAGGAAATCCGAAATGCGCGAGACATGGAATATTTCAGCCTCGATACCCGAACGGGCGAGGTCGAGCAATTCATTGATCTTTCCACTCATTCCACCGGTGACATCGGTATAGGACGAGCTGCCGATCTGGAGGGTGCTTATCGAAGCCGGTGTGATTGCCGGCACCACCACCCCCCCATCCAGCACTCCCGGTACATCGGTGGCGAGCCCCACTCGGTGCATCCCGAGCCGCGGGGCAAGGTAACGCACCAGCTGGTCGCCCGAAATGATGCAGGTTCCGCGGGTATGGTCCATCACCACGTCGCCGTGGATCACCGGAACAATTCCCAGCGTCAGCATCCGGTCGAGATGCCGGTACTCAAAGGCAACCAGCCTCCCGTTATCGGCATATGCAACATGGAGCGGGTGGATTCCGACCGCATCGATACCCTGTTCCTGCAACGCTGCAACTACTGCCATGTTGAGCTTTGAGACCGCATGGTGGGTGATAAAGATCCCGTCCGCGTGACCGGGAGTCACCCCCTCATCGAGCCGGTACCGTTTTGCTTCGGGATGGCCACATGAACCGGCACCATGAACAATGAGGAGCCCTCCCTGCCTGGCTTTGGCAATCGACGATGCGATAGACGCGAGCCGCCCCTCATCAATCACACAGTCACCACTCTTGTCGGTTATTACACTCCCGCCAAGCTTGAGCATTATGCGGTCAGACATTCTTCTCCTTCCGGGCACCCTCGGTGTCGATATCGGTCATGATCGCCCGGGCATTGCATGATTCGATTGACTTGGCGATGCGGTGCTTAAGCCCTTTGGGGCAGACAGCAATCATGCACCCGCCCCCACCCGCACCCGTGAGCTTGGCGCCGAACGCTCCCGAGGACCGTGCCGCAAGCACGAGCCTTGTGAGCGCGGGGTGGCCCACTCCCAGCGCATCGAGCAACGCGTGGTTCATATCCATATACCGCCCCAGCTCTTTCGGGTTGATGAGGTGGTGGATTGCAGTCAGGCTCACAGCTTCAATCGCATCGAGTATATGACCCACAATCTCGGGCTGCTTCTTTTTCAGCTCGCTCACCTGCTCCACCATCTGGCTTGTGTTGTGTGAGACGAGCGAATCCCCGATGACCAGATGCAGATCCTGCGGGGGGAGTCGCCTGCGGGAGGTTCCCGTGATGAGCACAATCCCACCATATAAGGAGACGGTCGTATCTGTGGGGCTCGCCCTGCCCTTCTGAACCCTCCGTTCGATCTCGAACGCCATGTTTGCTATCTCCTCCCTCGTCTTATCCAGCTGAAACTCGTCGTTGATGGCGCAGAGCGTAGCGACCGTGACCGCTGCCGATGAGCCGAGCCCCGATGAGCTCGGGATCTGTGAGTTGATGTATACGCTTCCCGACACGCCCATATCCGTAAAGCAGCTCTGTATGTAGGATGAACTCACGGAATGCGGGCGTTTGCTGTGGCGCACGGTCACAAATACACGTGGCTTTATCGCCATCGCGATCCCGGGTTTCCCGTACACCACCGCATGTTCACCGAACAGGAATACTTTGCCCGGCGCACTCCACGTTGCCAACCTAGATCACCGCAATGGCTGCGTACCCTACGACTTCGCGCCGGTCACCGGTCACATCACCGCTTGTCGCGTATGTGAGAAGGTGTGACTGTGTTGCCCCCATGGCACGGCACACCTCCACCATTGCGGCAATAGGGCCGTATCCGCAGGCGGAGACATTCCGGTTCTCGATCCTGCGGTAGAATTCCCTGGTGTCAAGCGACTGGAGCGGCTCGATTGCATGCATGTCATTCTCTCGTGCAAGGGTGTCGGTCACATAGTGGGAGAAATCGCTGGATGCCACGATCCGTACTTCCCGCCGCGTCGTCTTTATGGCAGCGATGATCTTTTCGGCGAGTCTTTTTGCACTCAGTTCGTCCTGCTCCCCCATCATGATTGGGGCGATTCTGGCCCTTGGGAACCGGAACTTGATAAATGGCATCTGAACCTCGAGCGAATGCTCGTCTGCATGCGAGAACTCGTCAATCTCAAGATCGAGAGCCGTTCCAAATGCCGTATCGTTGTCAACGACCCCAAGCGGGGTCTCCCACGGTACCGTTGAGACAGCGGTGAGGTACCCCCGGTGGGAAGGACCGATGACCACAAACGTGCCCGAGAACCCGGGGGAGATTTCTGCGAATGCCCGTGCCGCTACCTCTCCCGAGTATATGTATCCTGCATGGGGGCAGACAATCCCCTTTGCATCCCCCGCCTTTGTACTTTTTTCAAAGAACCGGGTGAGCAGCTGCTCTAGATGGCTGGGGTCCCGGGGATAGAACATGCCCGCCACTGCGCATGTACGCATCTTCATCGGATCAACCCTCTGGTCAAACTGGTATATCCAGATATCGGTTGCGGGAAACTACTCCGCAACCTTAGATCTCGGTTTCGAAGTCCTCAGCGGTGAGTGCCGTCGATATCCCGCGCAACCGGAGCATTTCGCGTGTGAGCAGGAAGTAGATCATCGAAAGCGCCTTTCTGCCCTTGTTGTTGGTCGGGATGACGAGATCCACAAACTTGATCATGTTGTTCGTATCACAGAGCGCGATAACAGGTATACCGCACTGCACTGCCTCATGGATCACCTGGGCATCACCAATCGGGTCTGTGACAACAACAGCTTCCGGCTCGATGTAGCCATCAAGTACCGGGTTGGTGAGGAGCCCGGGGATGAACCGTCCGGTTGCAGACATTGCACCGATCGTGTCGGCGAACTTCTTTGCCGGATATTGCCCATACTGGCGGGATGTGACTACGAGGATGTTGGGCGGCTCGTAATGGTTTAGGAATTTCGCGACGGTCTTGATCCGTGCGTCAGTCTCGCGGATGTCTAATATGTAAAGTCCATCACCACGCACACGGTAGATAAACTTCTTCATGTCCTTGCTCTTCTGCTGCGTGCCGATGTGGACGCCTGCCGCGAGGTAATCCTCGACAGGGACGAGCGGTTCTTTCAGTTCGATTTCCATCTCGGTAACTTGGGTCATAGCTGTTCCTCTATGCGTATCAATTCATTCAGTTTTGCAATGCGTTCCCCGCCTACCACACCGGTCTTTAAGAATACACAGGAGAACGCGGTTGCGAGGTGGGCAATGGTTTCATCAGTGGTCTCTCCGGACCGGTGGCTCATCACCGTGTCCAGCCCGTGGGTGTGGGCAAGCCTCACCGCATCGAACGTGTCAGTCAGGGTGCCTACTTGGTTGGGTTTGATAAGTACGCAGTTCGCTGCACCAGCCTCGATCCCCAGCATGATGCGGTCGACCCGTGTGACAAAAATATCGTCCCCGCAGACGAGACACCGGTTGCCAACCTGTGCGTTGAGGTCGGCAAAGCCCGAAAAATCCTCCTCGTGCAGGGGATCCTCGACATAGACAAGGTCGTACTTATCGACGAGTTCGGCTATGTAGGTCACCTGTTCTTCAGGAGAGCGTTTTCGATCCCGGTACTGGTATTGTCCGTCATTCCAGAGCTGGCTTGCCGCGACATCAATTCCCATGTCGACCGATACGTTCATGTCATCGGCGACATTCCTGCAGGCTTCCGAAACAATCTCAAACGCAAGGGCGTCATCGATCTGGGGTGCCCATGCACCTTCATCGCCTTTGCCACATGCCTTCCCCCGTTTCTTTAACAGGTCTTTTACCTTGTGGTGGACTGCTGCATTGGCAAAAACTGCTTCCTGAACATCGGTGATGTCCCCGGTGACCACACGGAACTCCTGGATCTCGGTTGCATTTTCTGCATGTGCCCCCCCGCCAATTATATTGCCAAGCGGTAGCGGCAGTTCCGCACCAAACGCCCCCCCGAGATACCGGAAGAGCGGCACTCCTGCAGATGATGCCGCTGCTTTCGCGTTTGCAAGCGAGAGTGCTACAGCGACATTTGCTCCGATTCCCGAAAAGTCAGCCGTGCCATCAATATCCCGGAGCTGTTCATCAAACCCCATCTGGTCTGATGCATCTGTACCGATCAGGACAGGGATCAGGTTCATCGTGGCGTTCTCCACAGCTTCCCTCGGGGGTCTGACCTTCGCCTCGCGGGATCCGGTGCTCGCACCCGCAGGGGCTGCTGCCCTGCCAAAACCGGTAGTCGTGAGGATATCGGCTTCGACAGTCTGGTTGCCCCGGCTGTCCAAGATCACCCGCAATTCAATTGCCTCGATCATGGTCATATGAGTATTCACTTCCTCTTTACGGTAATGGGTATCAGGTTGAGAGTGAACTCCTCGATCGCGATCTCGAGTGGATCGATTTTGGGAGTTTTTATGAGTAGTGGTGCACCCATTGATATCTGCAATGCACGGGCTCCGATAATCCGCGCCCGTTCATACCGGGTGTACTTTGGTGTCTGCATATCTTTTCCTCAAAATGGTGGTAACAGAATGGGGTCGCTGAGATTCGAACTCAGGTCACTGCGTCCCGAACGCAATAGGATAGACCAAGCTACCCTACGACCCCCCCCCTTTAACGCGCCCCTCACTGGTACGGGTTGATCTCATCGATGATCTCATTGTGCGTAAGCAGCATGCGCCGGCAGCAGTAGCGGTCCAGACCGAGGTCATCGAGGATCTTTTTGGGATCCTCGCCAGCTGCTCGCCTCAATTTAAACTCTTCAAACGTTGTGGAAACTGGTTTTCCACAGGTGAAGCATCGTACGGGTATCACGATTGTCGACCTCTCATCATATCTTTTATCCTAACGATAAGACTTTTGGAACTTCTTCCTTGCCCCGCGTCCGTGCGGTTTTTTCGTTTCCTTCTGCCGCGAGTCATTGACCAGCAGCGTCCGGTCGTACGTCAGGTATACGTCCTTGATCTGGGGATCGTTATACCATTCGAGGATGCCGCGGGCGAGTGCGGTTCTGACCGCTTCCGCCTGCCCCATAACGCCGCCGCCCTCGACATCGATAGAGACATCGATCCCGTTCACCGCGTTAGGTACGAGAAGGAGCGGCTCGGAGATCTTCATCCTCAACACTTCAGTCCCGTACTTGTCGAGCGGGATGGAGTTGATCCTGATGACCCCCTTTCCGGCTTTCAGTGTTGCCCGTGCAATTGCCGTCTTGCGCTTTCCACTGGTATTGATGATCTTGACCATTGCAACCCCTCGTTAGAACTTTGCACCCAGGAAGGTGCAGACTGCACCCAGGGTGACATATTGTACATTATTCAACCGGTTCATGTGCGCTTCTTCAGGCACTTCCATCTCATTTCCGGAGAACTCCATGGGAATACCAACATAGCACTTGATACGCCTCATTGCCTCGACACCGCGGGGGCGCTTGTAGGGAAGCATACCACGGATCGTGCGCTTCATTAAGTGGTCCGGCCTGCGCGGGAGGAATGGGCCCCAGCCGGTCGACCCGCGGCTTCGCTTGTGCTGGTAATTGGAAAGTACGCGTGCCCGGCTCCCTGATATGATTGCCTTTTCGGCATTTACGATCGCGATCTCTTCGCCGCCAAGCACCCGCTGGGCGACAATGCTCGCAAGCCTGCCAAGAAGCATCCCGTCTCCGTTGATTACTGTCACCATCGTTGCCTCACCTCAGGATCCGGACACCACTGCCCTTGGGGTTGTCCTGCAGCAGCTGTTCAATTGTCATGCACTGTCCCTTTGCGTCCCGGATCTTGCTTGTCGCTGATGCCGAGAAGTTCAGCGCCGCCACTTTCACTGATTGTGAAAGCATGCCGCTACCCAGTACTTTGCCGGGGACGATGATCGTCTCGCCGTCATGGGCGTAGCGGTTGATCTTGGACAGGTTAACCTCCGCGTAATTTCTGTTTGGGGTCTCCAGCCTGCTTGCGATCTCGCGCCATATCTTTGCCTCATTCTCACGTGATGAGTTCTTCAATAGTGATATGAGGTTGGTAAGACGGGGGTTTGTCTTTGCTACGGTTCTTGTCATTTCTTTTCATCCCCTGATATCTCGCGTACCTGTCTCTCCAGCTCGTCTGATTGTCCCTTGATGTGCTGTATCGCCCGCTTCATGATCTCTTTTACCGGAAGCGACCCGTCTCCCTCGACCACAAAAATAAACCGGTCGGGCTCGAACGAGATCCGGATCGCCGGTTCGTCACCGATGCCGGTTGCCACACATGCCCGTTCGCAGAGCCGGCACATGGAGCAGTCTGGGAGCTTTCCCCCAATGACCTCGACCTTCTTGCCTTTGACAGCGAGGATCTCCCGCGGGCACTCGTCAACACACATGCCACACCCGTCGCATATATCGCTGATGGTGATGACAGGGTGGTTCTTGTATCCGCAGATGATGGTCGGCTGCCACTTGGCATGCTCCTTTCCCGTGTTTAAAACCGCCTTTGCCTCGAGTACCAGTTTCTGACCTTTGATGATCTTCACGAGGGGGATATTGTCATGAACCGGCACCGCTTTAGGATCCTGCGGGATTAAATCACTCGAGGTGACCATCTTTGGTCCCTCGGCACTCAGCGTGAATGTAACCGAACAGCTTGGGCACCCCGCGCCGTTACATACGCAGGTCTCTCTCATTGAGTATGTGTCAAGGTCGGTCTTTATAGGTATGAGACCGAGACGGTGGGCCAACATTTCATCGAAGAGCGCACTCGTGTTGTCATAGATGCGTACATCATCGATGGCAAGCGTCGGCACTTCTGAAATCATCGCCCTTCGGAATGTATTGGCAAACGCCGGGGTCACACCGCTGAGGGTGAATCGTGCAACATCATCGTCCAGACTGCCGAACTGGATCTCCATCACACTCTCCTTCCCCGTCTGCCACCTTTGGGGCGGCAGGAATCGTGGGGGATGGGGGTGACGTCCTCAATCCTCCCGATGCGCATGCCGGCACGGGCAAGCGCACGGATAGCCGCCTGCGCTCCTGGCCCGGGACTGCGCTGCTTGCCCTGTCCGGGCGCCCTCACCTTGACATGGACGCCTACGATCCCCTTCTCCTTTGCTGCAGCCGCAACGTTTGATGCCATCTGCATCGCTGCGTACGGCGAGCTCTCGTTCCGGTCCTGCTTGACTACCATACCACCTGAGCTCTTGGTTACGGTCTCGGCACCTGAGAGATCAGTAATTGTGATAATGGTGTTATTGAAAGAGGCGAATATGTGGGCGATTCCCCACTTCTCCTTCTCGCTTGCCGTCATATCATCTCACCCCTGCTGCCTTTGTGATCCTTGCTTTTTCTGCGTGCGAGTCGGCAACAAAAGGCGATTTGCCGTAATAGCTGATCTGATTCTCTTCGCTGGACTTCACGCGGTATGCCGGGATGCTGACGCGCCTTCCTGCGATCGCGATATGTCCGTGGGTGACGAGCTGGCGTGCCTGTTTGGGCGATCGTGCAAGCCCTTTGCGGTACACGATCGTCTGGAGCCGGCGCTCGAGCTGCGCCTGAACCTTGAGCGCCAGGATATTATCGATATCCGCATCCGGCCCGAGCAACCCTGCACGCTGCAGCGATGTGATCAGTTCGGAACGCTTTGCTTCAAACAGCACCCTGTCGGCACTGCTGGACATCAGGGCAAGGAGAACACGGGCACCTTTGCGGTATTTCCGCAGGATGCTCTGCGCCTTCCAAACCTCGCGCTTGTTGCGTAATCCGTATTCGATAACAAGGCGGGTCTCCTGCTCTATCCGTGTCTTTTCCCACGGGCGCTTGGGGGGCTGGTATGACTTATGGTTCTTTCCCGGATATCCCATGGATTACGCACCGCCTACTTTCTTCTTGCTCACACCGACGGTAGATCCGGTCCTTCCGGTGGACTTGGTGCGCTGCCCGCGGACCTTCTGTCCCGTCTCGTGGCG
>JAPKXX010000012.1 GCA_026394595.1 Methanoregula sp. | reverse complement strand
AGCACCGATCCCAAGTGCATGGATACCCATCATGGATCCTATCCCTCCCAGCCCGGCGGCAAGAAGAATTCCCATGAGGAAGCCCCAGACCAATCCGAAGACTGCAAAGAATTTCCCGACAGTGACGACACCCAACTGTTTAATTGTGTACGTTGTAACTGCCATGACAGAATATTCCTCCCAGTAGAGTATGAAAGTGAGTATTATTCCCGGCACATAAATGATTCGGATTCTCAGTGAAAACGAACAGAAACCTGCTCTTCGCCCACACCAATTCTCCGTCGGAGAAACTCTCTCCGCGAAGGGGTTTTCTTGTGCAATTCTTCCCGCTGGACTTCCAGAACAAGTTCGATTGCTTCTTTTATGTTGGCGAGCGCTTCTTGCCGGGTTTCACCCTGGCTGATCGCCCCGGGGATCTCCACGCACTGGACTGTGAAACCTCCCTCTTCCTGGGGTTCAAGCACTACCGTATATTTCATGGAAGTACCTTTATGCAGTAAGGATATTCATTTTTTCTTTGATACAACAGGAGCTGCGAAAAAATTTCACTCCTTCTCCTCCTGCCTCGCAGATATAACAAGGCGCATTTCCTGCGCTGGGTTCGGCCGGTTCATCACAATGCCTTTGTTGGGTAAAAGCAATTATGGTACAGGAGCATCCTATGGGAAGCGAAGCAGTATCGCTCAACACCGTTCTTGAATACGTCGATAAGCTCGATATCGAAGACCAGCAGTACCTCCAGGAGATTATCCACCGCAGGCTTATAGACGCAAAACGCTCGACCATTGTCCGGCGGACAAAACAAGCGAAAGAAAACGTGCGGAAAAACCAGTGCCGGAGCGGAACGGCAAAGGATCTTCTGGCGGACCTGAATGGTTGAGCTCATCTGGGACGAGCGGTTCAAGAAGATCTACAAAAAGTGGTCCCGCCAGCACCCGGAGCTGAAGGCACAATTCTCCAAAAAAATTGAACTGTTTGAAGAGGATCCCTTTCATCCCACAGCTCCACCTTCCTTCGTCTTCGTATGATCACCCCTGAACCTTTTTTTTGTAAAAAGATTTTAGTTAATCAGTCCCAATAACCTGTTTATTCCGGCGACTGACTCTGGAGGGGAAAAATGCTGACAGGAATTGGTGATATTGCAGCTACGTCGTTTGTCACACTCTATTGTCATGCCCTTGAGACCCGTTCAGACAATCCCGTACTATCTGACCCGAAATCTGTTGAGATCACGACCGAACTGAATAAAACACTCTCGCTCTCGGGACATACGCTTGAGAGGATCCTTGTCTCCGGCGCCTTGGATAAGAGGCTCGTTGTCCATATTGCACTCCGTGCAAAAAAATACGATGATTATGCACGGGATTTCTTACAGAGGTTTCCGGATGGCGTTGTTGTCAATATCGGCTGCGGGCTCGATTCCCGGTTCCTGCGGATCGATAACGGGCGCGTGGTTTTTTATGATCTTGACCTGCCGGAAATAATAGCGATCAAAAAAGCATTTTTCAACGAGACTGAGCGGTATCACCTGATCGCCTCCTCAGTAATGGACTTTAACTGGATGACGCCCGTCCTGCGGCACAAAGGGCCGTTCCTGTTCATGGCAGAAGGAGTATTCATGTATCTGGACGGGAAGGATGTCCGATCGCTGGTGCTGGAGATTCAGGAAAAGTTCCGGGGCTCCGAACTGGTCTGTGAAGTGGTTAATTCAATATGGCTCAGCTCCCCGTTAAAAAAGATCCTGGATTACAAGATGCAGCGGCAGGCGCACCTGGGAAAGGATGCCATGTTCCGGTCCGGTATCCGCGACAGCCGGGAGATGGAACAATGGCATTCCGGGATACAGTTCCTTGACGACTGGAGTTACTTTGATTCTGGAGAAGAGAAACTGGGTTGGCTCAAAGTCTTAAGACACATAAAACTCATCAGGAAGACCCAGTGGACGGTCCATTACCGGCTGAACTGATATGACCGGGCGCGGGACGCTCTCCGTGGACAAGAAGGAACCGGACCGCATGATGTGCCCGGCCCGCGACTTGAAGCCGCGATGCATCGAAGCGGACACAGTGGAGAAGCTGACGGTGTATTGTCTGGAGGGGATGTTTCACGGGTGAGGAAGCACAAAATTATCGCGGAGTCTTCATGAACCGCTCCATCCGTTCGATGAAGTTCCCGGCATCCACCAGGGCCTGCCGGACTTCCGGAAGGGTCGGGCGGGCATCCAGGGTGTACTGATCACTCTGCCGAAGTCCTCTCATATGATCAAACTGTAATATCCATTCATCTTCGAGCAGTCCTTTATCCCGATAGGATTCGAGATAAACTCCGATACAGTAATGGCTTTTTTCCCGGACCCCGTCACGGAACAACACGGCACGGGCTGCATGGAAACATCCCATATATGCCGCCATGAGTGCAGACCGGAAAGCTCCCGCATCACAGTCGGAACTGGCTTCTGTCACCCACTCCCGCGCCTGTGCAAGGGAGAGGATCGCCTTGTCGTACGATGCCGGGACTTTGCGCAACAGGCCGCGTTCGTAACACTCGTCAAGTCGTGTCAGGCAAATCACCTTCGAGCGTGATCGATTGTTTCACAAACGACCGGTAAAACGGTTCATCAGCATCTTTCATTGTGGCAATCTTCTCCCGAGTGAGGACCAGGACATGGACTTGCGCAGAAATTTTTCGCGATATATCCCGCTCCAGTTCTGCGACCATGATACCTGACGGGAGGGTTTTGGCATAAACCCAGAGATCGATATCGCTTTCTTCCGTGTTCATCCCCACAGCCCAGCTCCCGTACATGCCAATGCCGGATGCCCATGCCGGTTTTTTGAATACGGCGGTGACGAGATCGATATTCAGGAGACGTTTTACGGCAACGGTCAGCGGGGAAAACTTCAGCTGGTACGTGCGGTCGTTCTTCTCCAGCAGCCCTTCGCGTTCGAGCAGGGCGAGATACGGGGACACGAGTCCTTTTGACAACCCGGTCTTTGATGCGATCTGCTGCACGGCGCATGCCGGTACGGTGAGGGCGGCACGAAGCAGTGTTATGCGTTCCTCTGTCCGGAAGAGCGCGGAGAGATCATGCAGTCGTTCGTTCATAGATCCTGAATAATATGTTCATGTTCCATGAACAAAATGTTTGCGATCCGTGAACAATTGATACATATACAACATTCCGGCCCTCAGGCCATGGAAGACCTGCACTCCCCCCCAACCCCCTTCTCCATCGGAGACCTCCACCCTGCGAAGCGATCTCGGCCTCTAAAAAATGCCTTATTGGCGAAAAACCAAGTCTCTTTTTTTACGATATCCACATATCGCCATCCGTTTGCCAGGATTCGGTTTGAAATGACCTCTAAAAAATGCCTTTATAGGTTCTTTTAGACATGTGATCTTTTACCGGATGGGGTGTGGTATGGGGAAAACGGAAAGAACCCCTGTTTTGCAGATCGAAAATCCAAGCAGGAAGGGTCCCGAAATACTTTTCTTGCCTGTTTTATTACTGTTAGTAATTTTTTAAATTAAAAAAATGCATTTGAGTAATAAATATAAATACAGAAACCGCCCAATGGGGTATCTGCTGGTGAACACTGATGACAGAGACAAATCCTGAAGCTCTTGTGAAATTATTTGAGGAAGCTGAGAAACTGGCGCAGGCAAAGGAGTACCACAAACTGCTGTTAATTCTTGATCAGATTTTAGAGATCCGTCCGGATGATCCCCGGGCTCTGCACGACAAAGGGATTGTGCTCAAAAAACTTGACCAGTGGAGCGAAGCCCTCGAATGTTTTCTTCGCTTGTCCGAGATCCGGCCGGATAATTTTCTGCCATGGTACGAGCTCGGCGCATTGTACGAGAAGTCCGGAGACTACGAAGCCGCCCGCGATGCCTACCACATGGCGGTCAAGCTCTGCCCGGACGATCTCCAAATATGGTACCGGCTGGCAATCGTTCTTGACACCCTGAACCGGCCGGACGATTCAGCTTGGTGTTTCCATGAGATGATCGACATCGATCCAGAGATCCCGGAGACCTGGCGCAACAAAGGGGTAGCACTCCGCAAAGCCGGCCGTCCGAACGCTGCCCTGAAATGCTTCTGCGTTGCTGTTAAACTGGATCCGTCTGATGCCAAGACACAGTATTACAAAGGCGAAACGCTGGTAGTGCTGGGCCGGCACGAAGAAGGACTTGCAGCGCTTGACTGTACGCTCGAACTCGATCCGGATCATGCGTTCGCGTGGACGGCGAAAGGAGCTGCGATCTTTTTAATGAGAAAGGATGCTAATACTGCGATCCAGTGTTATGATCGTGCGATTGCGCTCTGCCCTTCCGCATTCCGTCCGTGGGATTTCAAAGCCCACGTCTATTCGACCTTGAATGAGCCGGAGAAAGCGCTCGCTGTCTTCGACGCCTACCTCTCGAAGTACCCGGACAATGGCCATGCATGGTTCAACAAAGCTGGATTTCTGCGGAAGATTAAGAGGGTTGATGATGCGACCCCGTATTATGAAAAGGCTGTCTCGATCAATCCAAAGGACGCGGATGCCTGGAATGATTTGGGGGTCAGCCTTGCCGAGACCGGGCGGCACGAAGATGCACTTGCTGCTTTTGGACGATGCATTGATCTCACACCCCGCGACGTGCTTGCGTATTACCATAAGGGAAAAGTCCTGCGGGAGATGAAAAGATATGAAGAAGCGCTTGAATGTTTTAACGAAACACTCGCAAGGAATCCCGATAAGGCTTTTGGAGATGCATATCTGGAGAAGGGCTTATGCCTCGCTATTTTTGGGGACCATGAAACAGCTCTCGGTTGTTTTTTCGATGCGCTCAGCCGGAGCCCCAGTGACGAGACAATCGTCCTGTTCAACATCGGCATATCCTACCATTGCACCGGCAAATATGACGATGCCCTCCGGTATTACGACATGGCCCTGGAGAAACATCCTGAAGATCCGGAATTCCTGTTCAACAAGGGGGTGCTACTCTCGGACATGACCCGATACGCGGATGCGATCGCCTGCTACGAGAAGTCAATACATTTCAATCCTGCGTGTGCGGCCGCATGGCTCAACATCGGCCACTGCCTTAGCAAACTTGACCGGCGCGAGGAAGCCCTCCCGTACTTTGACAAAGCTCTCGAACGGGGTCCTGACAACATTCTCGCATGGCGGCACAAGCTCTACAACTTCAAATGGCTGAACCGGGACGACGAGGCGGTTGTCTGCTGCGACAAGCTGATCGAATTGCAGCCAACAAAGGCGCAGTGGTGGAACGAGAAGGGCGTGCTGCTGACAAAATCGAAAAGGTTTGCAGACGCGCTGCCATGCTTTGAGCGGGCAGTTGAGCTGAAACCGGGCAACGAGGGGATGACGGGGAATGTGGAGAAGTGCCGGGGGAATTTGGGGGTAGTGTAAATAAGTTAAAACTAAGAAGAGAATTCAGCGATGGTGTTGAACTTGCTGGAGTCGTTGCCCACGGTCTTTGCGTTTACGTCCTGGTAAAAGATATTGGCCGTGTAGTTCTCCCGGGTCTTCTCCACGGGGTCGTGGTTCTCCCCGGCAGTTATATACGCTACACTTCGAAGTCGTTCCAACTTCTCGAATCTCGTTCCTTTGGAACTCGATTCATCCGAACGGGTTGTCGGTGATGACCTGTTACAATCACCCAAATATGTAAGGTTATAACCCCTCATGTCTGCTAGCTGCAATCCCCAGACAATTTTTCGTAGCCGACATTCTGCTTATCCTCATTTTTTTGATCCTGGGTTTGAATGACGGCCAATCAGGATCCTGAAATGCTCCTCTGAAAAACCGTCACATAGTTGACACCCCACCCATTCATCAAAATGCCTTTGTAGGGCAACAGCAATTATGGTACAGGGGTATCCTATGGGAAGCGAAGCAGTATCCCTCAATACCGTTCTTGAATAAACCTCATCACTTCGTGATTCAATTTATGGAAGACCAGCAATACCTCCAGGAGATCATCCACCGCAGGCTTATCGACGCAAAACGTTCGGCACTTGTACGCCGGGCAAAACAGGCGAAAGGAAGCGTGCGGAAAAACCAGTGCCGGAGCGGAACGGCAAAAGATCTTCTGGCGGATCTGAATGGATGAGAAGCCCCCGAGTACCGGTACCTGTGATGTTTGGAGATCTTATTAAAAAGACAACCAGTACTGGGTTCCCTTTTCCTTGTGGTAGGGAGAAATTCTCACCGCAATACCTGCTTTTAGACCTGCGTCCGGAAAAAATCAGTCGGTATCGGCCGGTTTCCGGATTTTGATCCCGGATACCCGGGAAAAATCCCGGTCATAGGTCGCGATCGCACCAATCGAATGCTCTTCCATGCAGGCAACATGAAGCGCGTCGTTTCCAAGAAGACCCCATTCCTGCATGATGGCAAGGGATCGTTCGAATGTTGCCGGGGAGATTCCGTATATCTTCATGGGGCGGATACTCCTGATATCATCCATCACCTCCCAGACGGTTCCCGCATCACGGACCAGTTCAGGATGCGACTTCATGTGATGAACCGCAGAATCAGGGCCAATACCGCTGCTGCTCACGACAGATGCGATAAGGAGACGGTGGAGCACTTCATTCAGCACGATGACCGAAGTTGCACTGGGAAAAGCACCCGCATCTGCTTCTTCAAGAAACCGGGCACAGGATGCAGATTCTTTTCCAGCGCCGAGAATGGTATTCAGGAAAATATTTGCATCAATGAAAATTGTCGCGTTACTCCCGGGCCTGACCACCATCTGTTACGGCTCCAGGGACGGATCGAAAATAATGCGGCGGACAATCTCCGGGTCCGCGAGGGAGATCTTTCCCCGCATCCGCTGGACCGGGGAGAGGTGCACCTCTTCGTCACGGTCGGACAATGACCGGGTCTTATTGCGTGGTGCCACGACAGGAGTTCTGGACTCTTCCCTAACTCTCGCTTTCGTGCTCATAGTAGTGAGGAGATATAAGCATCCGGAAAATATTAATCCTGCGTATCCGGAGAGACCAGGAATCCTTGAAAATTCCCTGTACGTGATTTCATTTTCACCCCCTCCCCCCTCCTCTTATATCCCATAAAAATCCACATACAATCCTAAGAGAATGAAGCTCATCCACGTCGCCGACACCCACCTTGGCCTCGCAGCCTTCAACCGGCTCGATCCCGAGAGCGGGATGAACCTGCGCGAGAAGCAGGTCTATGATAATTTCCTGTTGGCAGTGGATGCTATCATCGCAGCAAAGCCTGATGTGCTCGTACATGCGGGCAACCTGTTCTGTAGCCGGGTTTTACCGTAAACAAAAAAAAGAATTGATACGTTTCAATTTTCCGGCGGGATCGTACACCCGTCCCCGACAACGTGGCAGGTCATAACCCATCACAATCACCAAAACATGTCGGGTTATAACCCTTCACAAACCAACATTTATGTAGGGGTATAACCCTACACACTACTGTGACTACGCACTTCGAGCTGCTCGCGGCACAGAACCCGTGGTGGAGCAGCCAACCGTTCGATACCGGCAGGGAACGGCCAAAGTACCTCTCAACGATCCGGCGCTATCTCAAAACGGACGAGATCATCGTGCTCAGCGGAGTGCGGCGCTCGGGAAAGACCACCCTCCTCTACCAGACCATCCGGCAGCTCATCACCGCGAACAAGGTGCCGGTAAAAAACATCCTCTTTGTCAACTGCGACGAGCCGGAGATCGCCAGCCGGAAGAACGCACTGCTCGAAGCAGTCGACACCTACCGCAGGGAGATCGCAGCCAGAGGCACCATCTACCTTGTCTTTGACGAGATCCAGGGAGTGGAAAACTGGGAGCGGGAGGTCAAATCGCTCTACGACCGCAAACACTGCAAGATCATCATATCCGGCTCCTCCTCGTACCTGCTCGACTCGCAGGTCTCCACCCTGCTCTCGGGCCGGTATCTCTCCGTCCCGGTCTTCCCGCTGGATTTTTCCGAATACCTCCGGTTCCATTCCATCGTCCTGCCCAAAGATGCCGCCACACGTGCAGCACAAAAATACGAGATCACAACCCACCTCAGGCAATATCTTCATGAAGGCGGTTTTCCCATGGTCGTGCTCCAGCAGGATGAACGCACGAAGCAGGATTATCTCCGGGCGTATTACGACAGCATCGTGTACCGGGATATCATCCGGATCAATGTGGTACGGAACCAGAAAGCCCTTGCCGGACTTCTCCACTATCTCTTCACGAACATCTCCTCCCCTTACTCGTACCGCCGCTTGAAAGAGATGCTCGGGATCGATATCGATACGGTCCGGGATTATATCCACTTCGCCGGCATGGCAAAGATCCTCTTTGAGATACACGCCTTCGCGTACTCGCTGCTGGCGCAGGCAAGACAGAACAAGAAGATCTACTGCATCGACACCGGGCTCCGCAACGCGGTCTCGTTCCGGTTCTCTGAAGACGAGGGGAAACTTGCCGAGAACCTCGTGTTCGTGGAACTGATGCGGTCCGGTGTGGCCCCGTACTACTGGAAGGGTACGCGGGAAGTGGATTTTGTCATCAAGTCCCCGGACAACACTCTTACCGCAATCAATGTCTGTTACAGCGATGCGATTCCCGATCGCGAATATGAAGGCCTGCGGGAGTTTGCCGAAGAATTTGGCGACAAGGTAAAAGAACCGATTATCCTGACAAAAGATTACGAAGCAACGGACGGAGAGATCGCCTGTATCCCTCTCTGGATATGGCTTCTGGAAAACGAGAGCCGGTGATTTCCTGTCTGGGTTGGGAAACCATTCCATAGTCGAAATCCAATCCTGGCCCGGGGATTCATCCGGTATTTTTTAGAGATCAGAGCAGGTCGTGAACACGAACCCGTGAGTGCGTGTGGTAAAGATGAGAGATGGGGGGAGTTTTCTTTTTTCGTAAGCTATGAAAAAAAATTATGGTGATGATCCAACCGAGGTATTGACATACACAATTTCATTGTTGTACCATGTCAGGTATAACGATGTATTGGCGATCTCCTCATTTTCATATAATGGATAGAGATGTACATCAATTTTTACGGGTTTTTTATTCTGTTCAGGATCATTTCCAGAATATGTCCAGTAAATGTACCGTGAAGTATCATCATACACCGGATTTCCCGCAATTATTACTTCGTCGGTTGACGGAATGACCCTGATGAAATACCCATACGTTGCAGACCAGGTTTGTCTGCTTTCCTGTAATTTTGGGCCGGATACATTCGTGATATCCAGCCGCAATCCTTTTGCCGATGAGATATGAGGGGAGAAATACTGCTGGTCCGCCCGGATTTTCATCTCCCCGGAAAAAGTATCTGTAGTATTAAAAAATTGGGAGATCGCTAATGGGACAAGGACAAGAAATCCTATCACCAGGATGATGAATACAACCGTACTCAGCCGCGGGAATTTT
>JAPKXX010000025.1 GCA_026394595.1 Methanoregula sp. | reverse complement strand
TTGCGGCAAAGACGCCCGGGCAGAAGCGGGTGTTGGACACGTATCTTGCCCCCCTGATCCGGAAAGAGGGGAACGAGGTCGTGATCTCCGGGGATTCGAAGATCGCGAAGGTGTGGTGGAAAAAAATTGTACGTGACTGATTATTTTTAATTGTTGAATGTGCAGATCCGCTCCATCGCCTCTTTTAGCCGCTCCATTGAAGTTGCGTATGACAACCGGATCCAGCCAGGGGCGTAGAATGCGGTTCCCGGCGTTGCAGCAACGTGAGCCTGTTCGAGCCACTGTGTTGCGATCTCCATGTCATCGCCGGCGACTTTGACAAAAGCGTAGAACGCCCCGTCTGCCGGTGCTGTCATAAAGCCCATTCGGTTCAGCTCGGAGATCACGTACTTCCTGCGCCGGTCGAACTCCTGCCGCATCTCCTCAACGCACGTCTGATCTCCTTTCAGCGCCGCAACAGCGCCCCACATCGCAAACGTAGTTGCTTGTGAGACCGAGTGCTGCTGCACCTTGGACATCTCCCGGATGACCTCAACCGGGGCGACGGCATACCCGAGCCTCCAGCCGGTCATGGCATAGGATTTGGAGAAGCCGTTGATGGTGATGGTGCGCTGCGCCATATCACCAATGCTTGCGAGCGAGATGTGCTTCTTTCCGTATACCAGTTTCTCGTAGATCTCGTCTGACATCGCATAGAGGTCGTTATCCTGGCAGAGATCCGCAACCAGTTTCATCGATCTCTGGTCAAAAACAGCTCCCGATGGGTTGGATGGCGAGTTAATGACGATCATCTTGGTCTTTGCGTTTACCCGTTCCAGAATTGAGTCGTCCAGCTGGAAGGTTTTTGTACTCAACGGATGAAAAACAGCTTTCCCACCGGCAATCCGGACACAGGGTTCGTAGGAGACCCAAGCGGGTGTAAGAAGAATGGTCTCATCGCCCGGGTTCAGGACGGCTTCCATCGCCTCGTAAATCGCGTCTTTTGCCCCACACGCGACAATTACCTGCCCGGGTTTGCATGAGAACCCGTTCTCCTTTGTTATCTTTTCGCTGATCGCGGAGAGGAGTTCCGGGATACCGTTGCTTGGTGCATAATGGGTCTCGCCCCGCCTGAGTGCATCGATGCAGGCATCCCTGATATGCAGGGGAGTATCAAAATCGGGCTCTCCGATAGAGAGGCTGATGACATCGATGCCCTCCCGCTGCATCTTTTTTGCCCTATCGGCAATTTCAAGGGTGGCGGAGGGAGCAATTTCGGAAATTTTTTCCGATAACTGCCTCATTTCAATCGCTGGACAAGCTTGATTGCTGACTCGACTGCACGCTTTGCGTAATCGATCCGCTCGTTCGCTTCAAGACGTGTCATTCCGGGCCCTGATATGCCAAGAGTCACCGGCTTGCCGAATTCAAGCGAAAGGTCGATGATCTTCCGTGCCGCGTGCTGGACTACGATATCGTCATGCTGCGTCGCGCCTTCGATGACGCAGCCGATGGTAACAACTGCGTCCACCTTGCCAGCCTGCAGCATTTTCTTTATCGCCAGTGGCATGTCGTATGCCCCGGGGACATAGATGCATTCGGTGACCTGTGCACCAAGAAACGTTGCGTGTTCCCTTCCCTCGATCTCCATCATGTAGGTGATGTCACGGTTGAATTCCGCTACCACAAATCCCAGTTTTATCGCCATATGCTCACTGCTCACTGATCATCTTGTATTGTAAAACCAGATAAAATCATACTCTCTTTTTCACCGCCGAGCTGGCCCGGCGTCGGCAAAACCCTGCCGCTGGCCGGTGCCGGCATCCTTCTCCAGATCCCGCGGGTGCAGGACGAGTTTTACTGCATTGACCGCATGCTCCCGGGTCCTCTGCTCCGCCAGCCATGCAAGCTC
>JAPKXX010000036.1 GCA_026394595.1 Methanoregula sp. | reverse complement strand
GTGCTGCTGGTGATATCTCTTATACTACTCTCTCTCAATACTGCAGCAACGGGGATGCCGGTGACACCGGGTATCGATTTTTCGGGAGGTACCGCTGTGACACTTGTGACGTCCGACAGCAAGGAGCAGCTGATGACCACTTTTGCAGGATACCCCCTCATAGACGTTGGAGAAGGTGTGAACAGGGGGAAATTTTTAAAGTTTGCGACGATGGACGACGCGAAATACCAGTCGCTGACCGCGCTCATCAAACAGAAGTATCCTGATGCGAAAGTCGACCAGATTGGTGAGTCCTTTGGAAAGACGCTCCAGTCACAGGCGGTCATCGCGATGATCATCTCATTCATCGGTATGTCGATTGTTGTCTTTGTCTCGTTCCGCACCTTTGTTCCCTCATTCGCAGTCGTCCTTTCAGCATTTGCTGATATGGTGATGACTGCCGCGGTAATGAACATCGTTGGCATCCCGCTCTCGCTGGGTACCACTGCCGCCCTCCTGATGCTCATTGGGTACTCGGTCGACAGTGACATTCTGCTGACAAACCGGGTGTTAAAACGGCAGGGGAAACTCAATGACAAATTGCAGGGGGCGTTCCATACCGGTATCATAATGACAACCACAACAATCGCCGCTGCAGCCGCGCTGTTTCTTGTGTCGTGGTTCGGGCAGGTACAGATCATCATGGAAATTTCCTCAGTGCTTCTCATAGGGCTGTTTGCCGACATCCTGAACACATGGCTCACGAATGCGGGCATCCTCAAGTGGTATGCCCAGAAAGGGGGAGGCAGATGAACGCGAAGAAACTAAAGGCGCTCATTCTGGACTGGCGCGTCGCCATGCTACTCATCCTCGTCGCTGCATCTGTCATCGGTATTTACTTTTATCCTTCGTTCAACCCGCAGAAAGGGGTGGAGGGAAACCTCCAGTTCGGGCTCGATCTCCAGCAGGGTGCATGGCTCCAGCTTGAGTTCCGCGCCGAAGTCATCGGATTTACCACTGACCGTCCGCTCACGGAGTTCATCAACGATCTGAATAAAAAACTGGATACTGACGTCCTTCTTATCGACCAAAACCACCTCGAGATCCGCAAGTATTACCTGCAGCCGGAGCTGGAGACAGCTCTTGACTCTGTCGGTGGAAAACTCACCTCCTACCAGCAAGGGCTATCGAGAACCACTGCGGACGATGTGAAAAGAATCCTTGAGACCAAGATCAATACGCTGGGCACGAAAGACACAAAAGTAAACACCCTTACCGGCTTGAACAACGTCGCCCGCTACATCCGCGTCGAACTTGCCGGAGTGGACATGAACCAGGCGCAGGAGATCGTTGGAAAACAAGGGAAGTTTGAGATTCGTATCCAGACAGTCGGCAACCAGACTGAACATATCCTGTATGGGGATAAGATCACGAGCGTCTCGCCAGTCCAAAAGTTTGGTGCTGGGAGTGATACATATAGTGTTGGTTTCACGCTGAATGAAGCAGGTGCCGCTGCATTCCGAGAAGCCACGGTCAAGTACGGGGCGACAGTCGATCCGGCAAACCACCATCTTATTATGCTCCTTGACAACAAGACCGTGTACTCCGCCCCGCTTGCCCAGGATCTTGCCGGGAAGCTGCAGACAGAAGATGTGAGGCAACTTTCTGCCACAACAGGCGCAGGCACATACGGCGAGCAGGCAGCACAAAATTTAGAGATCCATCTCCATGCCGGCGCACTTCCGGTCGATGTGAGCGTTGCCGGCTCTGGATCAGTCTCAGCAACACTCGGTGAACACTTCAAACAGATGTGCATCATTGCCGGGCTTCTTGCCATCCTCACTGTCGGACTGGTCATCTATTACCGGTACCGTGAGCCCGGTATCGTGCTTCCCATGATGCTGACAAATCTAGCTGAGGTCGTGATCCTGCTGGGTATCGCACGGTTCATCCAGCAGCTCGATCTTGCCAGCATTGCTGGTATCATTGCGGTGGTCGGCACCGGCATTGATCAGCTTGTGGTAATCACCGATGAGATCCTCCACGAAGGAAAGGTGCCGTCACCGACCGTGTACTTGAAGAGGCTTTCGAGGGCGCTGGGCATTATCGTGGTCGCTGCGTCAACGGTACTGATTGCGATGCTGCCGCTTGCGCTGATGGATCTTTCCACCCTGAAAGGGTTTGCCATCATCACGATTGTGGGCGTTCTTGTGGGCGTGCTCGTGACCCGTCCTGCATATGGGAGGATCATCATGGCGATCCTCTCGAAATAACAAGAGCATACCTTTATCCCTTTTTTTATCGACAATTGTTCCGGGAAAACACAATGACAAAGCCAGTATTGTATGACTTTTTTGCAACATGGTGCGGACCCTGCAGGATGCAGACACCGATCCTTGAGGAACTGGGGAAAAAGCTGGGTGAGGTAGTCGAAATTAAAAAAGTCGATGTCGACCAGCACATGGATCTTGCTGAAAAGTACGGCATCCGCGTCGTACCCACCTTAATCATCGAAAAGGATGGAAAAGTCGTCCAGATGATGGAGGGTGTGACCGATGTTACGACTCTTGAAAAAATCCTGCGTCCGCTGGTGGGATAGGTGAAGATAGGTATTGTTGGAGGTACCGGCGACATTGGAGAGGGAATGGCATTGCGCCTTGCCCCCCTTTATAACGTAATAGTCGGGTCCCGGGAAAAGGAGAAAGCAGAGGCCAGCTGTGAGTGCAGTATCGAGATACTGAGAAAGAGTGGCAGGGAATGTACTCTGGCCGGGGTCTCCAACCAGAAAGCAATCGACGATGCAGATATTGTGATCCTGGCCATCCCCTTTAGACACCTTATACCGACCATGGCAACCCTTCATGGTTTTGAGGATAAGATCGTAATAAGCCCGATCAATCCAATGGAGAAGCGTGAATTCTTCGAGTTCGTACCTCCTCCGGAAGGATCAGCGGCACTCATGGTGAAGCGCCTTCTGCCCGAAAGTGCACGGATCTGTTCTGCATTTAACACGATCGCAGCAAACAAGTGGCGTGCACTTGATGAGGAGCTTGTATATTCTGTGCCGATCTGCGGGGATGACCTGAAGGCAAAACGGCAGGTTATGGAGATAGTAAACAGGATCTCAAAGCTACAGGCATTCGATGCCGGGCCGCTTCGGGTATCATCGATGGTCGAATCACTTACCCCTCTTCTTCTCAATATCGCACGATATAACCGGATGAGGGATGTTGGCATCCAGTTCCGCTAGGATATTGAGGATCATCCGGTACCTTGAAAAAAAGTACGGGATGTTAGACTGGTGGCAGGGAAACACCGATGAGGTTATGATCGGGGCTATCCTCACGCAGCAGACGCGATGGGAGAATGTAAAACGGGCCCTCGCTGCACTCAAAGAGCAGGGGCTCTGTTCCATGGAGGCGATCTTTTCAGCCGATCCCGAGATCCTCGAACAAGCGATCCGGTGCACAGGTTTTTACCGGATCAAAACACAGCGGCTGAAGTCCCTGGCAGCTCATGTTATGTGTTCTTACGGGAGCATTGAGTTAATGGCAGACGAACCCACCGATAAGATCCGGGAACAACTTATTGGGGTTAACGGTATTGGAGAAGAGACAGCAGACAGCATCCTCTGCTATGGTTTTCAGCGCCCGAGTTTTATTATCGATGCATACACCGAACGGATCTGCCAGTGCGTGGGTCTTGGAATTAAACGCGCACCCTTGAAGGTGCTCTTTGAGGCAGTATTACCCCATGATCCGATGATTTATCGACAGGTACACGCGCATATTGTTGAGTATGCAAAGGAATACTGTGTAAAAAAGAGGTGTGGCGAATGTACGCTCGTGAGTTTGAACGGATAGGAAAGCGGCTTATTGCAGAACATCTGGTCGGGGTTAATTTTGGGAACATGAGTATGCGGAAGGGTGACGAGGGATTTTTTATCAAAAGGACCGGTGCATATCTCGATACTCCGGGTGAACCGGTTTTTGTGCATATGGAAGGTGATGCACCGGAAGAGGCGTCGAGTGAATACCGCGTGCACCGCGCGGTTTATCAAAAAAGTCACTACAATGCAATTATTCACGCCCATCCACTGTACGCGGTCGCAGTATCGGTCATCCTCGAGGAAGTAATCCCAAAGGACAGTGAAGGGGAGATGTTCTGCCCGGTCATTCCGGTTGTGTATGGGCGCCCGGGAACTGACGATCTTGCAGACAATGTGGCAAGGGGGCTCACCCGCGCTCCCGTTGTAATAGCCCGGGGGCACGGGACGTTTGCAGCGGGAAAGACGCTTGATGATGCATTTGTGCTCACGTCACTTGCCGAGCATTCATGCCAGGTGCTATCACTCATCGAGGGGTTCCGGAATAAAAAAGTAAACTAGTTTTTTTTATTTTTGCTGTCTGGGGGGCTGCAGGAGCTGGAGTTCCCGAACAATTTCGCGATGGAAGACGAGCAGCATGTCAGAGATCAGCCCGAACATGAAGATCTCGATCCCCACCACGATCAGCAGCACGGTGAGGATAGTGAGCGGGATATGCTCAATATTGCGGAACCATTGAAGGACAACATAAATTCCCGTAAGAATGCCCAGCAGGCTCGTAAACAGTCCCATCATGCCAAAATAAAACATGGGGTTGTTCATCCGCGCGAGCCGGTAGATGGTGCTCACAATCTTGACTCCGTCATGGAACGGAGAGAGCTTGGTCCCGGTTCCCCCCGGCCGGCGCAGGTACTTGATCGGCACGACCATGATCCGCTGCCCGTTGCGTACGGCTTCTACCGATATCTCGGTCTCGATCTCAAACCCGCGCTCTTTTAAATGCATTTGCTGGACGGCGAGCTTGGTAAATGCACGGTATCCCGACAGGATATCATGGAGATCGCGGCTGTGTGCAACCTTGAAAAGGAGATTCAGCATATGGTTGCCAAAGAGGTTGAGCCTCGAAAACGACCCCTCCTCGGCATTGATGAGCCGGTCTCCAATGACCTGATCAAATCCAATAAAGAGGGGTGACAGCATCTTCTCGGCATCCTTTGCCGAGTACGTCCCGTCACCATCGAGCATCAGGATATATGACTGATCGATGACCTCAAAAGCCTCGATAATCGCATTACCCTTTCCCGTCCCCGACTGGGTACGTACGGTTGCTGCGGCTTCACGGGCAATTTTTACGGTATTGTCCGTGCTTTTTCCGTCTATTACAAGGATGTTGTTGTATCCCTGTGCCTTGAATTCCCTCACCACATTACCGATGGTTGGCCCTTCATTTAATGTCGGGATCAGGATACAGACTTCATCTTTATTGAATTTCATTGGTATAATATTTTTAATCTGGTGTCATAAGGTCTTCTATGCATATCCCGAAGAAGGGCCTTCGGGCCCTTGGTATCGCAGAGAGCTTTAGTGGCAGAACTCATTCAACCCTTGCCGGTGTTGTTATGAGAAAGGATCTGCGCATAGACGGATTTGTTTTCGGGACGGTCACGGTTGGTGGGATGGATGCAACAGGTACGATACTTAGGATGGTTGAGGAGCTGGAGAGGCGTGATATCAACGTAATCATGCTTTCCGGTTGTGTAATAGCATGGTTCAACATTATTGATCCGGCGGTTATTTTCAATAAAACCGGCATTCCGGTTATTGGAATAACGTACGAGACATCAGAAGGGCTTTTACCAGATATCCGTTTCCATTTTCCGAATGATACAATCAGGCTCGCAGCATACGGGAACCTTGGAGAGCGGACACAAGTACTACTTCACACAGGGCAGACGATCTTTATTCGTGCGTGGGGTATCAGCCAGTCCGATGCATTGCGACTGTGCGATGATTTCACCCTTGAAGGAAAAATACCGGAACCTCTCCGGGTGGCCCGTATCTGTGCGCGGAGTATTCTGCAAAAGTCTGAAAGACAAAAAAATGTGTCAGAGTAAAGGAATCTGCCCTGAAAGGAGATTTCATATGATATTACAAGAAAAATTTTCAGATGCTGTTGGTTAATGAACAGGGATCTGATGTGAAGTGACAGAAACAAAAAAACTTGTACGCCGGGTCTGCCTTGAATGCCATTATATTTATGATCCGGCAAAAGGAGATCCGAAAGGGGGGATTATGCCGGGTGTCGCATTTGAGGATATACCGGATACCTGGCGCTGCCCGGAATGTAATATTTTGAAATTTAAAAAAGGAGTTTTTAGACGCCTCGATGATTGACTCGGTTTTTTATCAGGCTAATTTCTGCCATGCCATAGGCTCCTCTCATTTTACCCTATATCTATGGCGTGAGATGACCTGATTCGTGCTCTTATCGATGATATCGATCTGCGCGGTATCCCCCGGATGGAATGTCCCGTCATTAAGATCGATTGCGCTCATCTCGCCCGGGGTCCATGTTGCACCGCTGCACCCGGCGTATCCGATCCACTGGACACCATAGTGAACGGTATTGATGAATTCATTTCCGTTCAACGTCTCGATAACACCGTTGAGCGGCTTGCCGTTTCGATACACCGTGGCTTTCAGGTTCGAATTGTTATAACTGATCGTTCCCTTGTGAGTAACAATCAGCCGGCTGTCATAGTTCAGTTTACCAGTGTAATCGTCGATGTGGATGACATTGGTGATGACAAAGATTGCGGGGATAGGTGTAACCGAATATTGGAACGATAGCAGATTGAAGAGCATGGTGGCTACAA
>JAPKXX010000043.1 GCA_026394595.1 Methanoregula sp. | reverse complement strand
GGGTTCACTTGGTTGATCAACGAATCCGCTTGCATTTCGCTGTGATACGTGAAGCACCCGCGACTATGGCAACCCTGATGTGGTGGGGTCAATAAATACCTTTTACGCAGCTTGCAGTTGTTGTACTTGCCGCAGTCTTTGTACTCATTGCCGTGCGACAGGTAGGCAGGTACCGGATCAGGATCTGGCAGATCATGCTTTTCGGAGCGCTGGCTGTGCTCCTTACCGGTCAGATCGCGGTTGCTGACGCAGTTCGGGCGATAAATATCGACGTGATGGTCTTTTTATTCGGCATGTTTGTGGTTGGTGAAGGGCTTGTCGCAAGCGGGTACCTTGCGTGCATTGCCCACCGGCTCTTTCACCGTGCCGGATCGGTTGACCGTCTCGTTCTCGCCATTCTCCTCTGCCTTGGGCTGCTCTCCGCGATCCTGATGAATGATACACTCGCGATCATCGGGACACCGCTCGTCCTCGCATTCGCTTCAAAATTCAGGATCTCCTCAAAACTCCTGCTGCTCTCACTTGCGGTTGCCATCACAACCGGGAGCGTGATGAGCCCGATTGGCAACCCGCAGAACCTGCTTGTGGCGGTGAACAGCGGGATGCAAACACCGTTTGTTACGTTTTGCGTGGTATCTTGCCGTGCCGACAATCGTCAATCTCCTCATTGCTTTTGTTCTCCTGAAGATCCTTTTCAAACAGGAATTCCACAGCAGACCCCTGGATCACGGAGTACCAGTCACGTGCGACACCCGGTTCATGCAGATCTGCCAGTGCTCGCTGGGGATCCTCATCACCCTTATCGCTGCAAACATTGTCCTTTCGCTCTCAGGGAGCGGGGTGCTGGTAACCCTGCCCGTAATCGCATTGTGTGCTGCCGCCCCCATCCTCCTGCTATCTAATCAAAGGCTGAAGGTGATCCAAAATATCGACTGGTGCACGCTCGTCTTCTTTGCCGCGATGTTTGTTTTGATGGCGAGCGTCTGGCAGTCAGGGTTCTTCCAGTCATTTGTCAACAGCAGCATGGTTTCGTCGGTACCTCTGATCCTTACAACGAGTGTCATCATCAGCCAGTTCATCTCCAACGTCCCGTTCGTTGCCCTTTTCCAGCCGATGATTATGCAGGCAGGCGGGAGTACTGGTCAGCTGATTACGCTAGCTGCCGGAAGTACCATTGCCGGCAATCTCACGATTCTCGGGGCTGCAAGCAACGTAATCATTATTCAGAACGCGGAGAAGCAGGGTGAGACGCTCACATTTTGGGAATTTGCGAGAGTGGGGGTGCCACTAACGGTGATTCAGGTTGTAGTGTACTGGGTATTTCTGGCATTCGTGTAAAATATCACGAATATCAGGAAAGAGAATGTAATTCGATATGTCTAAGTACAGAAAACCCTGTGGTTGCATTCCCAACCGGTATTATTTTGATGATGGACTGACAGGATTGATAGTATGATGGTTGCAATTGATCGTACTAATTGCGTAAGCTGCGGGACATGTTCCGAGACATGCCCCGATCTGTTCCAGCCGAATCCGGACGATTCGTTCAGCCAGATTGTTGAGCTATACCGTGTGGATGGAGACATCGCAAAGGGGAAACCGTCGGAAGCATTGGAACCCTGCGCACGTGACGCAGTCGATCTCTGTCCGGTGCAGATCATCAGCATTGAGGAAACCTAGAATGCAGAACATAAAATCAGGGAGATACCCTTATGGCACCTAATGTTTTGTGCGGAAGGATACTATGGTAGAATATAAGATGGAAACCCCGGACATATCCGAAAAACCAGATAAAAAACGTGAAGAACTCAAGGGAAAAGTGCTCAACCTCAAGGACCTTGTGAATTATGCAGACGGGACGGTCGCGAGCCGGATGATCATCTCGCGCAAAGCCGGCAACATCACGCTATTCTCGTTTGATGAGAACGAGGGGCTCTCCGAGCATACAGCCCCCTACGATGCCGTAGTTACAATCCTTGACGGCGAGTGCGAGGTCTGGGTCGCAGGGCGGACGTTCCAGATGAAAGAGGGCGAAACTATCATCTTTCCAGCAAACGTGCCCCACGCTCTTTCTGCTATCACAAAGTTCAAGATGAGCCTCACCATGATCCGGGAGTAATACTATGGCAGGAGACGAGAAGGACGGGTACTACTGCTCGATCTGCGGGGGTATCCCGCCCGACAAGATCAAAACAAAAAAGATCCTTATCGATGGCAAGGAGACCGGGATCGACCAGCTTGACTGGATTATTGAGGAGGTGAAGAAGCTAAAATTTTCCGATGACACCGCGATTACGGAGGTACTCCTGAAGCGGACAATGGCGCTAAACTATGTGCCGACAAAGAAGAAGGAGGCATACGGGGCGGCGCTGCTGGGGGAGTACAAACAATTCCTTACAGAACAGAATTGAGTACTTTTTTCCATCCGGAAATGGGATGCATCTCTATGGTGATGAGCAGGAAGGATCCTTGTGTCATCTGAGACCTCCTGCGACCCTTGATCCAAATTTTGCCCGGTTTGCCAAAATACGCCCTATAAAGGCCCCGAATTTTTAACCCGTCTTTCGCTATATCTCTCCAGTGGAAGCGGTGTCCACGCCGACAGAAAATATTGTTTTATGAAGCTATTTTGCCAAAATAAGCGTTTTAATTGGAATAAAATCATGCAATTTAGCAGCGTTTTAAGCTCGCTCTGGTTTTTCCCTGATGCCATGCCAGTTTTTGGAAATATATGCCAACAGAAGCCTGCTATTGCCGTGTTTTTGGGAGTGTTATAACAGGCAATTTAATTGAGTATTTTATCAAAATAACTCTAAATAACGGATATTTCCGCAGGGGGGAGTAGATTCATTCAATCTATCCCCTGCGTACCCATTCATCATACTCACTGGTGCGGAAATCCCGGTTCTCCGTAACGATCGTTCTGAAGTACCCCCGGTTCTAGGCAAGCATTTTTTCCTGTACTGGATCGGAATATCCGTTCAGGATCGCGCCGGCAAGGATTTTTCCCAGCGTCAGTGCGTCCGGCTCAGCTGCATCGATCGCCCCAGAATTTCCCTGTGTTGCGATGCTGATGCCGCCAACCGAGATCACGCCAAGGTAGTTCAGCACATGGTTCAGGTACGCGACCACGTCGTTTCCGCCTGATTCAAATGTTGTCGCAATGGCGCACCCGTATTTTCCGGTCAGCACCTGGTAATGAATCGCATCGGCCAGCCGATCAATAAAGACCTTCATCTGGCCGGTCACGTTGTCGACATAAACGGGTGAGGCAAGGATGATCGCATCTGCCTCTTTCATCCGCGCAATAATGCCGGCAACGTCATCATCATATATACAGATACCGGTCAGCCTGCAGCCCTCGCACGCTGTACAGGGCGTGATCCGGTAATCGGTGAGATCGATCATCTCTGTTTGAGCACCGGCATCCTGCGAACCGGCAAGCACGAAACCGGCAAGTTTTCGTGTGCCGCTCTGGATTGTCCGGGGGCTCCCGTGCAGGGCAAGGATCTTCATGACCATATACATTTCCGGTACAGGATTATCGGTCATCCTGCTTATCCTTTAAGCATAAAAATCGGGATGCAGCTTGAACAATGATAACGGGAAATCACAACGGACCGGATAACACAGATCATCAGGTCCTTCACAACCCTTTAGTACGATCAGCAGGATATTCAGGAACAGGAGATCACCAGACCGGAGGAGTTATGCCTGAACCGGAAAAAAAGAAAGCCGAACTGAAAATTTCCGGGATGCACTGCGCTACCTGTGCCATAAATATCGAGGAATCGATAAAAAAACTCGATCACGTCACCAAAGCGCAGGTGAACTTCGGTACCGACACTGCCCATATTGAATTCGATCCTGCAAAGGTCTCGCTTACCGACCTTGAAAAAGCGGTTAACGATGCCGGTTACGATGTAGTGAACCAAGAAGTGATGATCAAAGTCGGTGGTATGGTCTGCGCTACCTGTGTCCAGACAATCGAAGCTGCACTTCGGGCGCTTCCCGGCGTCGTTTCAGCAACTGTGAACCTTGGGACTGAGATGGCGTATGTTACATATAACCCAACGGTGTCCGATATCGGCGAGATGAAAAAATCTATCGAGTATGCCGGCTACCAGTATCTGGGTATATCAGGGGAAGTCAGCGAGGAAGCTGAAAAGAAAGCAAGAGAAAAAGATCTGCACGATAAGTTCCTCCGCTTCTCTATTGGCTTTGCGGTGAGCATCCCGCTCATGCTCGCGATGTGGGTCCCGCTTCCCATCCCGATGCACACCCTCGCGTATGTGATGCTCGTTATTTCAACCCCGGTCTTTGTGTACGTCTCCTACCCGATCTTCCGCGCTGCATGGATGGCGCTCCGCAACCGCTCGCTGAACATGGACGTGATGTACGCAATGGGTATCGGAGTCTCGTACATTGCAAGCGTGATGGGTACGTTCTCTATTATCCTTACCCATGAGTTCATGTTCTATGATACCGCCATCATGCTCGCCTCGTTCCTGATGCTCGGGCGTTATCTCGAGGCGCGGGCGAAGGGGCGGACATCAGAGGCAATCAAAAAACTGATGGGGCTCCGGCCAAAGAGCGCGATTGTGATCCGCGGAGGAGCGGAAACCGAGATCCCGGTGGAAGACGTTGCTGCCGGCGATATCGTGATCGTGAAGCCGGGCGGCAGGGTGCCGGTTGACGGTGAAGTTGTCGCTGGCGAAAGCTATGTAGACGAAGCGATGATTACCGGAGAACCGGTCCCGCCACTCAAAATAAAGGGGAGCAGGGTGGTCGGGGGAACGATCAGCCAGAACGGCGTGCTCTCAATCAAAGCAATAAAAGTCGGGAAAGAAACGGTGCTTGCCCAGATCATCCGGCTGGTTGAGGATGCACAGGGTTCAAAGCCCCCGGTGCAGCGGATTGCCGATACTGCAGTTATGTACTTCATTCCTTTTGTCCTTGGCATCGCAGCAATTGCATTCCTTGTATGGTTCTTTGTCCTGCACTCAACGTTGCTGTTTGCGTTGACCGCACTGATCTCAGTACTTGTGGTTGCCTGCCCCTGTGCTCTCGGGCTTGCCACCCCGACTGCTGTGACAGTAGGTGTTGGGCGGGGTGCTGAGCTTGGCATCCTGATCAAGAACGGCGAGGCCCTTGAGGTCGCGGAAAAAGTGACGACCGTGATCTTTGACAAGACCGGCACGCTCACGAAAGGTAAACCGGAGGTTACCGATCTTGTGACGTTTGGGATTTCGGAAGAAACCCTGTTGTCAATTGCCGCCACAGTCGAAAAGAACTCGCAGCACCCCCTTGCACTGGCGGTCGTACGGAAAGCAGACAGCAGAAAGGTGAATATCGGAACTGCGGAGCATTTCGATACATTTGGCGGGAGAGGTGTCTCTGCAACGGTGCTTGGCGAAAAAGTGCTGGTGGGCAACCGGGCGCTTATGCAGGAACAGATGGTGCCGGTTTCTTATGATATCGAATCGCGCATCTCCACACTTGAAATGGAGGGCAAGACTGTAATCCTCATCGCTGCCGGGGGACAAATGGCGGGCGTGATCGGGATTGCTGACACACTCAAGGAGAGCTCAAAAACTGCCTTTGGCCAGCTGAAGGCGATGGGCATTTCCGTTGTCATGATCACGGGCGATAACCGGCGCACTGCTGATGCGATTGCCCGCGAGGCCGGGATCGGGCAGGTGATCGCTGAAGTACTACCCCAGACCAAGGCCGCTGAGGTAAAATCTCTTCAGGAAAAAGGCGGGACTGTAGCGTTTGTCGGTGACGGAATCAATGACGCTCCGGCGCTCGCTCAGGCTGACGTGGGGATTGCAATTGGCAGCGGCACCGATGTCGCTATCGAGAGTGGTGATGTTGTGCTGATCAAGGATGACCTGACCGATGCGGTTGCTGCGATCCAGTTATCGAAAAAAGTGATGGGCCGGATCAAAGGCAATATATTCTGGGCATTTGCGTACAACACGGCACTCATCCCCGTTGCAGCCGGGGTACTCTATCCCTTCTTCGGTATCACATTCCGGCCGGAGCTGGCCGCGCTTGCCATGGCAATGAGCTCTGTCACGGTGGTCAGCCTTTCACTTCTCCTGAAAAGATATATACCCGAGGCCAAGAAAGGGAGATGACTGAGGTGTTGTATGGCGATTGACCCGATCTGCAAGATGACTGTGGATGAGAAGACGGCAAAATTCACCAGTGATTATCAGGGCAAGAAATATTACTTCTGCGCCCCCGGCTGCAAGAAGAAGTTTGATTCTGATCCAGCCAAGTATGCCTGAATTGCGTGGTACATCCTGAGTTCTCCTAATTTTCTCATGATTTTTAAGTCTCAATGATTGCATTTGTGATAGCAAAAAACTCAATAATTTCAGAATAAAACCAAATCCGTTACATTATCTGCCCCGTTCGAAAGCATTAAGAGAGAACAGAATAACATTTCGTTAGTTATGGAAGAATCAAAGAATGATAAGCAGGACTATTGAAGAAGCGCTCAACAAGCAGATCAATCGCGAGCTCTACTCTGCCTACCTGTACCTCGCAATGTCGGCATATTTTGAGACCGCCAACATGAAGGGCTTTGCCAAGTGGATGCGCATTCAGGCAAAGGAAGAGCAGACGCATGCCTTCAAATTCTATGACTACATAATCGCCAGGGGTGGCAAGACGAATTTACTCGCTATCGAGGCGCCCAAATCCAAGTGGACATCAGCCGGCAAGGTTTTCGAGGAAGTATATGCCCACGAGCAGAAGGTTACAGGTTTTATCAACTCTCTTGTCGAACTGGCAATCAAAGAGAAAGACTATGCGACGTTTGAAATGCTCCAGTGGTTTGTGAAAGAGCAAGTGGAAGAAGAGGAGCATGTGAGCGAGATCCTCGCAAAGATAAAAGCCATCGGGGATGTGCCGGGGCATCTTTTCTATCTGGATCACGAAATGGGCAAGCGGGAATAACCCCCGCATCTTTTTTATCCATACGTCGTATGTAATATACGATCACAGGAAATCCTATGCTCTCTGTCCTTGTTGTTGATGACGAAACTGACATGCTTGACCTGATACGGCACTTCCTCGAGCGGTTCGGGGACATGAAAGTGGAGACGACTTCCTCAACAAAAGATGCGCTGACGATGGTCTCAAAAAAGGAGTATGATGCTATCGTCCTCGACTGCTATATGCCGGAAATCACAGGCCTCAACTTCTTAAAAATCCTGAGGGCAAAAGGGGATACCACGCCAATCATCATGTTCACCGGGGTGGGGCGCGAACACGCCGCGATCGAGGCGCTCAACAACGGTGCAGATTTCTTTTTGCAGAAAGGTGATGATCCAAGGACGCAATTCCGCGAGCTCGTGCACATGATTCAGCAGGCACGGGACCGGCGCTCGGTGGGCCGATCGCTGGGAACATCCCAAAGGATAATCTCGGATGTCATGAGCTTTTCACCGGACCCGATGGTTGCGATCGACCGTGAGGGAAAGGTTGTCGGGTGGAACAATGCGATGGAGGAGTTGAGTGGCGTTCTTTCGGAAATGATGGTTGGAAAGAACGACCATGAGTACGCGGTTCCGTTTTTTGGGAGGAAGGTACCGATGCTTATTGACCTAATCTTTGCATCAGATGAGGAAATCGCTGCCAGTAATTACAACATCGTGAGCAAAGAGAAGGGAATGGTGATCGCATGGATCCGTGCAATGCGCCCTGATAAAAAAGAATGGACCCTCTGGATGCGTGCGATGCCACTCTACGATGGCAAAGGCACGTTCATCGGGGCAGTCAGCTCGGTTCGTGACATCACCGACCTAGTCGCTGTCGCGCTGAAAACGCCCTCGGAACAGTCCGCTTCTCTTACTCAAAAGGGCGAAACGATTACACCACAAAGGAGCTTTATTGATCGTATCACCGGTAAAGCCAAAGCAGCCTACCGTCAGGGAGTCCGTTACTATTACCGGGAAACGAAGTACGATGAGGCGATCCGGTGCTTTGACAGGGCAATTGAGATCGATCCAAACCTGGCCCATGTATGGAACGACCGGGGGCTCTGCTTCAAGGAAATGGGCAAATTTGAGGAGGCGCAGAAGAGCTTCGAGAGGGCACTCGAACTGGCGCCAAAGGACGAGGAGTACCTGTATGATCTCGGCGAGGTGCTCGAAACGATCGGGGTCCTGCGCCGTGAAGGCAAGATCCTCGCATACGCAATCCGCACATTTGCCAGTGTCACGGAAATCAACCCGAATAATGCGAATGCCTGGAACCACCTCGGAGTCTGCCTTAAAGAGGTTGGAAAGGAGGAAGAATCCCGAAATGCGTTTGAACGGGCGCGAAATGTCATACGGGCTAACAAGGACAGAACATTCATGCGCAAACGGGAATCTGTCATTTGAAGATTTACTGTCCAATCACGATCGGTCGTATCAATACTGAGAATACCCTACTTGACTTCAGGAACCAAATCTCATATAATAAAAGCAATGAAATAGAACGAATAAGAGATAATGGATTAACCGGATAATCACACCCGTGACATTCCGTGCTCCGGTCAGGAACCCGCCTTATGCTCTCCGTCCTTGTTATTGATGATGAACCCGCGCTGCTGGAAGTCATGCGGGAATCTTTTTCACGAATAGGTAATGCCCAGGTCCGCACTGCCCGCACGGCACATGAAGGACTGAGTATCCTTTCTGCGAATAAGTATGATGCGATTATTCTTGATTACGATATGCCGGAGATCGACGGTATTGCGTTTCTCAAAATTCTCCGAGCCCGGGGGGATACGACACCGGTTATCATCTTTACCGGTGTCGGGGGTGAGAATGCAGCTATTGAAGCCCTCAACAACGGCGCAGACTTTTTTATAAAAAAGGGGGAGCACCCGGATCTTGAATTACGTACGATACTGGACAGGATTTACCAAGTGGTTGACGGGCGACTCGCATGGCGTTCGACCGGAACCTCCCAGACAATTCTTGCAAATACGCTGAATTTCTCGTCAGACCCTAGCTTTGCGATCGACCGTGACGGCAAGGTTATTGCATGGAACGAAGCGATGGAACAGCTCACCGGCATTCCGGGTTCCTCGATGATAAAAAAGGGGAGCTTTATCTATGCCGAACCATTCTTTGGTAAAAAGCAGAGGATGCTGATCGATCTCGTTTTTGAAAAAGACGATGTTATCCAGAAAAACAGATATTTCATTGTCAGCAGGGAAAAGAACGGCCCGATCATCGGGGTTACCAAAGGGATAAAGGCAGACGGCAGGCCATGGACTCTCTGGATGAAGGCAATGCCCCTCTATGACAGCAGGGGAACGTTTATCGCATCCGTCGCTTCGGTAAAGGATATCACTGCAACCGTCAGGGATGTTCCGCTTCCCGATGAAACGCCCGGGGTACCCGTACCTGCTCCTGAAGCAACGGCAACGGTTAGTAATGAACCGGCAGGGGGAGGGTTGCTCGACCGGATCGTGGGCAGGGCTGTATCCTATTACAAAGAAGGGGTGCTGTTGTACGGACGTGAAGGAAATTACCGTGCAGCGATTGCATCGTTTGATAAAGCACTGGAAATCGATAATAAACTACCCTTTGTGTGGAACGATCGTGGGATCTGTTACAGGGAACTCGGCGAATATGACGAGGCGCTCAAATCGTTTATGCGGGCTGTCGAACTTGCCCCGGATTCTGTAGAGGTGCTCTTTGACCTTGGTGAGACGCTCGAGAAGATTGGTGTGATGCATTTGGACAACAAGTATCTTGATGCCGCGCTTCAGACATTCCACATGGTAGTCGACAAACTGCCCAATAACGCGAGCGCATGGAATCACATCGGAGTCTGCTTAAAGGAAATGGGCAAGGCAGAGGAGTCCAGGATCTACTTCAACCGTGCGCGGGATGTCAAGGTCTGGAAGAAAGATACACCCGTTCCACGAAAACGGGATGAATACCTGTAATTTTCCTTTCTGATCTTCATATCTGATAATAAAAACAGGCTTCCCGGTTACCATATTTTCCATCTTCCAGCGAGAATATAGATATGAAGAACGATAACGATTGCCTGAGGAGGGGTTGCTCTCAATGAGCAGTCCGGTCTATTTTGCGAGCATGCGTGCGCGGGACGAGAACACGAGCACAGTGGCCAAGGTAAAAAAACTTTTCCAGAGTGCAGGTTTTTCCTCCCTGATCACAAAGCGCGATCGAACGGCAATCAAGCTGCATTTCGGGGAGCGGGGAAACGATTCATACATCAGCCCGGTCTTTGTCCGCCAGGTTGTCGATATGGTGAAAGAGTGCGGTGCATTGCCGTTCCTCACTGATACCAATACCCTGTATCTCGGGAGCCGATCGAATGCAGTTGACCATATCACCACCGCGGTGCTGCACGGTTTTGATTATTCCGTAGCCGGAGCACCGGTCATTATTGCTGATGGTCTCTGCGGTTCTAATATTGCGCGGGTTTCGATCAAAGGAAAGCATTTCAAACGTGTAGCAATAGCAGGCGACATTGTGGCGGCAGACAGCATGATTGTCATGACGCATTTCAAGGGGCATATGGTGTCAGGCTTCGGGGGAGCAATTAAAAACCTCGCGATGGGGTGTGCACCCCCAAGAGGAAAAATGGAGCAGCACCAGGCACACCCGTTCATGATCCCGGATCGGTGCATCGGGTGTGGGAAATGCGTGGCAGCCTGCCCAAAGGAGGCAGTGAGGCTGATAAAAAAGCGGTCTGTACTTGACAAGAACCGTTGCATAGGCTGCTTTGAGTGTATGACGGTATGTCCCGAACATGCGATCGATATCGACTGGGTAACTGAGGTCCCCCAATTTATCGAGAGGCTCGTGGAGTATGCATACGGTGCAGTCAAGGGAAAAGATGGAAGGGTTGGATATATCAGTTTTCTCACGCGTATCACACCTGACTGTGATTGTGTCCCGTGGAGCGATGCAGCAATTGTGCCTGATATCGGGATCCTCGCATCTAAAGATCCGGTAGCGATTGATGCTGCATCGTTTGATCTTGTCAATGACCAGACCGGTTTTTCTGATTCACTCCTGAATAAGCACCATAAGAAAGGCCAGGATAAGTTCAGCGGCACATGGGATGAAACGGACGGGTACCGTCAGATCAGGTACGCAGAAGAGCTTGGCATGGGCTCGAGCCAATACGAGTTGATCCGGATCTGAATCTTTTTTATTTTTTTACTTTTTCATTAAAAAATAAGGATTTTCAATGGATTTTTTTCAAATGTGTGATCAAAAAAGCGAAATCTTTAAGATAGGGTGGAAAGCAAGCGCTTATTAATGAACATAGATTAAAATTATTCTGTTTGAGCCGGTTCTCGCTCAGACATGTATTCAAATAATTGAAGGATTTCAGAATACTTTACCGGAGTTTATTATGAATCTTCGACAGCCAAATGCAAACGAAGCAACCGGGACAGTAAACCGTTCACGGGATGTAGTTCCGATGTCCGGCATCTGTACCCGCTGCATTGACGGATGCAAAGGCAGCTGCGAGATCTGGCTCTCATCGTTCAGGGGCAGGGAAGTGTTGTATCCCGGTCCGTTCGGCGAGATCACCGCAGGTGCTGACAAGAACTACCCGATTGATTACTCGCACCTCAACATCCAGGGTTATGCCGTAGGGGCAAAGGGGCTTCCTGAGGGAACCGAGATCGGTCCGGATACAGCGGTCTTCACATCCGTGAACACCGAGACCGATTATGGCTGGAGCAAGAAGGTGAAAATGCGTCTCCCGATCTTTACCGGGGCACTAGGTTCAACGGATATTGCCCGGATCAACTGGGAGCACTTTGCTATTGGTGCGGCGATCTCGGGCATCACCTGCGTCTGCGGAGAGAATGTCTGCGGGGTTGACCCGCAGCTCGAACGCGACAATAAGGGAAAGGTCAAGAAATCTCCGGAGATGGACCGCCGGATTGAGGTATTTAAAAAATTTCACGAGGGCTATGGAGAGATCCTCGTCCAGATGAATGTTGAGGACACCCGGCTTGGAACCGCGGAGTATGTCTTCTCCAAACACAACCTGGACACGATCGAGCTGAAGTGGGGGCAGGGTGCCAAGTGCATCGGTGGTGAGATCAAGGTTAAATCACTCGAACGCGCGATCGAACTCAAGAAACGCAGCTATATTGTCCTTCCCGATCCCACGGTCAAGGAAAACCAGGCTGCGTTCAAGGCAGGGGCGATCAAGGAATTCGAGCGGCACTCCCGGCTCGGGTTTGTAACCAAGGAAGGATTCATGGAGGAGATTGACCGGCTCCGGAACATCGGGTTCAAGCGGATCACGCTCAAGACAGGCGCGTACTCCATGGTCGAGCTGGCAATGGCTCTGCGTTATTGCTCCGAAGCGAAGATCGACCTGCTCACCATCGATGGCGCACCAGGCGGGACTGGCATGAGCCCATGGCCGATGATGAATGAGTGGGGAATCCCGACATTCTACCTGCAGGCGCTCGCATATGACTTCGCTGAAAAACTCTCAAAGAGGGGCATGAGAGTACCTGATCTCGCGATGGCAGGTGGTTTCTCAGATGAACCCGGTGTCTTTAAGGCTCTTGCAATGGGGAGCCCGTACTTCAAAGCAGTCTGCATGGGCAGAGGACTTATGATACCCGGTATGGTCGGAAAGAACATTGAGAAGTGGGTTAAGGAAGGGGACCTGCCCAAAACCGTCTCCAAGTACGGCAACAACATTGAGGAGATCTTTGTCTGCTACGAAGAGCTGAAAGAGAAGTACGGCTCGCGCATGAAGGAGATCCCCATGGGAGCAGTGGGTATCTACACCTACACCCAGAAGTTCAGGACCGGGCTCCAGCAGATCATGGCGGGCAGCAGGAACTTCCGGCTCTCGACAATCTCCCGTGACGACCTTATGGCACTTACTGAGGACGCCTCGATGGTCTCCGGTATTGAGTACGTTATGGCAGCACGGTATGACGAAGCCATGGGCGCACTTCTCGACTGAATAAAAGTCAACAGGATATGTCTGTCCCGGTGCATATCCCGGACATTTTTTTTATATTGGATCTTTATTTTTTTACCGGCTCTTTTACTGTGAATGCATTTAGGATCTGGAGCGTTATCTGTGTACCAAGTGTTGGCTCGAGGGACTCAAGCCAGAGAAAGAACCCGACTTTTGGGGGTGTCATGCGTTCAAACTTGAAGTGACCATCCTTCACCTGAATCATCTTGAGATACTCCTTCTTCTGGCGTGAACGCAGGTAAATGATAAGCTCATAGCCCGGAAGATCGGTTGCGATGATAGCCTTGGAATACAATTTGGGAAATTCGGAAAACTCGACCCGTTTCCCTTTCACCGACATTCCGTATGATTCGCACACCGCTTTAATTGCCTTGGGAAAAAGTGCCCCGTACAGAACTTTCTTCACGAGCCCATCCGTGCCGGCAATAGGTTGTTGTTTTTGTTCAGGTCCATTATAGGTAATGCGTGAAAACATCCTGCTCTTTACCTCTTCATGGAATTTTCGGTAATCGAATGGTTTTTTAAATGTGAGTTGGGTGGCAAGCACCAGTTTGGGATGATTTTCCGGTTTTGTATACAGGATCCGGGGACGGTAATGCTTGACAAGTTTCTTGATCTCCTCGCAGGAGCTTGTGAATATAATCGCATTCTCTTTTGCTTTTGCGAGCCGTTTGACAACTGAATAATTTGAGATATCAAATGAGGAGATGAGTAAGAATGGCACCCTTTTCTGGTCGTAGAGATACCCCAGCAGTTCTTTTTTATAATGAATCTCCTGCTCGAACTCTTTGAGATCTGAGGGCGAGGTGACGACTTCGGCAAACGCCACCTCATTATCGCTTGTCACAATCAGCAGATCGAACTCAGCTAAGTCCTGCCCGTTGCCACGGATCACTATGTCGCCATATCTTGAATAAAAAATCCCGTTTTGCCCGATTTTGGCCAGCTCCCGTACCGTTGGGGCATCGGAGCCTTTGCGTGCGAGATATTTGATCCGGTCGGATTTTTTCGAAATGTCAAGAAACATTTCGTAGATGATCGCTTCGAACCACCTGCCCTCTGCAGTCCGCATCGGTTCGATATCTGGTGAGAAAAGTTTCTTCCGTTCGAGCCTGTTCATGTGCCTTGTGGCGTTCAGTGCGATTGCCGCGGTGGGTTTGAAATGCCGGAAATTGTTGGAGAGCCACGGTATCATGAAGTACACAAAATATCTGTTCGCATACTAGATAACAATCTGCTACTCCGGAAAATCATTGGATATCATTTTTTTCTTTGTTAATAATATTTAAATAGTATAGAAGAACATTTCCTTCGTACCTGAGTCATGTAATAACACAGCACATGGTGAGGGGAAAAGGGATAAAATGGAGGGTTTGAGAAATGCCAAAGGTAAAGAAAATAACCGGCATGGCTCCGCTGCCGCATTATGTAATGCTGGATGAGTCGGAACCTGAATACGAGCTTATCTTTAAACAGTTGCAGGACTATCGCAAATCTCTGATTGGCTCTTCGTACTACTATGTCAGAGCAGGTGATGAGCGGTGTTGCCTGTGCAGAATCGTTCATGGTGGCGGCAAGGTGTTTTTCCATGAAATGGTAGATCACCATAAACATGGGATCAGTGATGAAGACATTGAAGAATCGGTGAAGTTTGATAACGGATCTTTTTCGTTACCCGGCCACTACCACATTTCACCGCGAATTGAAACGAAATTACGGGCATTATACGATATTTAATACAATTTTTTCAAAGGACTGCAATGCCAACACAAAAAAATTCATAATGAATGTGAAATCAAATGGATAAACTGCATCTTATCGTCTTCCAGCACACGCCGGAAGAACCGATGGGATATTTCGAAACAATCTGCAGGGAATGGAACATTCCTTTCGATTACGTCAGACTATTTGAAACAAACGAGGTCCCGAATATCAATGCAACCCATGTATTGATTTTGGGCGGTCCGATGAGTGTGAACGATACGAGGACATATCCCTATCTTGCTGATGAAAAAATGTGGACCCGTTCATTTGTAAAATCAGGAATCCCGGTATTGGGTATCTGTCTCGGTGCACAACTGATTGCAAATGCTTTTGGTGGGAAGGTGTCTGCCTGCGAAGAGGAAGTGGGCTGGCATGAGATTCGACGTATCGGAACCGGGATAATAAAGGACGTTCCTTCCACGTTCAGAGCATTTCAGATGCATAGTGAGGCATTTGATATTCCCATTAACGGGAGGATTCTTTGTGAAGGTCACACCGTCAGGAATCAGGCATTTGATATCGGTTCTGCAACCGGATTGCAGTTCCATTTTGAGATAACAGCGGATCTTGTCCAGAACTGGATCAGGCATTTACCATTGGCAAAAAGAGATGAGATCTCTCATGATACAGATGTCTTTCTCGCTAATAGTCATTCATGGTGCCGGGCAGTTGCTGAACGGTTTTTTAAGAAAAAATCTGGAAAGAACCGGATAGGAAAAGAAAATTAAAAAAAAATTGTGGTATGTAAGATTTGTATCGGAAAAAACGCCCAGATGATGTAGATGAATATGCCGCCAAATTATGATATAACAAATGGATCTGTTATGGACGCAGCAAAGATGGCACTGGATACAGGCAATGTAAATTATGTCCTGATCTGGGTTCCGGAAGCGTCCGAGAATAAATTGAAAAACCTTTTTGCGAAGACGGTATGTGAACGCAGAGACAGGAAGGATGTGCAGGATATCGCCTTTGACTGGTATTTCGAGACTGTAAACCGGCTCCACCGCGCCGGTGAGGGAACGCTATATACCTGCATGAATCTCGCTGGACTTGATGAGAGGTCGGTCGTTCCGAAGGTGAAGAGGGTGATTGAGACCGGTGAGGCAGAGGAAATAATCGGATTTATCCCTAAGACTCAGGAACATGATTTCAGGCACCGCTTTCGCCATGTCATGGAAAAGAAAAACTATGATGTGAATAATGTTGCGGATGGTCGTGCATACGTCGCAGCGTTCACCGATTTCATCGTATACTTGCATCACATCTATACAAGCATTCCAAGAGAAGCAGGTCACGCGGAGCATTGAAAAATAATTTGATCTTATATGCTGTTTCTACAATACTTATGTCTCCATATCACCTGTACGGATCCTGATTGCCTTTTCTATAGGAATGATGAATATTTTGCCATCACCGATTTTTCCTGTGCGGGCCGCTTCAGTGATTGTTGCAACAAGGTTATCGACATCTGTGTCCCTGACCACAATCTCCAGCTGAATTTTTGGCAGGAGATCAACGGTCATCAGACCGCCCCGGTACTGGAGAGTAATCCCCTTCTGTTCACCTCTCCCTTTGACCTCGGAAATTGTCATACCGATGAACCCTTTTTCTTCAAGAGCTTTTTTCACGAACTCGAACCGCTCAGGTTTGATAATTGCTTTTACCATTTTCATGATGATCACATTCAGGCACGCTCACCGTGCTGGCTTATGTCGAGCCCAACATATTCTTCTTCCTCAGTAACGCGCAGCCCAATCGTTTTGTCAATGATTACCGCCAGAATGTATGTAACACCGAACGCATAGATCACCGCGGAGAATGCACCAACAGCGTTTGCAATGAACTGGTGAACATTGCCCTCAATCAGCCCTGAAGCTCCGTTCACTGCTGCCATAGCAAAAATACCTGTTGCAAGAGCACCCCAGAGACCTCCCATGCCATGAATTGACCATGCGTCAAGGCTCTCGTCGAGCCCCTTCTTAATCCGGAAGAGCATCATACCATAGCAGAGAACACCGGCAACTGCACCGATCACGATAGCAGCCAT
>JAPKXX010000004.1 GCA_026394595.1 Methanoregula sp. | reverse complement strand
TCAGGAAAGATCATTCTCACGGGTGGCAAGAACCTTGAAGACATCAAGAAGGGGCTTGACGTCCTCGAACAGAAGCTCGAAAGCATCCGTTAAAAGAGAGAATATTTATTTTGGCTTTGTAGAAACAACCATAAACCCGTTATTACACATCGACGCGGGTCACATCAGCATCCACAAAACAAAAACTGGTCCTTCCTTGGCGCTTCCGGGCTGCCTACATCAAAAGAGTGCTCTAGGGACTGGTGCCCGCCGTGGATATCATGGGGAACTTCAATGCCGAAGGCTTTGTTGATGCGGCAAAGATTGCGTGGTATTATGTCGGTAGTGAGTGCTGTGTTGCATAAGGACCCAGTATCTCACTTGCACAACTTCGTTTGTTTCTCCGTAGACTGCGGGGAGAAACTAATGGATTCCATGATTTTCTTCTGTGCCAGATCCCGCTGTTCGCGTGCCCGTTCGTCATGGGGGTTGATCTTCAATACTTTGTCAAACGCACGAATCGCCTCAAGGTATTTTCCAAGATTCACCAGTGCCAGACTCTTATTGAACCATGCGTTTGTGAATTCGGGGTCGACGTCGGTTGCCTGACCGAATGAGTTCACTGCCTCGCGGTATTTTCCCTGTCTGAACAAGATAATCCCGATGTTATTCCAGAGAGTGGCGTTGTTGGAATCTGTTTTAAGAAGTGCCTGGAATAGGGCGACTGCCTCGTCCAACCGACCGAGTTCTACAAGTTCGGTTGCCTCACTGAACAGGTCGCGGGCGTCGAGCATATGTATCGTGTTGTGGTAGTGAAGGATGAAGGTTGTCATACTGGCGCAAGCAGGAGATCCTTGGCTGGATGACTCCAGCTTCAGTCTATCATAACGAAATCAATTTCAATAAAAACAGAAAATATCTAAAAAGCGGACAAAAACTCTGTCAACAAAACGGACATTAATTGTGGCACTCTACACATAGTGTTTGAACTAATCAGGTCGGTCATCAGCTGAAAATCTTAAACAATGGCTGGTGAAGAACCAGGAGGCCCTGATCTCTACATGCCATTCCAGAAAGTGGAGTGGTATTGAATGGTTATTAGTATGATGATTACAATTATTGGCAGTACAGGAAAAATATGGATTCCGGTGTTTCGATCATACAGCTCGCTGGGGCGGGCTGTTTTGGCGCGATTATAGGATGGTATGTGTATATCATCAATCGTCACCGTACAGATGGCATGCAGCTGAGTCATCTAGTTGCACTCATTGGAGTAATTGGGGGAGGCGCAGTCCTGGCGCTCTTCCCTGCATCAACTGACCTATTCGGTGCGTATGGTATTGGTCTTGGAGCTGGTTTCTTTTGGTGTTTGTTGTTGAGTACAAGCAGAATAATTTAACCGGAATAATTTCTCATTGTTCTTTGCTTCAGATGATCTTGGTGCTGTTGCGTTGATGGGACTTAACAGAAATGATCCTTCGGTATTCAAGCATAAAAAATAGCATAAGTCCCGACAACGCAACAGAACTTGGGCTGATTAAGCACTTTTACAGAACTGAAATTTATAATAATTGGAAATTAGCCCTTTTTTAGTATCATGTTTGACAATGTGTAAAATCAATCAGGGCCTTTGCCGTTCAGTTTAAAACTCGCGCTATTTTGATGAGTTTTGATGCAAACATGATGAGTTTTTGGGGGGAGTTTTTCTGTTTAACTGGTTTCTGAAATGCGACCATGGCCATAGTGGGCAAAGAACATCCGGGCAAGGCGCCCGGCCGTCAGCAAAGAACCCTTGGCAATCATAACAGAATGCTGACACTGCCCGCCGGAGTGTGATCCTTTGGCCGGACAAATACGCCAAGTATTCCTTCCGGCCTCGAACAACCAGACCGTCCTGATTAATATCAGCAATCCGCAGGTCACGCAGAGATACTTTTTTATCATCAGACAAATTGGTTATTGTCATTTTTTTCAACTCCTTCATTCATTTTTTCGTCAGAGAGCATATCTTCGGACACGAGTTGGACGATGCCGTCCCGGACCATGACCTCGCAAAATGCCTGGTAGAGCACCGGAAGACTCGCTATGACACGGCGGGGGATTTTGACCGGGCCTGCCGCCGGTCTTTCTATCCCGTCGCCTTTTTCATTCCGTTGTCGGCCCTTTGCGGAGCCCCGGGCATTTGTTTTTGTCATATGGTTGTCCCGTGTCAGGCAGGCGCTCTGGTGGAGCTACCCCCACTAACAGATATCCATTGTCGCTGCCGGCATAAAAAGTACACTTATAATCTACATAAGTGAGTATTAACAATACGTGAGTATTAACACACAGTTTAAGTGTGAGTAATTACTATTACTTCTCATGACACCGGGTAAAAGGGGATGGGAGGGGCGCAGAGAAGAAGAGGCTCGCCGGAAAATACAAAAATTTCTTCAGGGCCGCCGTAACCCTGAAACGAAACAATATGTCGGGAAGCTCATTGAGAAGCTGGAGAAGGTAAGGAAAGAAGATACTGAACGAAAAATCAAAGAACCAGAGGTCGGGTGGGTCCGGGTCAAGACACTTCTTGATGAGTTCGTGGGAGAAGGCAAACTCATCAAAAACCAAACAACATTTTACCGGCTGCTTGACGATCTCTTTCAGGATCTCGTAATTGATAAACGAGTTCGCAAGATGGATCAGGAGAGGGGTCGTCAGGCAACCTTTTACCGGATCCCGTTTGAATATCGGCAAGAATGGCTCGCTACACGGGATGGGTTGGAGGACGCATATGCCGCAAGGATGTTGTGTATTCATGATTTAATCGAACAGCTTATGATCGCGCAGGAGCTTCTCACTGAAATGGGCTGTGGTAACCCCCACGAAATAATTATTGAACGTTTTACCCGTCAGATGAAGAAGAAACCGTCATGCACTGCGTACAAGGAGGATCCAAATCTCATTAATGAATTTATGGATCGAAATGGTCAAATCAACTATCCGGAACTTTTAAAAAAGATTTTGCCGAAGAAAGAGGACTCTGCACTTTAGCGTCGTGGTGTTACGGATGGTTCAATCCGCAGTTCCCCTTTTTGTGCGAGCACCCCGGCGATTGCTGCGATCTGTTGAGGAGTAAGGTTCATTGCAAGGTGGTTGAGTTTATCCATGGCCGCGCGCTGTTCTTCTGATGCCTGCTCGATCTGTTGTAATCGCTCCTGGAGTGCTACGTTCTGTTCCTGCATTACCTGCATCTGATTTTTCAAGTTCATATTTTCGCTAATCACCATCATCAGGGTATCAGCGTGCTTTTCGGTTTTGGCGGACTGTTCCGCCATCTTTTCCTTAAGTTCGTTCTCCAGTTCTTTTACCTGCTTGCTCCCGGTGATGCTCACCATGTGCATCGCTTTCAAATATTCCGCTGCAACGGTTTCATCGTCATATCTTCTGTATGAACCTGAAAGGTACGCACTGTGTCCTGCAAGAAACTCCGGGATCTCCTTGCTGACGATAAGACTCATCTGGGATAAGAAAAATTTTCGGAATCCGTGAATCCGTAACTGGTTCCTGCCGGTCACATCGTCCTTTGTAAGTTCTCCACTTGCTGATAGTGCATCATTCCACCATGCTGTCACGCTTGCATCACTGAACGGGAATAGGCGGGTATCACTGGCAGTCTTAACGTTTGCACGCCCCATCTCAATCAGTTTCTTGCTCTTGGCGTTGCTCATATCGATGTATTGTCCACGAACCTTTAGCCACTCCTGAACTGCTGCCGTTGCTTCGTCGCTGATAAAGGTATATCGCTGTTTCCCGTTCTTGGTGTTCTCTCCCCTAAAAGTCATCTTTACGGGGTGGCTATTAAAGTCGACGTCATTTATACCGACTGATAGCATCTCGTTCAAGCGTGCCCCCGACGATGCCAAACATAAAAAAAGTGCCCGGCACTGAATTGTCGTGTGCTGCAACGCTGCATTGATGATCTTGGTGTTAAGTACTCTGTCCACCGTTGCCGCGCTGCCCTTCATAGTTTCACGGCGTATGTCCTGACTGGTTCCCTTGCTGATATTTACACCGTGATACGTCATCGCGTACCGAATCGCCGTCATAGACTGCTTTGCTGATAATGCAGGTCTGGTTTCTATCAAATGTTCAGAGAATTGGATAAAGTCTGCATCGTTATCACGCTTTGAAATGAGATACATCTCAAAGAGTGCATTATAGTCTGGAGCTGGAATCTTACCGGATTTTATATTCACCTTTTTCATCCCATATATGCAGCGCAGGAAACTCTCGACTGCGTTTTTATATCCCGCCCTGCTGCTGGCGTTGCTATACCCCGTAAGAAACTTAACCAGTTTGGGTACTGGAGTGGGTTCATCGTGTGGTTTTACCGCTTGCCTTGCCATGTATAAGACTGGTCGTCCTGATAATATAATGATTTCTAAAAAATACTAACAGATGTCAGTATTTATTTTAAAAAAATCTGCTTCGCTCTCAACAAAAACATTCATAAAACAAAATACCTTGTAAAAGGAAGGTAGGTGATAGCAGTTTACCATGCTTCCCGAGGACTCACGTACCTCAGTAACCATGATACGTGTGCCGGCTTAACTGCTGGATTTTTTGGATGAGACCAGGTATTTTTTAAACTTCGGTGCAAATGCAGCCGGTAATTCATATTCCTTTAACAATTATCTTAATGCATGAAACTGATCCGCCCTGCAATCGCCCTTGTGCTCATCCTGACTGCGGTGATGACACTTGTAGTATACCCGATGATGCCTGACGTTGTGGCTTCACACTGGAATGCCGCGGGAGACCTGAACGGCACTATGCCGAAGTTCTGGGGACTCGCCCTTATCCCCCTGCTCATGTACGGGTTTTGCACCCTGCTCACGGTTCTCCCCGCATCGATCCCCTCCGAAACAATTACCAGAAATTTCAGGACTACTACGAGGGGTTCATCCTTGTCTTTGCAGCGTTCCTCTTCTTCATCCAGCTGCAGATTATCCTTTGGGGACTGGGGATTCATGTGAGCCCCAACCTCACCATGCCCGTCATGATCGGGGGGCTGTTCGTGTACATCGGTTTTTTGATGGAGCATGCGGAGCCGAACTGGTTTGTGGGCATCCGCACCCCCTGGACAATGAGCAGCGAAATGGTCTGGAAGAAGACGCACCAGAAGGGTGCGACGCTCTTCAAACTGGCGGGGGCGTTGAGTTTCATCGGTATCCTGGCAGGGATTTATGCGTGGCTATTCATCCTCATCCCGGCGATTGCGGTTGCAACCTATACGGTGGTGTATTCGTATGTTGAGTTCGAACGGGAGCGGAAGACCGGGGCGGGGAAATGAGAGACGAATACTGGAGAACAGCATGAATAAAACAATTCCCAGTGCGTTCATGAAAGGTCTTTTCGTTGCATTAATCGCGGTTCTTCTTCTCCCTTCAGCAGTCACCGCTGATCAGTGGGGTATCCATTATGAACTGAACAAGGATCACTACCACCCGGGTGACAACGGGACACTCACCCTCAGCTATGATGGGGATATGGATGTCAGTGTGTATTTCCTGTCCATGAATATTGTGGGGGTTGGTATCTATGAAGTCACACCCGCTCCACCGTACGAGTACAAGACCGGCGGCAAACCTCTTGTGGTCACCATACCGTTTTCCATCCCGGTCACCGTAAAGCCGGGGGACTACCAGTACAGCTATGAATTTGACCGAGGTGGAGGACACCCGGTACAAAAGGGGACTTCCACCATCAGGATCGTTGCAACGGGAGAGCAGGGCCCAGAACAGGCCGGACAAAACCGGAACGATTCGTTGCCGATTCCGATCATTATACTGGTGCTCTTCATCATTATCGTCATCGGTTATCTGGTCATACGGAGAAAAGCCAAACGGAACGCAGCAGGTCAACCGAGTGAGGCAGGAATGCAGGAACAAATGGGTGCCGCCGGGCCTGCCGCATCACGGTTCTCACCAAGATGGAGGAGGGTCAAATTAGGAGTTGGGCTGGCATTTTTACTGGTCTGGTTTGTCCTGCTGCCAGCGTCGAGCGGCATGAACCCTTTGTTTTTTATTCTAGTACTGTTCATGCCGCCGTTCTGCATCGTGGCCCTGCCTGCGTTTCTGATGGTGATCTACCTTATGGTGAGTAGGAAGGTCCGGGGGGTTGATTTTCTCTTCATGTTCATCGTGGTCGTTGTTGCGGTACTCCTTATCCTAGCAATACCGGGTTTTGGATCAGGACAGCAGACGCAGGAACAGGGAGGGGGGAACAGTTCCAGCAACTGTGGAGGGACAGGAGACGTTGCCGGTGCAGTCTGCCCCACAAAGGACAGCAGGCTTCAGGTCTCAAACCGCGAGATCGGGGCTCCCGTTCTTGAATATACATCAAAAAGCGGCATCTATCCTGTCGTGGAGATCAGGGATGACAGCAGGTTCGCCATCAGGATAACCCTGATCGCACCTGACGGGCATGTAGTCCACGAAGAGACCTTCGATGTAAGGCATGGTGGACAGGGGAATGTTGACTTCAATGCCGGTCGGAACCTGTCTGTCGGGAATTACACGGTGGAGTTCCGAAAGGGCGGGGAACTTCTGGCGTCCATTCCGATTAAAGTACGATATTGAGCGGCTGTATGGTTTTTTTCAATCGAAAAAATGATTTCTTTGCACATGTCACTCAGGTCTCGAACCTGACGGTATCGTATGATCAATACAATGACATATTGAATAAAAGCATTCGCTCTTAACAGTAAATTTTCATAAAAAACAGTTTCCGTGTAAAGGAAGGAAGGTGATAGCAGCTTACCATGCTTCCCGAGGACTCACGTGGCTAATTGTACCACATCAGGACATACAATCCGAATCTTAGCAACGTAGGAGCAAGGATCAAAAAAAAGTGATTCTCTATAATCTCTCAAGCGTAATCTCATCATTCTCTATTATGATTAATGCAGACGAGTTCTACAGAGCCCAAATAATAACAAAATAGAGAATTAGACCGTCAGTGTTAAAGTGCTGCTACGGGGATTTGAGACAGTGTGTCCAAATCTGAATTAGACAGATCTCAGTCAAAATTTTATGATTTTTCGGCGGCAGACCCCCGCCATTGTGTTTCTGTTGGCAAAAGTCTCTGCTGATGGGTGAAATGTATGCGGTAAACGGAAATAGAGCCTGTTTTGAGGCAATCTATGCAGTAACAGTTTCACCCCGCCCGACCCTGACATTATCTGGAAGTGATTGAAGAACTGCATCATGGTATGTCTGTGGTGCATGGAAAAAAATTCGATGTCTGCGATGGAGAAGGATCCGGAGAACTTCAATTCGGCACTGGTACCCTGCAAAGGATCGGATTGTTCACGTTGGGAGAATGGCACGGGCACGCGAAGAGGCGGGGTCGTACGCGCTTGCTGATTTCATCGCCGATCTCCGAGTGGCGATGGACGAGGACGAGCGGGAGGATGAAGCACCGCTCGATGCCCTCGCGGAGAATGCAGTCAACATCATGACCGTGCACGCGGCAAAGAGCTTAGAGTTCCCCATCGTCTTTGTGCCGGATATGGGGCAGGCATTCCGCGAACGGTATCCCCCGATCATGATCGGCGACAACCCGCTGCTCGTGGGGGTAAAGGTCCCGAACCCGGCGGAGAATTACGCAATGGCAGAGAGTGCGGTGATGCTAATGCTGCGGGAGTTGCAGCGCCAGAAGGAGCGCGCGGAGAGAAAGCGGCTGCTCTACGTTGCCCTGCCAGGCACGGGACCACCTGTTCATGAAATAGCCTATTTTTTCATTTGTTTTTTTTACAAAAATATCCTGCCCACCCTATCCTTTCGGTTAATTTGAATTAAAGGAAAGAGCCAACCCGGATGAAGGAACTGGTCGGGGATGGACTTGGATCCGAAGATCGGATCGATCGGCCCGGGATCTTCAGTAACAAATATTTGAGGGCCTGGTGAAGAGGGATGATTAAATTTGTGGACCATATTGGGGATAAATTATTCCACAATTTAGGATGTCTCTGAATCACTAAAATGGTGAGCGGCTTGCCACTCATTCAGCGCCACCGCGAGCAGTGACGAATTTTAAAATACTTCTGTCGGAGCAATATCTATATAACAACTGTACTGTGTGACAGTCAGTTTAAATTTGGAGGGAAGTGAGAAAAATTCCTTTAAATTTGCAGATATCTCCTCAATAACAGGTTTAACCTGATCTAAATTGATATTCCCTTCAGTATCGACAAGTTTGGAGCAATTAATTATTTTAAATATTTTATCACCAACAGTAACTAAATCCTTGTCATTGTATTTTTCTAAACATTCTTGAATCTTCTTTTTATATCCCTCATCTAAAAGAAGGCTATAACGTCGGAATAAAATATAACGAAAGATATAAGAGAGGTTATAAGCAGGCGATTTATCTCCGTTTGGCGGTTTCAAACAAATAAAAGGAATTTCGATGCCATATTCTTTTAATTTAGCATTAACTGAAAAATCAAATATTATCGAATTTAATAAAGCCGCAATCTTTGCATGATGAGGAGAGAGAACCGCCAGAATAATCCTATGGAGCCTTATCGTAGGATAACCCTTTTCATATTGTACGAGATGCTCGATTTCATGAGCGATAAGAAAATAATTGCTGTTTCTCATCAATTCAGTGGGATGCATCTTCAATTTAATTTCATATTTTTTTGATGTTTCACCATCTGGATGGAGAGCGAAGCCATCCGCAACAAGTTTAGGATCATATTTCCAACAAATCTGTTTTCCCTTTAATTTCGGAATTTCCGTTGTGTAAAAATTTTTAAATGTTTCCGATTTTTTACACATATCTTCAATGATCTTCGACATTTGAATATCAGGAATATCTTCAGCCATTGTCAGAATATGGCACTGACGTTAAAGAAATAGTTTGCCCTAGTGGTCAGAGACATCTTAAATTGTGGAGTAACGTATCCCAAATATTGTCTACAAGTTTAATTGTCCCTCTCCACTAGGTTCAATTAAGTGTAAAGTGACATCGTGTTTGTTTTTAAAAAAACCCTGTTTTGAGGACATGAAAAGTTGGATTGGATGTGCCCGGAATGTTGGATGTAGTATTCTAATAATTTACTAAATTAATTCGATAATTATATTATACTCTCAACTAATATTCCCGCGTTGTGAATTGGTTATGAGAAAGATAGTTCCCATTTTTGTAATTATTGTTGTAATCTCCCTGGTGTGGACAAGTGGATGCACAAATAAAACACCAATAACGAATCAAACATCAACAGTGAAGGCCGCAATCTCCGGTGCAGTGGCCAATGTGACCGGAGGGAAATGAATCATTATCCGCGATGACCCGGGAGACCCTGGAAACAAGGCACGCACATATCCTTGTGGTCAGAGACAGCTTAATATATGTAGTAACTTGTCCCCTTAAGGAGGGGTTAGATAATATCAATGATTTCGTCATAAGTTAATGTCTTCTTCTCCAAAAGCGCTTGGGCTATCGCATGTACCCAATTCCAATGCCTATTAATAATCAATTTAGCATTATGTTCAAATCGCAAATCTATGTCTCTCTTTGATTCCGGCGGCTCTCCCCCCGCCGCACATTGAAGGGTTTCAAATGCAATCAATTTATCACGCATCTCAGTAGCGTGCGCTAAATCATTTGCGCTTTTTTCACAAAAACACTGAAATACTGTACAATGGCGGTACTTCGCTTCTGCGACTGGACCAGCATAATCAACGATTCCGTGTTCATTCATTCCAAATTTTGCTGGCGGTGTAAGGGGTATCGTGTGTCCAGCTGTAATACCATTCCCTTCTTGATCATATTCAGGGATTATGGTTGCACCCCCGAAATCTAACTCCATTACTATGTACGCGACGGAGTGCCCCGCCTCATGGTAAGCTGCGTGTTTCTCATGGGGTATTTTGATCATCTACCACAACGCCACCTTTAAAAATGTATTATTCGCCTTTTTATTATTATGGCAATCGACTGTGATATTTGTGGATTCATAAATACTGACCATACGCATTTCTGTGGGAAATGTGGCGTGGATTTAAGAAAGACAAAAGATTCAGAATCCAAAAATGAAAATCAGACAATTATTCAAAAGAATGATGTTACATCATCTAATCATCGTAAAAATAAAACAATCGAAGAACACTTTCGCGTTATCAAATGGTGTGTATTGAAAGGAATTGGATTCCCCTATTTTCTAATACTAATTGTAGCGTGCCAGAGTTTCTGTCCTAAAATAGTGACAGTATTTATGTCCGCTTTCAAGAGCACCGGACAGGTGCTTGCGGGTGAAAGCGACAATGGAGATCAGGACCAAAGCAGTCGTATTCTATGAAGAAGGGATACGAAGTGCAAGAGAGATCGGAGAGACATATAACATCTCTGAGAGAACGGTGAGACGATGGGCGCAGTCACATCGTCAGGATAAGGAGAACGGATTACGACCGAAAAAGACCGGGCCGAAACGATCACCCCGAGCCACATCACCATCGTTGGAACAACGAATTATCCGTCTTAAAGAGAAATATCCGGCATGGGGAGCCCGACGGATAAGGCACCAGTTCAACCTCCCCTGTTCCTGGAGAACAGTCCATCGTATCCTCAAGAAACATGGACTTCTCATTCGCATTAAGGCAAAACCCCAGCCAGCCGGTAAACGATTCCAGCGGCGGCATGTCGACAGCATGTGGCAGGGCGATACATTCCAGTTCCGCATCCGAGGCATCGGCAAAGTCTACGTCACCGGGTTTACCGATGATTGTTCACGCTATCGCGTGAAAAGCAAGGTCTACCTGCACAAAGATGCTGCCTCA
>JAPKXX010000117.1 GCA_026394595.1 Methanoregula sp. | reverse complement strand
AAGGTCGCGTGGCAGATATCTCGATCGATCAGGGAACCGTAACACATGTCGGTGCCGGACTATCATCTGACCAGACCATCAATTGCTCCCCATATCTTGTAATTCCCGGTGCAATCGACATGCATGTCCATATGCGCGGCGGGATTCAATCGTCCAAAGAGGATTGGAGAAGCGGGAGCATGAGTGCACTTGCAGGTGGTATTACGATGGTCGTTGACCAGCCCAATACCATACCGCCGATAACAACAGTGGATGCATTTATGCATCGTTTGCGTGAAGCGCAGGTGAACTCAGTCTGCCATTTTGCGATTAACAGCGCAGTAACAGCCACAACAGACTTCAAAGCGATGTGGCATGCCGGGGCAATCGCTTTTGGGGAAGCGTTTTTCGCCCCTTCAAGTTATGGGGAAGCAATTGGTGAGGCTACGCTCGGAGAGGCACTGGAAAAGATCGGTGCACTCGGGGCACTTGCGACAATCCATGCAGAGAAGATTGCACCAGTACCTGATACGGACCTCATCTCCCATGATCAGGCCCGGTCTGTTCAGGGGGAAGTACAGGCAGTATCCGCAGCCAAAAAATGCAATCGGGCGAACTGCCGAATGCATTTCTGTCACCTTTCAGCTGCTGCTTCCGTGGACGCGGCAGCGGGTTCGGGTTCCGTCGAAGTAACACCCCACCACCTCCTTCTTTCTCTTGAGTCCTTTGATAAAAACGATGCTTTCGGAAAAGCAAACCCCCCGCTGAGAACAGAGCGGGAGCGGCGGGCGCTGTGGGATAAGTGGGATCAAATTGACGTGATTGCATCAGATCACGCCCCCCATACCATCAACGAAAAGCAGGACCCTTTCTCTGATGCCCCTTCGGGCATTCCCGGTGTCGAGACCATGGTGCCCATGCTCATTGCACAGGTGCTGGAAAAGAAGATCTCGTTACGATCGCTTATTGATAAAACATCGGCCAATCCCGCGGCATTTCTGGGCATCCAAAAACCAGGATTTAGTGTTGGTAACCGTGCGGACTTTGCACTCTACCCAAAGACACCTGTCCGGATCAGTGCTGACATCCTGCACAGTAAATGCGGCTGGACACCTTTTGAGAATCGGATGGCAGCTTTTCCGGTTCTTGTCGTCATGGACGGCAAAACAGTATATCGTAATGGGGACTTCCTTACGGGATCGCCCCGGGGGTTTCACGGCAGCGGGTATATCCCATAACATCACTATTTATCGGTTCCATTACGGTTCTTACCCTAAAACCTAAATATTCAGGACTCACAGGTGAAATGGTGCCGATATCAGCGCTTCCATAGGTCCCCGGGTGATCGATTGGCGAATGCCTGGATGTGATCCATGGGACAACCCGGTTGCGCGACAGGCATTGCCCGGCAGAGGGTTAATTCACAGGTGATGAACGGCAGCAAGCCACAGGTGATCCATGTGTGTTAATGCCGGGCAACATATCCTTCTTTTATGAGTGTGGAAATATGCCCTCTCTTGCTGATGTGGTAACCGAAACCAAAAACGGCACAATCATCACAATAGAAGTGACTGCCCACAGTAGCCAGAATACATTCCCGGCAGGGATTAATGAATGGAGAAAAACGATCGGATGCCGCGTAACAGCACCTGCAAGCGGGGGGAAGGCAAACCGGGCCGTTATTACACTCATTGCACAGACGCTTAATGTATCAGAAAATACAGTGCAAATCCAGTCCGGTACAACATCCCAGAGTAAGAGGGTAATTATATTTGGCATGAAAAAACCTGATCTTTTATCCAAGCTGCAGTTCCTAGTCTAAACGTGTATCTTTTTTTATGAACCGGAACCGGTGTGACCAGCAGATCCTTTAAATAATTTTGCACGATATATATTAGTTATACCTATGATCAGGCATTACATCCATCGCGTGATCCATGGGGGTGCGTTTACTTGTATTCACCGGATACTACCAAGTACCTTATTCACATCAGCCTCATTGCAGAGGGGGTGGTCGAGAAACCCGATGTAGTGGGTGCCATATTCGGGCAGACAGAAGGGTTGCTCGGCGAAGACCTTGACCTGCGTGATCTCCAGCGGACTGGACGTGTCGGACGGATTGATGTCCAGATAACAAGCAAGAAGGGCGAGACAAAGGGCGAGATGCTGATCTCTTCGTCACTTGACCGTGCAGAAACGGCGATTCTCGCAGCCTCGCTTGAGACAATCGATCGCATCGGCCCCTGCGCCGCGCGGGTGACCGTTGAATCGATTGAGGATATCCGTGTTATCAAGCGCAGGCAGATTGTTGATCGGGCTAAGGAGATCCTCATCGACAGGTTTGATGATGGCACAATCGACAGCGATGAACTCCTTGATGATGTGCGGCAAAGCCTGCGGATCGAAAAAATTGGATCCATCGGTGAAGAGAGGATGCCCGCTGGTCCGAATGTCCTTGACTCTGATGCGATCATCATTGTTGAAGGCAGGGCAGATGTCATCAACCTCCTCAGATATGGGATTAAAAACGCTGTTGCTGTCGAAGGCACCAGCATCCCACAGACAGTTATCGATCTCTGCGAAAAAAAGACCACGACTGCATTTTTCGATGGTGACCGCGGGGGGGAGTTGATCCTGCGCGAGCTTTTACAGGTTGCAGATATTGACTTCGTCGCACTTTCGCCACGTCATAAGAGTGTCGAGGACATGACACGAAAAGAGGTCATCAAAACCCTGCGTAATAAAGTTCCTGTTGAATATGTCCGGGAGCGGTATTTCGAGAACACCGCTGAACTGCCGCAGGATCTGAGAGTATCCCGGGGCATAAATGAGGGGGAGTTCCCAGAAAAGGAGGGGAAAAACCCGCTATCTTCAAAACGATCCCGGGAAGGATCCCTTCGCGTTCCCCAGAGTATACGGGATCATATTGATGATGTCAAAGGTCACCAGATTGCACGGTTCCTCTCCACCGATCTTTCAGTGGTAAGGGAGACAAAACCTGATGAGGTGGAAAAGGTTGTTGAGAGTATTGATAACGCAGTAAACGGCCTTGTAGTTGACCGGTCGGTGGACCAGAAACTCCTTGATCGTCTCGTCACCAGAGGTCTCGAGTATGTTGCAGCCCGTGATTTCAAGGGTATCATAAAGCGCCCGTTAAACATCAGGCTGATCAAAATGGGTTCATAGACGAACCCAAGCAAATTATTTATCTTCACTCACACTACTCTACACCCGGGATGTGGTACGGTGCATAAAGATGAACTGATCCAGCTTCACCAGATGCTTTACGACATCAAAACCTACCTCGAATCCATTAACCCGAATCTCAAATTTTCCCAATATATGTCATTGAAGATCTCTCCCAGTCAGCAACATAAGAGTAAGATAGAGCATAAATATGCAATCTTTGTGCTGGGAAACGAGATCGCCAACGCGATGAAGGATGTAGATTATACCTCGTCGAGCAGGATCTCCGCCCGTATGAAGGAGCTGGCGGATAAAGCCCTCAAAGAGATGGATTATTCATAATTTTAAAATCAACCAAATGTATTTTTTTTAGATGCGATTTTAATCACAGAGCAGAGCATGCAGTAGTTCATAACCGTAAGTTAAAATCCTTTGAATATCGATGATCGCACATATGCAGTATCTCACCGATACAGATATGGGACTGGATCTCGGACAGGTCAACCGAGCAGTTGAGGCAGCATTTGCTGATCATGGAAAAGGACTCGTGCAGATGCCTCCAAAACTTTATATTACACTTCCTGAGGGAGATTTCCGCACGATGCCAGCCTATCTTCCCTCGCTTTCGATCGCAGGAGTGAAGATTGTCAATGTGCATCCGAACAATCCGGCAAAGGGACTTCCAACCGTAATGGCGCTTACGGTAATCCTGGATATTGCCACAGGTCAGCCACTTGCGGTTATCAATGCAACGAGATTGACGAATATGCGGACGGGTGCGGCTGGTGCAATCGCCTGTAAATATCTTTCACCAAAAAAAGAAGTGATCCTTGGTATTATTGGCACCGGCAGGCAGGCAGAATCCCAGGTGAAAGCAATCCGGCAGGAACTTAAAATCAAGGATATCAAAATCTGGAGCCGTGATCCACAGCACGTCAGGCAATTTGCGGACAGGTTCATGGAATTTCCCTGCCATGCCATGACAATAGAAAAAGTGTGTGATTGCGATGTACTGGTAACGACCACTCCTTCACGAACCCCGATTATAAGGAATGAATGGATCCATGAAGGAACCCATATCAATGCAATCGGGGCGGATGCACCGGGAAAAGAAGAGCTCGCTCCCGCACTTATCAGACGTGCACGGGTATTCGTTGATGACCCGGCCCAGGCAATCCATTCCGGCGAGATCAACGTACCCGTCTCTCAGGGATTATTCAGCCCATCAGAGATTGCAGGAACTCTCGGTGAGATCGTCATCGGAAAAAAGAGGCGTGAAACTTCTGATGAAATCACGATCTTTGATTCCACGGGTCTTGCAATCCAAGATCTAGCAATCGCAAAGATTGCCATGCAGCACGGGACACAGGTAGACCTGCCATTTCCCTGATTTACGGACAGTGAAAAAGAGATTTTTTTTCTATTCTATTGGTTTTGCAAACTTTTTCCATACCTGCTCTCGGTATACCGGACCACTATTATAGGTACAGAATGGAATCAAACGCCCATCGGGTGTTGCATAATGGATGCAGCAACGCTGCACGCGTTCAAGATCATAATTATAACGGTCCATAAAATGCATGGTGCCGATAAAAAGCGCATTCCAGTGAAATTCACGGAGAGCATCGAAGTTCTGCCCGATCAGGGTCTTTCCAATCAGCTTCCAGAATTCAGCGGTGTTACTCTGCTCACCCTTCTTCACGGAGTCATGCATTGATTTTACTCCTTCAATGAGCGCTTTGTATTTGTTGATCGTGCCACCCTTCTTTAAGGTCTCCGCCATTTTCTCAATCGATTCAAAGAGGCTGTCGACATCGACCATCCGGTTTACGGGGACAATCCCCTCTTTGGTCACAAAGACGTAGGTCGCGGCGCCACAGTGCTGGTGTGCCGTGAACCTGACCTGGGGTTTACCCGTATATGCCTCAACAAGATCTGAGAAGGGAAGGACGCATGGTACCGGATAGAAATCATCCTTTTTTATGACGCCCGAGGTCTGGTCCTCGATACCTGCCAGCACCTCGGGGATCGTGATCCGGTTTTTAAGATCCTCATCGCTTGCAGCACCGGTAAATGCAACAGGCTGGAAATTGACCCCACGCACAACAGCGATATGATCTGCAGCGAACTGGATGATGGCGCCCAGCTGGCTGTCATTTCTTCCGCGAATTACCGTAGGTACCAGAACGCACCCGAGCCCCACGCTTTTCATATTCTCAATCGCTTTCACGTGTGTTTTTAAAAACGGGTTCGTTTCTGACGTAATGCCATCAAAGTGAAGGTAAACAGTATTCAGTCCTGCGTCCTTCAGATTCTGCACAAAACCACGATCGCTGGCGAGACGGACACCATTAGTAGCGATCTGAACCTGTGGGAATCCCACCTCTTTGGCCTTTTTAATGATCTCGATAAGATCATCCCGCATTGTAGGTTCGCCACCAGAGAACTGGACCGCTGGTGTTGGCACGGGTTTTTCGGCACGCAAAAGCTCCATCATCCTGACGATCTCATTGAAGTCAGGTTCATACACAAATCCGCAGGCGCGGGCATTGGCAAAACAGAAGTCGCAGTCGAGATTACAGCGGTTTGTGAGATCTATATTGGCAAGTAATGTACCGGAACGATGATTGCTGCAGAGTCCGCATGCTGATGGACAATTATTTGAGGTGGTAATGTTCTGGGGGTTCAGGACACCGCTTCCCACAGCCTCATATTGTTCAAAACGGTGATACAGGAGGGGGTCAGCCCAGTAAATGTTCCGAAACGCCCCATGATCCTTGCAGGAACGCTTCAGCCAGATCTTCCCGTCTTCCTCGACAATATCTGCAGATATTACGGAATTACATACGGGGCAGAGACTCTTTGTTTTTTTGATTAACACCCTATCCCCCCTTTTATTCTCGGCCAGAAATCCAGATAGAGTAACTTTAATGTTGGTATCTGCTGTTTATTAGAGGTATTGGAGTGCTACATTATTAGTATTGAGTCATTCATAATACCATTGCTTTCGGCAGTCTGGATCATGTTGCCGTCATATATCCCAAATCCGACTGCTGCGCTGTTAGGAGGAGGCACCCCCATTGATCTTGGCAGAACATATCCCGATGGGAAGAGGATACTCGGTGATGGGAAGACTTACCGGGGTTTTGTTCTGGGGGTTTGTACCGGTGTTGCAGTCGGTCTGCTTCAGATGTATCTTGCCGCGAGGTTCAGCTGGGAGATGCTCCCCTCTCACACAATCACTTCCGTATGCGTCCTTGCAACCGGGGCGCTTTTAGGAGATATGTGCAAAAGTTATGTCAAACGCCGGCTGGGAAAGAAGCGGGGGGAGCGCTGGCTCATCGCTGACCAGTATGACCTTGTTGCCGGGGCATTCCTCCTGATGCTTATCTTCGACCCGGGCTGGCTGTTTTCAAATATCACGCTTCCCGTCTTTCTCATTATCCTGATTATCACCCCTGTCCTTCACAGGGTAGTCAATATAATCGGTTATTATATAGGAGTGAAAGATGTACCATGGTGAAACGGTTAGTTAGGGATCTTATCGCTCACCGAGCCATTGAATTCGGTTCGTTCCGCCTTGCGTCGGGAGCAGAGAGCAGTTACTATATCGATATTAAGTCTGCAGTGACCCACCCACCGCTCCTTGTGAGTATCGCAAAAAACATTACAAAGTCCTGCGAGTTTGATGTTGTCGCCGGAATTGCCCTAGGGGGTGTTCCCCTTGCTGTCGCCGTTTCGCTACAAAGCGGGAAACCCTATGCAATTATCCGCAGCGCAGAAAAGGATCACGGAAAGAAGAATATCGTGATTGGCAATGTCAGCGGCATGTCCGTTCTACTCATCGAGGACGTGACAACATCAGGGGGTTCCGCTCTTTATGGTGTTAAGATGCTTCGTGAAGCAGGGGCGCACATCGATCGCGTGGTCACCGTTGTAGACCGTGAACAGGGAGCATCAGAGATGCTTGAGAGAAATGGTGTCCGGCTCCTCCCACTGGTAAAAGCGCACGAACTGATGAAGAGATAAGCAATTATTAGCGTAAACTCACAGGTACGGATATGAAGATACTCGTGGTGGGTAGCGGAGGGCGCGAACATGCAATTGCACAGGCGTTTTCCCGCTCCGACAACGCCACTCTGTATTCGGTCATGGCAAACAAGAACCCGGGTATCTTTCACCTCGCATCAAAGGCGCTAATCTCGATGGAGACCGATATCCCAAGGATTGTAGGTTTTGCAAAGGACGTCGGGGCTGAATATGCATTTATCGGACCTGAAGCCCCACTGGAAGCTGGTATTGTGGACGACCTTGAAAGAGCCGGTATCGCATGTGTCGGCCCGGATCGGGCGGCAGCAAGGCTGGAAACCGACAAAGGTTTCTGCCGGGAGATGATGGATCGGCACCATATTTCAGGATGCCCTCGTTACCGGATCTGCCATAGCGTGGATGATGCGATAGCGTTCATCAAAGATTATGATGGGGATCTTGCGATAAAACCAATAGGGCTCACAGGGGGAAAAGGGGTCCGGATTATGGGCGAACAGATCGATCGTACCGGTGCCCTTGCTTATGTGAAACAGCTGGGAGGGAACGTAGTGCTCGAGGAACGTCTGGTTGGAGAGGAATTCACACTGCAGGCATTTGTCGATGGCACCCGTCTTGTCCCCATGCCCCTCGTCCAGGACCATAAACGTGCGTTTGAAGGTGACATAGGACCAAACACCGGTGGAATGGGCTCCTATTCAATGCCGGATCACATGCTCCCGTTTGTCACCCCGTCTGACTATGCCAAGGCACTCGAGATCATGCGTTCCATCGTAGCGATGATGGGCAGGATCGGTCATCCCTATAAGGGTATTTTGTATGGTCAGTTCATGAACACCGCTGAAGGCCCGAAGGTGATCGAATTCAATGCACGGTTTGGAGATCCCGAGGCGATGGATGTCCTTTCACTGCTGGTATCTGATCTCACAGATATTGTTACCGGCATTACTGATGGTTCACTCTCATCCTCATGTGTCACATTCGACGATGCTGCGACAGTCTGTAAATATATCGTACCAGAAGGCTATCCTGATGCCCCTAATGCCGGCGACCCGGTGACCATCGGAAAAACCAACGGGGCATTGTTGTATTATGCAAATGTTGAGGATCGCGAGGGGCAGCTGTTCACGCAGACCTCGCGGACACTTGCCTTTGTGGGTATCGGAAAAACACTCAAAGAAGCAGAAAAGAGCGCCGAAAACGCTGCGATATCGGTGAATGGTCGTGTCCGGCATCGCAGGGATATTGGAACATCTGAATTACTCGCGAGACGTTGTGACCATATGAGGGACTTACGATGAAGAAGGATTTTATTTCTATTCTCGATATAAATGAGGAGGAACTTGAGGGGATCCTGGATGAAGCCGTCCGATTAAAAGCGCTTCGTGCTCAGGGTATCCCTCATGAAATCCTCAAAGGAAAAAACCTGGCAATGATTTTTGAGAAGTCCTCGACCCGAACCCACATCTCGTTCGAAGTCGGGATGAACGATCTGGGAGGGCATGCGCTCTTTTTGAACACAAGAGATCTGCAGATTGGGAGAGGGGAGAATATTCGTGACACAGCAAGAGTCGCGTCCCGCTATGTTTCTGCGCTGATGATCCGTGCTAACCGACACAGCACGATAGAAGAATTTGCACGGAATGCAACCATCCCTGTAATCAATGGGCTTTCCGATCTTGAGCACCCCTGCCAGATCCTTGCAGATATCATGACCATCAAAGAGCACTTTGGTTCACTGGCCGGGTTACGGGTTGCATGGGTCGGAGACGGGAATAATGTCTGCAACTCCCTTATTCTGGCATCGGCTTTAACCGGCATGGAGATCTCGATTGCATGCCCGAAGGGTTACTCCCCTTCAAAAAAGATCCTCCGGCAGGCGAAAGAGATCGGGGGGATTATCAGATCTATCCGTTCCCCCTATGACGCGGTCAGGGATGCCGATGTGATCGTCACCGATACATGGATTTCCATGGGGGATGAGGGGGAGCGTGTGGAGCGCCTGAAGGCGTTCAAGGGGTATACGGTCGATGAGGCGTTGCTTGGGCATGCCTCCGAAGATGTCCGGGTACTCCATTGCCTGCCTGCACACACGGGGGAGGAGATCAGTAACGGGGTTATTGAAGGAGAACAGAGTCTTGTCTGGGATGAGGTGGAAAACCGGTTACATGCCCAGAAGGCACTATTAATAAAACTTCTGAAAAAAGAATAACATTCCCTTGAGAAGATCAATCTCCCTTGACAAAATCATCCAGGCGCTGGCGCATATATGTTTCAACCTGCTCCATGATCTCACGTTTGCCCCGGAACGCGAGGAGTTCACGTTCGTCGCCCTCCATATTAGCAAACATGATTCGTTCCTTGCGTTCAACGATCTGGACATCGAATTTTTTTAAGACTTCTGTGATAATCGTTCTCGGTACCCCAGGAGGGATGAGAATATCGAACAATGCTTCTTCTGTCATGTAAATCACATGGTTATTTTCCAATCTTAATCCTTCGGTTCATAATACAGGGGCCGCTACGCACTCCACCTATGGGATTTTTGGGTTTGCCAAGAGAGTTCATACACCTGCCCATCAGAGCGGCACCCCGTGCAAGTCCGTCATCAACGAACACCACATGATCATTGGGGTTATCAAAAATATTACGCTCAATAATCCCTTTGAGGATGTAATCGGGTTTTCTTCCTGATATTGCGGCACGTCCTGTTAAACCGATGGAAGCATTACGGGGTACGAGATTCTGGTCAATCGCCACATCAATCAGCCGGAGTGCCATTCTTGCACAAACACGGTCAACAACGTCGTTGAGGGTGGCGAGGTTAAATTTTTTATAGAGTTCAGCCCCGATAGCAACCAGGTCATCCAGCTCACTACTGTTGATACCGCAATCACACCCGATCATCGCAATTCCTGATTCTTTTGCGAGTCGTGCGTTGACCGGCACCCGACCGAACCGGTCCCTTTCAGGAGGGACAATCCGGATATCTATATGGTTATGGCAACGGTTAACATAATCATCGACAACCTTTTTGTTGCCTCCCTTAAACAATCCTCCCGTCACACTGTGTTCACCAAAAACATCGAGTGCCGTCCCCGTTCGTTCGTGGACAAGCCCGGTCCCGCGAACGATCGCATCGGGTATGGCACCGGCAAGTCCGCAGAAGTTCCCGATAGTTTTTGCAAACGGGTTCTGGGCCTCCCGGGCAACATCGCTTGTGATCCTGCCATCGAGCGTAGTGCCAAAATCGATGGAAATACAAGGGTTGCGGAAGTCCACATCCGTCCACTTAGCCCCTTCCTTGATCCCCGCCATCGCGAGTTCCCCTTCCATCTCATTTGCCACCATTTCAACTCCCGTCGATCCAACAGGAGGGATCACTCCTGCAACCGCCCCAACGAAGACAACCTTGTCCGCAAAACTGAATGGCTGGAGTTTCTCGGACTGGTTTGCTTTTGACATCGGCGGTGTCATCTTGCGGGGAGGGACTCCGGCAATCAAACACCCATTTGCGAGCGCAATCACAAAATCGCCAATCTGATCCGGAGACTCCATTTCGGCTACAACCCCGGTACTACGGACCACAAAATCCAGGTCGGTATTCACATCAAGGTGCGCCTCTTCATGGCACTTGAGCAGGGTGTCCCGTACCAGCTCTGTCACCGATTCACGGGTGAGCTTGGTGCCGTCGAGTGTCTCCCCGAATATTGCTTCGCCGGATTTGGGTTTCCGGATGTCACGGGACATGCTGACATGCTTGTTGATTACGTAGGACATTCCGGTTTCAAGGTTTACACCGGTAAGGATGCATTTGGTGGTAGTGTTTCCCATTTCCACCGACGCTACGATAAAATAGGGTTTATTTTTGTATTCCGGGATCCTCATACCCGGGCCATGAACACTTTGAGGGGGCGGGGGGCTCTCGACAATATGGGGTTTCGGTTTTATGAAGCGACTAAAAAAATTGGCGCACATAGTATCCGATTTTGATTGTATCTCCTTATAATTATCTAGGGTAAGGTACCATTCCTGCCCCTAACTCTTCTCAAGTAGATGGATGATTCTCTGTATCTTAACCCTTTCTGGATTTGTCCGATGGATGTACCTCCAGACGTACTCTGCGATGTATAACGGGAACCTTGATCTTGAGATACCTCCTTTAGACGCGAGTTTTCATTTGAGGTATCCCCAGAATCCCTCTAATCCGTTGATGTGATTCCCCTTTCCGTCGCTATAGATCCCATCCCCAGCTGGACCAAGCGGTGTACGTATCCCTTAGCTGCGACCCCGGTGTAGGCTTTCCAGGTGTCAGAACAGACAGTCGATCCTGGCTCAACCTTCTTTGTGATCAACGGAAGAAGAGTGGCCTCATCGACACTCCCGACGATCTCTGCCCATACCTGACCATTCCGACAGAGAATGCCAAATACTGGTTGCTTCGAGATTCCCCGACCTCTTCTGGTACCGGTATCCCTTACAACCTTCCGTTTATTCCTCCAAGCTCCCCAGAGATAAGTTTCGTCAACCTCCACGGTACCGGAGAAGATAGCCGGAACATCCGTCGTGAGTACTACTCGTACCTTAAGGAGTGCCCGGAGCACTCGCTTCTTATCGAGCCCGGTCTGTTCGACGATGGAGTTCGAACTCAGTTCCATCAGAAACAGGTGGAGGATCTCCCTCCATTGATCCTTCGTTAATCGGAGAGGGAGTTGATGTGAGGAAGTCATACTTGCACTGAGCGCATCGTCTCCTGCCCGTACGCATTTTGTATAACTTTTTTCCGTTACATTTTGGGCATGAAAGTTTTGTCATTTTCCCCTTCTTAAATCATTGTTGAATTTAGGGGATATAATGACACCTTACCCTATTTTATTATGTTCGACGGTGCAGACTGGAGACAAGGAACACGGCTCCTGACCCGGTGCACACCCAGTTCCTTTGCCGTATATCCTGCAAGGATAATATCTGGAGAATCATCATTCAACTATGAACGACTCGGGCGTAAAACATAAACCCTTGAACACACCATAAAAGGGTAACGGCATTCAAT
>JAPKXX010000024.1 GCA_026394595.1 Methanoregula sp. | reverse complement strand
ACCGGCACCGGCAGCCCCGGCTGCCCGCATCGCGCCGAGCAGCCCTTGGATCTGCGGGGGCTGGAGGGAGAGCTCGACTTTTTTGAACCCGAGGTTCTGCACCGCGTTGATGGACGACCCGAACAGGTCGAGATCGCGTTCCACGATCCCGGGGAGCATCCGCACCAGCACCTCGTGGCAGAGCGCCCACACTTCATCTGCGGGGACCGGGCAGTATTGTTTGAAAATATCCGCTTCACGGCGTCCGCTGGCGCCGGGACGGACTGACGGGATCGCGAGCAGGATCTTCCAGTCTTCCGGGAAATCCTGCCGCACGATCACCGGTGCCGGGCGGATGCCCCTGCTTGCCGATGACGGGGCAAACCCTTGTTTTTCCTGTCCGGGCCCGAACCGGTGACCGCCGTCGATGATGAACCCCCCGGTCTCGAACGCCGCGGTGCCGATACCGGACGTGCCGCCCCTGCCCGTGAGCCGGGCAAGTTCCGGCACGGTGAGTGTCCGCCCGTAGAGGCTGCAGATCGCCTGTGCGGTGGCAAGCGCGAGCTGGGATCCGCTCCCAAGCCCGATATGGCCGGGGTACAGGTTCCGTACCGTTATTGCCACACTGCTCCCCGCACGGATACCTTCGAGTACAGACGCGGCGATATCCTTGATCTGGCCGCTTGTTTTGCTATCGCACCCGGAAACCTCACATACCGGGCTCTGCTGTGCTTCGATCAGGATGCGGGGGTCGTCCAGTGTGATGCCAATCCCGCCATCCACCCGTCCGGATCCTCCGTGCATGTCGATCAGCGACACATGGATGCGTGACGGGGTCTCGACAATGACCCGCCGCTCGTCAAGGAACTGGTTGTAGGGGAACTTCTCCTCGATAAAGATCAGCGGTTCCCCCTTGTGGATGATCCGGTACTGCCGGGAGAGGAGCGGTTCGTTCCGGCAGAGGGAAAATATCCTGCCGATCTCATCGGGAGCAGGCGATACGCGTGCACTGACAATCTCGCGCCGGGCTTCGATCCGGTGGCGTTTGATGATCTTCCCGATCGGGATGTCAGCCCTCATCAGGTCTTCTTTGAATTCCGGCGGGAGCCGGGAAAGCGGGGTCTGCGACACCGCGTAGATCAGCACTTCGTTCTTTTCTGCATCCTTTAATTCGACAATGCGGTGGTTCACCGCTTCGCCCTCCCTGATATTGAGGCGCTCTGCCACAGCGGCATCTGCCCCGATAACCTCCTGCACAAGGGTCGTGATCGTGACGGTATGTCCGGTTGCCGCCTCAAGGAGCTGGGTGACAGAGCCATCAGTCCCGAGAAGAATTTTCTGGACCGGGGAGAGGTGCCCCACGCTCTTTTCGATCTCTTCAAGGCTTTGCGTGATATCCATTCCGATGATCCTCTCTTGCACCGAGCTGATAAGGTTACTGATCCTCAAAAGAGAGCGAAAGCATTCCGGTATTTTTGTTTTTTTCCCACAAAGCGTATTATTCCGGACACCTTTCTTTACTGAAATATCCTTGAGGCACCTTCAGGGGATGTAAGCAATGACACGCGGGAAGAAACCGACAACTGCAATCGATGCGGCGTCAGCCGCGGGAGTTTAGGCATGTGCTTTTACCATGACCGTGTATTCGAGGACACCTTCTTCCGTCGGGATCTCCTCTCCGTGAGCTTTTAGGCTTTCGAGGTAGAGCTCGATCGCCTCTTTTGCCATTGTGATGGCGTCTTCAATGGTGTCGCCGAACGTAACACAACCGGGAAGCGTGGGAACGATTGCGGTATACCCGCCTTCCGGCTCTTTCCTGAGCAGAACCCGATAGCTCATCTGATCCATAGTGCTGATCCTATTCCTTTTGTTTTGTGCTCTCTGGTTTATCTCTCCTGTGGATGGTTATAGGTTTGCCGATGAGGTCAGTGAGATTCCTCAATAACCTGTATCTCCTCCTCCGTCAGCCCGTACAGCTCGTACACCAGCGCATCGATCTTCACATCCATGGCATCGATCTCCTGCTGCACGAGCCGGCACTCCTGATCCTTTCCCGCGACTGACAATTGTTTGTGCAATCCCGAGATCTGCGTGACGAGTGCGACAATGCGATCATGCCGGGCTGTATCAGAGGGGTTGTCAAAGTCCGGGGTGCAGACGGGGAATTTCCCAATGTGTTCCGGTGCAAGCTGGTACCCGCGTTCACCGTGCGGGCAGGTGTGGGTGATGATGAACCGGCCGAGCGTTGAGTTCAGGATTGCTGCAAGCACGGGATCAGTCCGCGGGATTGCAAAAAGAGAACTGGTGATTGCAAACGATCCATCCGCATCGTAAGAAAATACCGGATGTTCCTGAACCGGTGCATAGATGATCTTCGGAATCCGTGGGACCGGAACCGGTACAACAGATGGCCGGGAATGTTCCGGTCCCCCATTTACTGATTCACTGCCTGAGGGTGCCCCACCCCCCCTCTCCTCACCGGAACCTGATGGAAAGGATGCAGACTGAACATATGTCCAGACCACCCGGCACCGTTTGAGCTCGCGGGAATTCTTTGCTGTGATCAAAAACCGCTCCGGTTTTTTCGGACGATACCGCTGGATATCAGACGGGCGGAGCAACGGCCGGAACAGTTTCTTGCAGTGCCATTCTTTCCTGATGAAACGGTTCCGGGCCGAGGCATCGATGACCAGCCGGTTGTTGCGTATGTGCACGGTCCCCTGCTCGATCTGCCCCATGACATAATCCTCGAGCGGTGCACCAGCCCCGCGGATTTTTTTTATCAGGCTCTCAACCCGGCGGTCCTCCAGCGTCCACCCCCCGTCATCGAGCGAGCGCTGGTCCACCGCGAACCGATGAGTAATCAGGCATTCATCAGCCGCGGGTAATCCATAACTTTGGGTCCGTGATACAAGGAAGGCATGTTCGGGTCCCCGCTTGGTGATGCGCAGGATGCACATCCGCATCGGTGTGGTTTGAAGAATCCGGGTCTCGTCAATATCGACAATTTCTTCGATCTGGTGTCCGAGCAGCAGCCTTCGCAGCGGGCGGGCATGGTGAGCCCGAAGGAATGTGTCCGGCACGATAAACGAGAGGACGCCACCCCCCTTCAGGAGCGACAGCCCCCGTTCGATAAAGTACCCGTACAGCCCGGCGGTTTTCGCATACACTGTGTAGTGCATCTGGAAGTACTCGTCCCGCGACTTCATGGAAAACGGGCGATGGGCGGGTGGTGCACCGATGATTGCATCAAATCCGCCGCCCAGAAGAATCTCCGGAAATGCTTCCCGCCAGTCGAATGCGTTGACCCGCTGGCGTTCCCTGACATTGAACGGGTGCTCCTGCTTGTGGGTAAAGTAATCCGGTCCGATGAGGGTGTTGCCGCACCGGATAGTGTGCCGCAAACGTCCTGCTGTCATGCACAACCAGGAGGGATCGGGATGATCCACGACCGGGGGCGTATATTCATCAAGCGCGGCGAGCAGCAGGAAGAACCGTGCGATGTGGACCGGTTCCGGTTCAATATCAGATCCAAAGACCAGTGTAGTGAGAATCCGCTGTCTCTCTGACGGGGAAAGTCTCCACGAATCAGGGTTTGAGGGATCCCCGTCACCGCCATATCGGACAGGAAGATCGGGCTCTTTTGATCCCCTGTCCCCTTCATATGCCGGCAGACCGGATGCCAGCGTATGGATCCCGTTCGCTCCTATATGCTCTTTGCTTGCAAGGACGGATACGAGGTATGTGCGGTACCATGTCAGGTGCCAGTCGAGCAGGTGCCGGTACACTGAGAGCAGAAAGATCCCGGACCCGCATGCCGGGTCGAGGATGCGGATTCGTGAAACCTCACGGGGTGTTTTCCCCTCTGCAAGATGTTCAATTGTTTCCCTTGCAATATAGTTGACGACTGGCTGCGGGGGTATATGGACTCCACCGGCATCCCTGATCATGGATGTATGGTCACGCTGGACCCGGTACCCCTCGGCAAGCCGCATTTTCGATCCCAGATACTGCTCAAATACACCGGCAAGTTCCGGTAACGGGATGGTGGACAACGGTGAAGGAAATTCGAATGATTCCATTCGTCCGGCAATCGTGCGCATGACTTCGTCTCCGGCCAGTGATAACGGACGTCCGTTGCCATCTTCTTGGAATATACCCGTGAGAAAGCCGATCCTGTCATCTGCAGCCTGACCACAGAGGCGATCGTGGATTTGGTCTGTGAGCGACAGGCGCTGTAGCGTGCCGTGCCCCACGAGCCCGCGTTCCTCAACGATCTTTACAAAAAGGAGCTGCAGGATCGTTCTCAATATAGTGTAATTGAGATCAGGTTCCGTGACTGCAGGGTGTTTTTCTATAATATCCCTGGCAAGAAGATCGCGCCAACATTCGAGTTCGGTAAGGAGCGCCTCTGACTGGAGGGATGGGACAGGAGGCACCGGTAGTCGGGGATCGGGCGCTTCAGCCGGCATTTGTAAGGTATTCGTTTATGGGGTGGATAAGGGTGGTGGAAGAAGCATCGGACCGATTGGCCAATCACAAGCTGGTTCAATGGCCGGGTGCACGTAAAAGAAGCAGGCAGCCGGACCTACGCTGCCATGTACTGAACCCGTGCTGCAGACAAAAGGATCCAACACTGTACCGGTGAGCCAGCGTCCCCGTTCCATGCCTTTATAATCCCCCGGCTCAGACACAAAAAGGATGTCTAAGAAAGAGCACGTGATGAAACTGGTCGATGAAAAGACCGGCCTGATGGAATGCCTTGTATGCGGCGAGAAACGCCACGCGGTCATGAAGCCGGGTGCGGACGGAAAATTCCTGCCCGAGAACTGGGAGTGCGTCAATATGTGCCGGCTCATCCACCATGATGAGAAACCGGCAAAGAAAAAATAACAAGAAACACTCTTTTGATTTTGAATTTCCCGCGGGTTATCCTTTGACCTTCCGGCGTTGTCATATGCTGCCGGCGCGGGCATCGCACACAAACTGGAGGACATTCAGTGCCGGCGGAAAAAAAAGGGGATTAATAGTTCTCGCAATACAGCTCAAAGTAGCTCTGCGGATGATCGCAGACCGGGCATTTCATGGGGGCGGATTTGCCGTCATGGACATAGCCGCAGTTCCTGCAGTACCATTTTGCCGGGGTGTCTTTTTTGAAGACCTCGTCTCTCTCTAAATTTGCCAGCAGTTTTGCGTACCTGCGCTCATGGTACGCCTCGACCTTGCCGACCTGCCTGAACAGGCGGGCAGCCTCTCCAAAGCCCTCTTTTTCCGCAACCGATGCAAAGCCGGGATACAGCTCGCCCCATTCGTGCTTCTCGCCCTCTGCGGCAGCTCTAAGGTTCTCCTTTGTTGACCCGATTACCCCAGCGGGATACGCGGCCGTGATCTCCACGACCCCGCCCTTCAGCTGCTTAAAAAAGATCTTGGCGTGCTCTTTTTCCTCATCGGAGGTCTGCTGGAAGACTGCCCCGACCTGTTCGTACCCTTCCTTTTTTGCTGCGCTTGCAAAGAAGCTGTACCTTGTCCGTGCCTGCGATTCGCCGGCAAATGCAGCGAGCAGGGTCTTTTCCGTTTTACTTCCTTTGAATTCCATCACTATCAGAGCTCCTGCTGATATTCTTTTCGTTTGATGAAATATATCCTGCTGTTGGAGTGGGAATTGTAACCTTTGCAGGCAAATTTAAAAATTCGAGGAAATAAAAAACAGGCCTGAAGAGATTTGAACCCTTGACCTGCGGATTAAGAGTCCGCAAAAAATCCATATACTAAAAAAGTCAGTATCCCGTTTTCCAGAGCACGAGCAGCACAATCATGGCAATGGGAAGCAGGAGGTCAAAATACACGACCGAGCCGGCATTATAGGGTGAGATGTTCCTG
>JAPKXX010000041.1 GCA_026394595.1 Methanoregula sp. | reverse complement strand
ACGGCAGCACCCCATCCCCAAAACACCCAAAAATTCTTTTAACCGATCTCATCTATATTCATACAACAGGCAATCCACGAGCGTATGTGGATTAGTGTTTATTCATGAGTGAAGGTTTCATAACCAGCGATGACAATGAAGAGAACCATCACGGGTTCTCATTTTTTTCCAAAACACCTGCCGTAAATAATGAAACGATTTGTATTCCAAGAGATGTCGTCTTGCATCCTGCAGGTAAATCCAGGGGGCAAGGTTGATCCCCATATGAACGATCGATTGCAGGATCAGGGGTTCATTGATCTCAACGTACTGAAAGGATCCTCGCTCGTAGTACCAGTATCCAGACCTCCGGATTCGCGTTCAGGAGCAGGTTCATCACAACTGTCGCTGCCACTTGCCCAAACCCCAAAAAAGAATGGGTACAAAGCCCATGGCAGGCGTGAACCGTTGATGCAGAAAGATGCGGTCTACATCGTGAAACGTGATGATATTCACCATATCATCAGCGAGAACTACTATTACAAAACCGAGCCCTATTACACGATCCTCTCCCATGAACTTGAGGGGGAAAAGGTTGAACCGGGCAGTAGCGCCGTGCTCGACGCTTATATCATCCCCCTGTGCCTTGAAAGGGCAGCTCTTCAAGGTATTCCGGTATGTGAATGGGGGATCTCGCAGGCATATGTCCCGCTCCCGGCAATCCTGTATGGGCTCAACTATTTCGCCACAACGCTTGATTACGTCATTGTCCGTGACAACGAAGAGGCAAAGGAGGCAATCAAGCATATCACGAACAATGGAAAATATCCATTCTGTTACCAGAAATATCCTGAAAAAGCGGAAATCTGCACATGTACCGCGATCTTCGGAAGAACCATCGGGGCATGCAGCACTATTGCCGACTACGCACTCAAAGTCTACGGGATCTTCAAAATTCCATTAGTGAAGATGGTCTTTGTAAGATCTCATGGCAACTATGCACTCTCGTCCCTTTCACCAATCCGCTATGCCCATCTTTCTGAAAATGAACGTGAATTACTGTCCGCTTATCTTTCCCACCAGGAGTTCTTATGAGCCGGCTGGGTATCTTTGTCGATAGAAAGACACTCTCCAACTCGGAACAGCTTAACGCGCTAATCCACTGCCGTGATGTTGCTGAAAATATGGGTCATGATGTGGAATTCATATTTCCGGTCGATATCGCCAAGATCCAGAAAATGGATGCACTCTTCATCCGTGCCCGCACCGATCCGATGAATATTACATATGTCGCGGCACGAATGGCAAGTTTCCATGGGATCCCCGTGATTGACGACCCTCAATCAATTCAGATCTGCTCTGACAAAGTGAACATGTACTCCCATTTGATCAAGAAAGGTGTATCTCTCCCAAGAACAGTCTTTCTCTCAAGAAATGACCTGTCTATCGAATATGTCGCGCACCTATTTGACGAGATGGGATCACCGCTCGTGGTAAAAGAACCTTCAACATCATTCTCTCTGCGTGTTGAGAAGGTGCAGAATGTTGCGGAGTTTTTCAAAGTGGCGAGACGGTTTATCAAGATGTCAGACTGGATTGTGGTCCAGCAGTTCATCGAAAGTAAATATGATTGGCGTGTGGGTGTGCTGGATGGCAAGCTGCTGTACGCCTGCAAGTATACAATCCCATCTGTTACGTTCAAGATCCAGGCGTCAGTAAATGGACATATTGTCTATTGTGGCGTAGAGAGCGTGCCATCCCATGATATGCCCCCACGTGTGATTACGCTGGGGATTGAAGCGGCAAATGCAATTGGCAGGGGCTTGTATGGAGTTGACATAAAAAATACCAATGGAGATGCCTACGTTATTGAGGTGAATGATAATCCTTCACTTGAAAGCGGCGAGGATACCTGTTACCCTAACGTGTACCATACTATCGTGTCTCATCTCATGAAGACGTGATCCCTCTGCAAAACGGGAGGCTGTAAGAAATATCGTTCAGCTCTTTGAGAACCATGAGAGAAATACTAATTACTGCATCTTCCGGTGTGATGAACCCCCATTAAGAGAGAATAAAAATCCTCAACAGGCAGCCTGCTTCGATGACAATCGGAACTGAACACGAATACTCGATCAACGATCACTCCTTCAATCCTCTTCCTGTTTCTGACAGGATCATCAAATCAATCAGCGGACGGGTGGAGAATGAGATCCTATTTGGTGATGTAAAACTGGGGAAGGAACTGCAAAAAAATGTCATTGAGTTCATACCGCGCAGGCCCGCACACGATCTGGCTGAACTTGAACGGCAGGTATACCACGGCGTCCAGAAATTTTATTCGGTGTTCCGTGACAAGTACACCCTTCTCGGGCTGGGTATGCATCCAACCCTCACGCTTGACCGGACAGAGGTCTGGGATCATGACGAGGGCGAGTACTACGAGGTCTATGACCGTCTTTTTGATATCCGGCAGCACGGGTGGCTCAACATCCAGGCTCTCCAGATCAACCTTTCCTATGCAAAGGAGCGGGATCTCATCACCATATATAACCGTGCCAGATCCCTGCTTCCCTATCTCGTCGCTGTAACCGCTGCATCACCGATGGTCGAGGGGAGACTGACCGGAGCAGCCGATAACCGCCTGATCTATTACAGAAAGAACCAGGCGGCAATTCCGCTGATCTGCGGTGGCATCATCCCTGAAAAGATCCGTGCTATTTCAGATTACCATGCAATGCAGGAAGAGATCTTCTCGCGGCTCAAAAAAGAGGGGGCGGGTATTCTCTGCGAGGAATGGGTGAACTCCGGGGGTATTATTATACGGTTCTCCCGCAAATGTCTTGAGATCAAGGCGCTGGATGAGCAGGAATGCGTACGGTCCGACATGGCGGTTTGTGCATTTACACGCGCATTGCTCCGGTGCCGGACACTCCCGATCATTACAGAACGCGAAGCACTCATCGATCTGCTGGAGGAGGTGATCAGGGGGGGAACCGGGCCGGTTCACCGCACTCTTAACCAGATGTATGAATCTGCATGGCAGCATGCAACCGAGGATGAACGGATGTACCTTCCCATCATCCGGCACCGGATTGTCCACGGGAGCCTTGCCGAGCAGATGCGCGACCGATACGAGCGGGAGGGTGACATCACGCCTATCATGGCAGATATGGCACAGTGCCTGCAGAAAAACCACCCGTTCGGATACAGGGTCGATGATCCAATCAACAAGACTCATAATCAACCCTGACAAGATGTCTTGTAAGGAAAGGGAGTGTTGATGTCATACACGCTCATCCAGGAAGCGGAAGGATATAATCTGCTGCACAGCTGCGGGATTCCTGTACCCAGATCATCAATCGTTCATTCTCCGGCTGAAGCAGTCGAAGCTGCGGAAAAGATTGGATACCCCATCGTCCTTAAGGTCATTTCACCGCAGATCGTCCACAAGAGCGATGCCGGCGGCGTGATGGTAAATATCCAAAGCGCGGCTGAAACTGAGGATGCCTACCGCGCGATCCTGCGCAACGTGGCAGCCTTTAACCCTTCCTCAGTAATCGAGGGGGTTATGGTCGAGCAGCAGATGCCCCCCGGTCTCGAACTGATAATTGGTGGCAAGACCGACCCTGCATTCGGAAAAGTTATCACAGTTGGTACCGGTGGCACGCTGGTAGAATTCATCAGGGATGCTTCCCTCAGGATTTTACCATTGGATGAGGGAGAGATACAGGCAATGGTCCGCGAACTCCGTGTATACAAACTGATCGAGGGATTCCGCAGGGAATCCCCCAAAGATGAGCGGGCGCTTATCAGCATGATTGATGCCATAACGCAATTCTTTGCTTCCCGTCCTGATATTGCTGAATTCGACATCAATCCATTGATTCTGTACGAAAAAGGGGGTTGTGCAGTTGATGCACGGTTCTACATGGTGAAGGATGAGATCCAGCGGGATGAATCATCTGATACCAAGAGGGCGTTGCCCCCGCTTTCCGATGTCAAATCTATTGCCGTGGTCGGTGCCTCACAGGATCCCGGCAAGGTGGGATACGCAGTCATGCGTAACCTGCTCACCTTCCCCGGCATCCTGTATCCCGTAAACCCGAAGCACCCGATCATTCTCGGAAGGAAGGCATACCCGACCCTTGTATCCATACCTGGACCTGTTGATATGGCAGTGGTGGTTATCCCCGCCAGCATTGTCCCGCAAATCGTCAAAGAGGCAGGGGAGAAGAAGATCCCTCTTGTTATTATCATCTCATCAGGTTTTCGTGAGACAGGTCCTGAGGGGCGTAAACTGGAGGATCAGGTACTATCTATCGCGCAACGCTACGGTATCCGCTTCATGGGACCTAACTGCTTGGGTCTCATGCTCCCTTTGCAGGGCATCAATACCACATTCGACCCCGTGTCCCCACGACCTGGCAAGATCGCATTTATTTCCCAGAGCGGTGCGATCATCTCCACGATTGTTGACTGGAGCCTTCCGGAAGAGATCGGATTTTCAGCCGTCATCAGTGTGGGCAACCAAGCAGATCTGAAATTTGAAGACTTCATCCAGTACGCCGGATCCGACCCGAACACGAGAACAATCATTTTGTATATCGAGCAGATCCAGGATGGGAAACGGTTCATGGAGATCGTGCAGGCAATCACACCGAAAAAACCAATTGTAGTTATTAAATCCGGTTCATCGAAGATCGGGCATAAAGCCGCATCATCCCACACCGGTTCCCTTGCGGGAAGCCATGAGGTATATATGGCTGCGTTCCGGAAGACAGGTGTGATCCCGGTCCTGTCAATACGCGAGGCATTCCAGGCGGCAGAGCTGCTTGTATCAGAAGGTTATCCGAAAGGTATCCGGGCAGTGGTGATTACCAATGCCGGAGGTTTTGCAGTGCTCTCATCTGACTATGCCGAGCGGTTCGGGATCAATATCATCGAGTTTTCTCCGGAACTTACTGCAGAGCTCGATGCGGTCCTGCCCATCAACTGGAGCCGTGGAAATCCTATTGATATGGTCGGTGATTCAAGTTCAGAACGCTATGCCCGCACTTTTGACGTAATGATAAAAAACCAGCATCTCTGGGATATCGCCTTTGTCATCGCTGTCCCGTCATCCATTTCGGATCCCACTCGTGTTGCAAATGAGATCGTACGTTTCTCCAAACACACCCACAAGATGATCGTGGGATGCCTGATCGGCGGTGACTCAATGAAAACCCCGTTGCGCATCCTGCGGGACGCCAACATCCCCAACTTCCCTGACCTTGAGGATGCATTCAAGGCGGTAGGAAACATCTGCCGGCACACGTGCGCATATAACCGCACGGAGGAATGATAATAAATTATTGACAGAACAGACCATCAGAGGCTGATCTTTTTCAATATTTGGCCGTTCTTGAAGATGGTAATCCCCCCGCCACTCTGTGAAACCACGATACCGACCGAACGGGTCACGTTCGTCATGGCAGCAACAGAGTTGTGTCGAGTACCCATACCCTTTGGGAGAGTGACGCAGCTTGTATCTACCGTGATGTATCGACCAGAAGCCTCCAGGAAACCATCACCGGTAATGACAAAACCGCCGTCAAGTTGGGCAAACTCCTTTATGTTCTCTTTGAGGTCAGGATTTGTCACCATCCGCAGTTCGGGGGGATGACCTTCGAATGCGTTCAGCATGATCTGCCGTGACTTAGCAAGGACATTTTTTGCATCCCCGATCAAAAACGTTGTGCCTACTGCCTTACCCTCCCTGCCTTCAATAGAGATTTCAGTACAGATATGAAAGACTGCATCGAAGACATCCTCCCGAATATCCGTGTCCGCAATCATCTGGTCTTTCCATGTATCAGTACTGATCCTGACCTCTCCGCTATTGCGCCGTCTGTCAGTGATATCATTACCAATGCAGAGCACTTCCACGATCCGCCCTTGTTCGTCCCGGATCGCTTTATTGATCCACGCGATCCAGACACGGTCACCATTCCTGCGGACATTCTCCATCACATTGATCGCATACCCTTCGGCATTAAACCCGAGATCATTTGCCATCATCGATAGGTCATGACCGGACCGGGTTTTCTGGGGGATTATTGCACCCACCACGTTTTTCCCGATCACTTCCTCAGGAGTAAAATCAAAAAACTGGAGGGCGTATGTGTTGAAGAATGTGATCGTGCCCTGCATGTCGATGCGGATGATGATACTCTGGCTGTTCTGCATCATCTCGCGGTACTTCGCTTCGCTTTCCTTGAGGGCATCAGAAAGTTTCTTCTTTTCTGAGATGTCGGTTATTACAAACGTCCCTCCCTTTGCAACATCACGGGGATCAAGTGCCTGTACCCGAATCTGGCAGGGTACCAATTTTCTGTCCATCCGGATCAGATCGCACTCTGCCTGAACTGCACCAGTGATATCCCTCTTTATCTGGAGATCACGGATTGTCTGCTCGTACTCCTCGGTGTTTTGGAAGAGGATCTTGATGTCCTTACTCACAAGCCGGTTTTCTTCATAACCTAGCATGAGTGCAAAGGGACGGTTCACCCATTCAATGATATGATTGCGCACCTGGAAGATACCCAGCGGGGTTGCAGAGAGAATCGCAGTCAGCTGGTCATTCTGCACTTTTATCTCCCGCTCTGCCTTTTTCCGAAGTGACGTCTGTTTTACGAGCATCACCAGATCCATCAGTTGGATGGCAGTGTTTCCCCCTTTTGGGAAGGGTATTTCGGTACCATTAATAACTTCAACAATTACCACTTTATTCTGGCTTCTGCGGGCCAGTATTATAAAGGGCGTCGAGTTGCCCTGTGACTTCAGATATTTTAAAAATTCTATCCCGTTCATGTCAGAAACAAATTCGATTCCATTGACGTCAGGCACCTGTTCGTAGCAGACGATCACATCATAGGCCCGGTTTTTTACCTTTTCAAGTGCCTGTTTTGTTGAATGGACAATATCGAGCCGGATCTCCCCCGATTTTTCGAGAACCGACCTCGCATGCGCCATCAGCTCGGAGTTATCATTCACAAAAAGAACAGCGATCATCTGAATTCTCCGCAATCAGCCGACGGAATATTTCTCATATGAGGTGGAGGTTGGTGCAATAAATAGTTGTTGAGAAATAGGGGGCATAGCCGGATTTAACATGAGCGAATGGAACAGCATGGATCAATCAGATTACAGAAAAATCGATCCCAGGAAAACTAATTCGGGTTCTGGTTATTCGATGCTTGTTGTTTTTTCACCGACAGAGGTATCCTCGTCGTCTTCGGGTTCAGGCTTTTGTTGATACATCCACCAACCGATAAGAAGTATGATGGGTACACCTAATGGGATAGAAAAACCCCCCATGAACCGTCCCAGTGCTGAGAAGAGAAAGAGAACCCCGCCACCGAGTGTAAAAAAGGATGCCGTTTTGATGAATCCGGATCGCTCGTTCACCCATCCAAAAAGGGTGATTAAAAGCCCAATCAGGAGAAGCACACCCCCGATTGTCCAGAACAGTGCTGCAAGAATGTTATAACTCCCGGATGTCTGGCCCTGAACAATATAGAGAATATCCTTATAACCCAAAATGAGACTGGATCCGATGGGAGACTGCTGATACCGGAAGAGAGCCCACTGCACATTGACCAATAGCCAGTCACCCCACATGTAGACATTAAGCGGGATTAGGAGCAGGATCACCTGGATGAAAAGTAAAATTTTCTTATTGTCCATGATGCTCTCTTTATCTAATTCCTCATTAACCATGCTGAATTTATTTTTCCTTTGACGTAGTCAAAGATTAAAAACCTTAAAAGAAGGGATCAGTCACGTTCATGCTGTACAATCGCGAGCTGGTACATCCAGTCCATAAGCGGGTGGCACTGCTCGACAATACATTCAAGATCGCAGCCGATGCAGGGGATCAGTTCATCTCCTGAAAGGAGATACTTGGGGTTTACCTGCCGCCGCTTTATCCGTAAAAGGTAGGTCTTTACACCGTCTTTCTTGTAATCGATTCGCTCGATAAGTCCGCTATCCTCGAGTTTTTTTACAATCCTCGAGCACTTCCTGCTGTCGACACCTAATTCCTTCCAGAGTTCGCTCTGGAGGATGCCTTCGGGTTTCCCCTGAATCAGATTCAGCGCCTCGTCTTCGGGTTCTGCCATGGGTACCTCAGATAAGCGGAGCGATTGTCAGAATATTGTTACCCCTGATGACAACCGTACCAAGGCTTCTGCCCCGCTGGTTGTTGACGAATTCGAGGGTCTCGTCCATGTGGATATTTAAATATTCATCAACAGCAACGAGACGCCCCTGAAGTTTGCGCCCCTCGTCCTTGATTTCGACTGTGATCTTCGAATCCACAAGGGCAAAAACCTTTTTTATCGGCAAAACAATTCCGTTAACCATCTGCCCTAATTTGGGGGGCAAGATAATTAAAGTTTGCTTCACACCTTCACTGTAAAAAAACCGAATGTGCACAGAAAACAGTGAACAAAAAAATTACTCCGGGATGGGTCCCCACCGCTTCGCAAGTTCCTTTTCAACTGCAGGCAGCGTGGTGTACTCCATCTCCTCCAGCGAGAGCCGGTGCGGTTCAAAGGGGCCCTGTGCCCGGATCACATCAGCAAGCTCGTTGCAGCGGGCCCTGACCCGGTCAAACCCAGGGTCATCGAACATATCAGCTGGCCCGATCAGCGTTCCGTTGCAGATCTGGAAACCAAAACACATGACCCGCGGGGGTCCGTCAAACCGGGTGCAGTTGGAATCAGGAAGCCCGACCGGCATGAACGGACCATGGTGGGATCCCCGCATCCAGCCGGCAACAAGCACCGGGATGGTAAAGGGATCAATCACTTCACCGACCGCAGGGAACCCACTCTGGGCACGGACGATCATGACCGGGTCGTCCTTGCCCACGTATCTGCCTGCCATCATGTTCAGGCGCTGGGTGCTGGTGGAAGCCGCGATGAGGCCGTTCTTGTTGAACACATGCTTGATCACGTACCGTGACGGCGCCCCGATATACGCAAGGAGGCTGTAGATCTCCTCGGGGCACCTGAACATGATCATGCGCTTTTCGATCAGGTCGTGGACTTCGAAGACAAAACCCTTGTGCATTGAGGGGTCGATCACAAGCCCCGCCGTGTTGAACGGGTCGGCAAAAATTTTATAGAGGTAGAAGTTCCATGCTCCCGGCTCGGTCTTGTCTGCCATGAAGACGAGAACGGGATCACTGACGCGCTCCTCGAATTCCATCTCGGCAACGCCGGGCCCCAAACCCTTGACATTGCCGCTGAACGCATCGGAGAGCATGTCCTGCCCTGCCCCGTAGAGTTTTAAGCTCTTTGCGATCTTGGTGCATTCCATGAAGACGTCCCAGGCGAGTTTGTGGACCTTCTCGTTGTCCACACCATGCGTATGGGTCATTATCAGCTCGAGATCGTCACCGCAATGGGTAACAAACGAGTCGACCAGCAGCTTGCCCTCCTGGGCCTTGAGCATCTGCGCTGCCTTTTCAAGGAGTTTTGGGTGCGTGCGGGAGTGCCCGGGATAACTTCCTACATCCGCCTTGATGACGGAAATGGTCGTCTTTGGCATAAAAAATCACTCTATAGTAGGTATTGCTGGCAGTATAAAATAGGTGATGATTTCACAACGGGAGACTATGAAAAAGGTTATTATTAGGGTGTGTTTGCGACGTCTGCCTTCCCGTCATTTGATGCGGCAAACGTGACTTCAAGCACCCCGTTTTTATAGGACATCTGCATCGATGCAGGATTGACCGGGGGGAGCTCTGCACTCATCTGGTGGTGGGTCGTACCGCTGCCATCTGCATCAATGATAAGCGTGCTCCCCTCGACCTTTACCTTGATCCGCTCCCTGTCTGCACCTGGTATCTCTGCGACAACTTTGACTTCATTGCCAATCCGGTGTACTTCCGGTGCGGGTTCATGCGGGTTGTGGGGCTGGACCTCTTCGTATTGCGATGCAGGTCCGGACGGTACCACTCCCCCACGATGTATGATGATCCGGTACCCTGCTGCACGGGGCGACATGTCTGGTGCCACCCCGAAGGTCATTTCGGCAACCATCTGTTCGATCATCGCGTCCATCAGCGCGAATATATCATTTGGGTTCTTGTTCATGGTCGTGTATCACCTCTCTGATTATTTTTTCTCCATCATCGCTTCCAATGCTTCGGTCTGGTTCCTGATCTCGACAAAGTCTTTTTTACGCAGGTAAGTCTGCGTCCGCAGCTCATCGAGCACTGCTGCATCAACCCTGCCTTTTGCCAGCTCACCGCGCTTGATCACCGAAGCGGCTTGCTCGAGCACGATCCGCTGATCCTGGTTGTAGAGCATCTCCCATGCCTGGCGCTCTGATTTTTCGATTGCATCGCGATCGAGTGACCCTTTGACGTTACCCATGGCAATCTCGAAATGCTTCTTTGTGATCATCACGTTCTTGATTGCGTCAGCCCGCTCCTGCTCGCTCTTGTCTGTCATCGCAAGGATGAACTCTCGCATCGCGCCCATTTTTGCTTCGCGGACGAGCGCCTCAATATCAGCTCCGACATACCCTTCGGTCTGGTTGACAAGTTCTTCCACATCCAGATCCTTTGCGAGGATGGCACCGGCTTCACAGAGGTACACGTCAAAGATTTTCTTACGGCTCTCCTCATCAGGTGGAGGCACATAGATATGGCGTTCGAGCCGCCCGTGGCGCAGCAACGCTTCGTCCAGCATATCCGGGCGGTTGGTCGCAGCGAGTACCGTGACATTTTTTAACTCCTCCATGCCATCCAGCTCGGTCAGGATCTGGGAGACCACACTCTCGGTGACATGGGACGAGCCCATGTATGTTCCCCTCTTGGGGACAAGCGCATCGATCTCATCAAAGAAGATGATGGAGGGGGACGCCTGCCGTGCCTTGCGGAAGATCTCGCGTACACCCTTCTCAGATTCGCCGACCCACTTGGAGAGGAGCTCCGGACCTTTCACGGCGATGAAGTTGCATTCGCTCTCATTTGCCACTGCCTTTGCAAGGAGCGTCTTTCCCGTGCCAGGCGGACCGAAGAGCAGGATGCCTTTGGGAGGTCTGGTCTGGAGTTTCTCAAATACATCAGAGTATTTCAGCGGCCACTCGACTGCTTCACGGAGCTCCTGCTTGACCTCTTCAAGTCCGCCAACCTGCTTCCAGGTGATATCCGGTACTTCAACAAGCACCTCACGCATCGCTGAAGGTTCGACGTGCTTTCTGGCTTCATCAAAGTCGTCCTTGGTGACCTTGAGTGCATCGAGGACCTCGTTTGGGATCTCTTCATCGATCTTGATCTGCGGGATTACCTTACGCAGCGCATGCATCGCGGCTTCTTTTACCAGCAGTGCGATATCCGCGCCAACAAAGCCATGTGTGGTATTGGCGAACTCCTCAACCTTGACATCTTCCGAAAGCGGCACCCCGCGGGTGTGAACCTGGAAGATCTCAAGCCTGCCCTTCTTATCGGGGATCCCAATCTCGATCTCCCGGTCGAACCGCCCGCCGCGCCGGAGTGCCGGGTCAATGGAGTCAGGAAGGTTTGTTGCTGCGATAACGATGACCTGCCCGCGTCCTTTCAGCCCGTCCATGAGCGCGAGGAGTTGGGCGACGACCCGCCGCTCGACCTCGCCCTGGACTTCGGCACGTTTGGGTGCAATCGAATCGATCTCATCGATGAAAATGATCGCCGGTGCATTCTGCTCTGCTTCCTGAAACTTTTCGCGGAGTCCCTTCTCGCTTTCACCGTAATACTTACTCATGATCTCCGGACCTGAAAGCGAGATGAAATGGGCGTCCACCTCGTTTGCGACCGCCTTTGCAATAAGGGTCTTGCCAGTGCCCGGCGGCCCGTAGAGCAGTACACCCTTGGGCGGCTGGATACCAAGCCGTTCGAAGATCTCCGGATGGCGCAGCGGGAGCTCGATCATCTCACGTACCAGCTGGAGTTCCCGCCCGAGGCCGCCGATGTCCTCGTAATGGATATTAGAGGGTTCCTTCTTGCCCTCCTCCGGTTTGTACGGCTCCTCTTTGAGCTCGATCTCGGTCTCATCTGTAACGATTGCAATCCCCTTGGGTGTGACCTTGGCAATTACGAGTGTGATGGAGTTGCCGATTACATCAACGCGAACGGTCTGCCCCTCTATGACAGAACGTCCACGGAGCAGTCGCAAGAGATATTGTTCACCACCAACCAGCCGGATTGGCTGCGTGGGTTGGATCACAACTCTTTTTGCATAGGCTGCTTCGGATTTGCGAATCTTTACTTTTTCATCGATGCCCGTACTCACGTTCCCGCGGATATTACCGTCAATCCGCAGGATCGAGCCCCCCGTATCCTGAGCAAAACCAGGCCAGACTATTGCAGCGGCCTTACGCTTGCCCTGGATCTCGATTACATCTCCGGACACGAGCCCCAGCTTCTTCATCACCTCGATGCTCACCCGCGCAATGCCACGTCCTGCATCGTCATGGGCGGCTTCTTTTACTGTAACTTCTGTGAATTCTTTTTCAGTCATCGTAAAATCCTCCTCAAATCACTGAAGGTTTACCATAAGTTAGCGTGTCATAATATATAAATATTATGTGAATCTCAGCCTTCGTTTTTTTCAGGATTTTACTGAGTGGGGATATGTGTGTATGGCGCTAAACTGCAGCCATCGCGGAAACACAAAAAAAATTTCATTATTCCAAATCAACTTTACTTGTTTATTAAACAACTAAAATTTAGTCCAGAATTTGAAAAACGAGCCTTTATCTTGTCTTTTAAGAAAATATGTGAGGTATGAGTATTGTCAAGGATGCCAAACGGGGCATCGTTACCGCTGAGATGAAGACTGTTGCGGCACAGGA
>JAPKXX010000089.1 GCA_026394595.1 Methanoregula sp. | reverse complement strand
TCGTGGGCGAGATGGCGTTTACCCATGAGAGCGGCATCCATGCCCATGGCGTGATGCGTGAACCGTCCACCTATGAATCGATAAAACCCGAGATGATCGGGAGGAAGCGCCGGATCGTGCTTGGAAAGCATTCCGGGTCTGCATCTGTGGAAGCCGCGCTCAACGAGATGAATTACACAACCGATGATACCCAACTCAAAGAGATCGTAAAACGGATCAAGCAGCTCGGCGACGAGGGGAAGAGGATCACCGATACCGACCTCATGGCAATTGCCGATGCCGTGCTCGCAATCGATTACAAACCGGTGATCGTGATGCGGCAGTTCACGGTCGTGACCGGCAACAACGCAATCCCGACTGCCTCGGTCACCCTTGTCGTCAACGGGCAGGAGATCACCGGCGCGTCCAGCGGCAACGGGCCCGTCGATGCCGCGATGGAAGTCCTGCGCAAATCGGTCGCCGGTGTCGGCGATATCCGGCTCGAAGAATACCACGTCGATGCCATCAGGGGCGGGACTGATGCACTGGTCGATGTAACAGTAAGATTAAGTAAAGACGGAAAGATAATTACATCTCGCGGCGCTCGCACGGACATTATCATGGCAAGTGTCGAGGCGATGATCGCCGGCATGAACAGGTTACTGAGGGAAGAACATGAAGACCGGGGCAAAAATCCTCGTTGAATCACTGCAACGCGAGGGTGTCGAGATCTTATTCGGCTACCCTGGCGGCGTGGTTCTCCCAATCTACGATGAGCTGTACGAATCACCGCTGAAGCATATCCTTGTCCGGCACGAACAGGCAGCAGCGCATGCCGCCGACGGGTATGCACGGGCGAGCGGGCGTGTCGGTGTCTGCCTTGCCACATCGGGTCCCGGTGCATGCAACCTCGTCACCGGCATTGCAACCGCATACATGGACTCCGCCCCCATCGTCGCCCTTACCGGGCAGGTCCCGACCAGCCTTCTAGGGAACGATGCGTTCCAGGAATCCGATATCACCGGCATCACGATGCCGATCACGAAACACAATTACCTTGTCAAGTCCACAGCTGATCTCAGCCGCGTTATCCAGGAGGCGTTCTACATCGCGGGCACCGGCAGGCCGGGTCCGGTACTGGTCGACATCCCAAAAGACGTGAGCACCGGGCTTGCAAAGGACATCCCGCTGCCCGAGAAAGTAACCCTCCGGGGGTACAATCCTACCTACAAGGGGCACAAGCGCCAGATCGACAAGGCGGTCGAGCTGATCGGGCATGCGGAGCGCCCGCTGATCTACGCAGGGGGGGGCGTCATCTCGTCGAATGCATCCGCGGAACTCATCCAGCTTGCAACCAGCTGCGGGATTCCGGTGACCACAACGCTCATGGGCATCGGGTGCATCCCCTGCGATCACCCGCTCAACCTCGGCATGCTGGGCATGCACGGCACCGAGTACGCAAACTTCGCGGTCACCGAATCTGATCTGCTGCTTGCGATCGGCGTACGCTTTGATGACCGGGTAACCGGGAAGATCGATACCTTTGCCCCGCACGCAAAGATCGTGCATATCGACATTGACCCGGCAGAGATCGGGAAGAACAAGCGGGTCGATATCCCGATTGTCGGCGACGTGAAGGCAGTGCTGCAGGACATGCTCGCCAGCCTCAAAAAGAGCACCATGTACGAACCATGGCTCAAGAAGATCAGGCACTGGAGACAGCACCACCCGCTCCGCATCAAGGACGACGGGCGCCTCCACCCGCAGCAGATCGTCCGGGCATTAAGCGATCTTGTGAAAGGCGAGGCAGTGATCGTGTCAGAAGTCGGGCAGAACCAGATGTGGACTGCGCAGTACTTCTGCTTCCACCACCCCCGCTCCTGGATCACAAGCGGCGGGCTGGGCACGATGGGGTACGGCTTCCCGGCTGCCATGGGGGCGCATTTTGCCCGCCCCGATGTGCCGGTCTTTGACATTGCCGGCGACGGCAGCATCCAGATGAACATCCAGGAGATGAGCACGGTCAGTGCAAACAAGATACCGGTGAAAGTTGCGATCTTAAACAACATGTACTTGGGCATGGTGCGCCAGTGGCAGGAGCTCTTCTTTGACCGGCGCTACTCGTATACCGAGCTTCCGTCCGTCGACTTTGTAAAGATCGCAAACGCTTACGGGATCGAAGGCATGCGGGTAGAGTCTCCTGATGAGGTGCTGCCGGCACTCAAAGCCTCCCTTGACTGCGACGGGCCGTTTGTGATGGACTTCCGGATCGAGCGGGAGGAAAACGTCTTCCCGATGGTCCCGACAGGCGCTGCGATCAACGAGATGATCGGGGGGCATCCGCGATCATGAAGCCGCACACGCTCTCCGTACTGGTCGAGAACAGGCCCGGCGTCCTCTCACGGGTCACCGGGCTCTTCTCCCGACGCGGGTTCAATATCGAGAGCCTCGCGGTCGGCACCTGCGAGGAGCCGGATATGAGCCGGATCACCATTGTGGTGATCGGCGACGATGCAAAGATCGAGCAGGTGATGAAGCAGCTCCACAAGCTAATCGATGTGATCAAGGTCTCTGACCTCACGGAGAACGAGCGGGTGGAGCGCGAGCTTGCGCTCATCAAGGTGAATGCGGAACCAGGCACCAGCCGTGCGGAGATCATGCAGATTGCGTCCATCTTCCGCGCCCAGATCATCGATGTCGGCTCAAAATCAGTCATCCTGCAGGTCATCGGTGACACGCAAAAGATCGATGCCCTTGAAAAACTGCTCAGGCAGTACGGGGTCAAGGAGCTCGTGCGTACAGGAAGGATCGGGATTTTGCGCGGCACAAAGATGGTGAAGAGCGAGAAATAAAAGATCCCTCCACTTTTTTTGTTTTTGCGGTAAAGGCCCTTAAACCATCATGCCCTGACTTTGGACGGTAATTTTTTTTATTGAGGATACCAAAATTTCGTGCAATACTATTTTGTATCTTCCGATACTCCAACTACTCATCAGCAAACCTACCTCAGATTTCCATTCGATGGGAGGCAGTCTGCCATGGTGGAGAGTATGACCGAGAAACGAATCATCATCCAGGAGCTGGGAGAGGATGGGCTGCTCCTGCCAGTGCTTGTGAACAGGGCGCTCCTGGCAAACGACCGGATAAAGTATTTTTTTACCCTTCTCCAGACTGCACAGGAGCGGGCAGACCATCCTGAACGTGCACTGCCCACGATGCGGACGGAGCGGGAGACAGCGGGCATCGAATCCGAGCAGTATGACACTGTAATACTCGGTGCGCAGCGGATCGAGGGCGATCTGTATTCAGTCCCCTTCTTAACCGACATCCTGTCTGGGATACGGGACTGCATGGAGGAGATGATCGCCCCATTTACAGCGCACGGCAGTGAAGAAGCAAAAAATTTTATCCAGCGAAAGGATGCCCTGCTCGCCGCACTGCATGAAGAGCCGGAGGGCACCATCTCTTCGGTCCTGATCAGCACGATCACGTCGGGTGCTGTGGATGAGAACGACAGCCTCCACCTTCTTGTCATGGACCTCCACCGGGCGTTGAACCAGCTGCAGACCGCGCTCTCGAAAGAGACCATTGATGGCGCAATGACCTATATGCTCGGCGCAGGGGACGACGTCCTTGTCCGTGCATTCATGGCAGGCATCAACCGCACCTCACCGCTGCGGTTCGATCACCCGGGATTGGGCACCACCGCCACCCGCACGGGCACAAAACTCCTTATCCAGAACGATATCGGCGTCACCGATGCACACGTGCTGGTCGTGAATGTCGAGAACAAGACGGTCTCCGTTGTGTACACCGATATCCACATGCAGCGCCTCGAGTTCTTCCAGAGCCTCTTTGAAGGGTGGCAGATGCACTGGCAGGACACACTCTCACGCAGGAGTTCCGGTGCGTTTGAGATGATGATGTACCATCTCTCAGTCGGGACGTACCAGGCAGGAAACGATGCCGACCTTGCCGCGTTTCTCTCCCACCTCGGGTCCCGCATTGTTTTCTTGATCGACTGGAACCGGGCACGAAAACAGCTCCGGAACTTCCTGCTCAACAAGGACTGTATCTCCGTACTGCGCTGGGCAGCGGACAAGGAATTGGGGCACATGGGCTTTCTCCACCTCGGCGGCGACAAGCTTATCTACGGCGCGCTTGAGCTGGCGGCACGGGTTCCCCTGCGGTACGGCGAACCCCTCCACCAGCTCCTCGGGAGGGAGCGCAGCGTTGAGTACCTCAAGTGGGTGTTGAAGACCGCGACCACCGGGCTCCGCGCAAACCACCCGCGCCTCCTTATCCAGGATGAGATCAAGGCAGAGCTGCTCCGGTACTTCCGCTCGGCTCACGAGGGGCTGGTGGAGATCTGCATCGACCATGCGTCACTCCTGATTGAAGTGGGGACAGTCGTCCGTGATTCCCTGCTCCATGTCCAGCGTTCCGGCGACGCGGAATTTGTGGTGCGCAGCGCAAAGCGGGCAAAGGAGTGGGAGAGCCGGGCTGACCAGCTCGTGATGCAGGTACGGGCACTGTCCAAGAGGATCGAAGAGGCCGAGTTTTTCCTCTCGCTCATCGATGCAGCCGATGACGCACTTGACGAGCTGGAGGAAGCCTGTTTCTTTACAACACTGCTCCCGTCCATCACCAATTCGGTACCGGTGAACCGGAAGCTCGCCTCGATGGCGGAGCTTGCAGTCAAGGGAGGGCAGGAGTACTTGAAGGTGCTCATCGCGGCACAGGGGATTCGCAAGGATTACAGCCGCGATGAGATGCAGGAGTTCCTGACCGCAGTCAACCGCGTCATCTCGCTCGAACATGAATGTGACGAGATGCTCCGCCAGACGGAAAAAGCGATCATATTTGAGAGCACCGATTACAAGGAGCTGCGCGTGTATTTCGAGCTCGCCCGTATCATCGAAGAGGCAACAAATTCCCTGATGAAATCGGTGTATATCATGCATGATGCGATCCTCGAAGGCATGAACCGGTAAGTCCCTATGTCAGATCCACTGGCACGGCTGGCACTGTTCGGGCCCGGACAGCAGAATGCTGTTCCGGCAGCAGAATTTGGCAACAAGGCAGCGGGGCTCGCTGAAATGGCGGCGCTGGGAGTCCCGGTACCACCGGGTTTTGCCCTCCCGGTCGGGATCTGCCAGGAATATTTCAAAAACATTGAAGTGCTGGGGGAAGATGTCCCGCACCTGCTCCAGCTTGGGATAGGGTATATTGAACGGGCAACCGGCACCACATTCGGGGGCGCCCGACGCCCGCTCCTCGTCTCGGTGCGTTCCGGTGCGCCGGTCTCGATGCCGGGGATCATGGACACGATCCTGAACGTGGGCCTCACTCCCTCGACCGTCCGCGGCCTCCTGGCATACACCGGCAACCCGAGGTTCGTGTATGATACCTACCGCCGGTTCCTGGAAAATTACGGGACCAGCATTTTTGCACACGCGCCCTCACGGTACAGCACGCCGCTCAGGGAGATGATAAAAAAGGAGCGGGTTGCGGACGAGCGTGAGCTGGACCACATGAGCCTGCGGACGCTCTGCACGATGTACGAGCAGGTCTATGCCTCACCGGACCAGAGGGAATGCCTCAATGATGTGCACCGGCAGCTGGTCCAGTGTACCGTCGGGGTTATCCGCTCGTGGGCCAGCCCGCGGGCAAAAGTATTCCGGAGCTCAAGCCTTGTGCAGGCTGCAACCGGGACAGCGGTCACGGTGCAGGCAATGGTCTTCGGGAACATGGGAGCCTCCTCCGGTGCAGGGGTGGCATTTACCAGGAACCCGTGGAATGGCAGCAGGGAGATGCTTATCGACTTCAGGTTTGGTGCACAGGGCGAGGATGTAGTGTCAGGAGACCGGGAAGCAACAACCCAGGCGGAGATCGAGAACGTCATGCCGGCTGTATACAGGGACCTCCTCCAGATCGGCACCCGGCTTGAGACTCACTTCCGTGACCTCCAGGACCTTGAATTTACCGTACAGGAAGGGCGGCTGTACCTGTTACAGAGCAGGGCAGGGAAGCGTGCCCCGCTTGCCGCCCTGCAGGTCGCAGTCGACCTCTGCGAGGAGGGGCTCATAACCCACCGGGAAGCATTGGAACGGCTTCGCACGATCGATCTCGCTTCCCTTGAGATCCAGACAGTCCAGACAGACGAACCGCCTCTTGCCGCCGGTATCTCCGCATCGGGGGGAGTGGCACAAGGAACGATTGCCCTGTCCAGCGTGCGGGCAGAAAAGGATGCAGACCATGGGCCGGTAATCCTCGTGAGGGAAACGGCCTCTCCTGACGACATTGCCGGCATTGACCGGTCTGTGGGGCTTCTCACCGCCTGCGGGACACGCACGTCCCATGCGGCTGTCGTCGCCCGGCAGCTGGGCAAGGTGTGCGTTGTCAACTGTACTGCTCTTTCAATCGACCCGTCGCGTCACCGGTGTACCATAGGAACAGTCACACTGCGGGAGGGGGACCTCATCTCCATCGATGGCACGACCGGTGCGGTGTACCGCGGCAGGGTGAAAGTCCTCTCAAAACGCCCTGATGAGCTGATCACAAAAATCCGGCAATGGGAAACTCCGGCATCCTGATATATTCCTGTAAATTTTTACATTGCTGTACGCAAGGGGACAGTCATACCCCACTGATCTTTTTTTTTAGGTGATTGCTTAATAAAGGCCACCAAGGGCATAGTGATAATTGAAAATTCCGACAACAACCAATGCCGCAGCTGCCCCGCCACTGCCGACGACGCAGGGGTGTGCAGCCGGGCAGACGCTCTGCGGCACCTCATGCAAGAATATCCTTACTGATATCAGCAATTGTGGAAGCTGCGGCAATGCGTGCCCGATCGACCAGTACTGTTCGGGCGGCCAGTGTGTCTGTGTCGGAGCCTATCCGGTAAAATGCAACGGGGTATGTGTGAACATGAGGAACGATAACAATAACTGCGGTGTCTGTGAAAAAGTCTGCCCTGTTAATGTAGCGAATGGCCACAGCAGATGTAACAGCGGATCCTGCCTTATTAGCTGTAATCCAGATGGGCATGTTGATTGCAATAATAACATCGCTGACGGATGCGAAGTCTATGTGTTTGATGACGAACTGAACTGTGGCTCATGCGGTTTAAGGTGTGAGTACCCGAAGTCCTGTATCAACGCGCACTGCCTGATCCCCAAGTAATTCCCTTTTTTTCAAATGCCTAATAAGGGATTCCTGCGCATACTATTGCAGTGACAACCGCAATCCTTGGCGGCGGGCTTACCGGGCTCACCCTTGCCCGGCTGCTCCACGAACGGGACGATGACGTCATCGTGCTCGAAGCGGAGCCTGAGTATGGAGGGCTCTGCCGGACAAACGTCGAGAACGGGTTCACATTTGACATCGGCGGTTCCCACATCATCTTTTCCCGGGATACCGAAGTGCTGGCGTTCATGCGCAGGATG
>JAPKXX010000104.1 GCA_026394595.1 Methanoregula sp. | reverse complement strand
CATCATCTGCTGCTGTGCTCCTTCCCCGCAATCGAAGAGCAGGGTGTCGGAACCGCGCCTGACCATGATGCAGGAGGGATTGCGCTGCGGTGTAGGGAGCGCGCCGGTTGTTCCAAGGAAAAAGACATGGAGTGTCTCACCGCTCATGTAAACCACTTCCTGAATTGTATGAGGCTGCGTTGGGCTTCCTCAATTGACCTCCCCTCGATCACGACTATGCCATCATAGTTTGCGGCGACCTTTTTTCCGACGATATCCCACGGAATCGTCCCATCGCCCAGTGCAAGGTGCTCATCGGAAACGCCATGATTGTCATGAATATGGACATGGTGAGCCCTCTTAACATTCGTAAGAAACTCCTGCACCTTGCCGACAGTATGTGCATGCCCAAAGTCAAAAGTCATCCCAATCCCCTCAATGCCCTCACTCATGCCAATGAGCTCTTCAGGAAACCGGCAGAGGAACTCTTTTGCACTGATCATATTCTCAACACAAGCAAGTACCGAGTGATCAGATGCAACTTTCCCGATCCGGACAAGCGCTGATTTCTGCAGGTCCCAGATCTTCTCTGGTACAAGTTTCCCCACTGGTGAGAGATAGCCGGGATGAAGCGTCACGCGGTCAGTAAGGTCTGCAGCATGTTCGATGCAGGTGCACACCTGTCGTATAGACTCGCGGTAGATCGGGTCGTTGAGTGTGGCAAGGTTCAGGTCCCCGTACGGAGCATGGACAGAGACCCCGAGTTTCGTGCTTGCGATCATATCCGTAATCATAGCATAGTTCTTCGGGTTGTCGAGCCGGTAGTTCCCATCAGCGACAATCTCCCAGCCGGTATAACCACATTCCTCGATCCCGGTGACCCATTCGATCGAATCCCAAACCTTTGCCGATGAAGAAAAATATGGCAGAAGGCTCATGGACAATTCCTCAGTTCCCTCAACATCGATTTGACTTGGCTGGTAAATACTGCAAGGTCGCCGTCATTGGGTATGCGGTAGTCTGCCTGTGAGAGTGCGGCGCCCAGCCCCCAACCCAGTTCACGTTCATCGCGGGCACGCAGCGAGGCTTCCGTCGTAATGTCATCTGATCTCCCCCGTGAAGAGAGGCGGGAAAGGCGTGTCGTAAATGAGGATTCGATGGCAATGAGCACAAAGTCAGGGAAATACTTCTTAAAGAGCCTGATCTCGGCATCACCGCGGATACCATCGACCAGCACAATCGGGGCCGATTGCCGCTCTATTGCCGGAATGCAGAGCTGCGCGATTGCATCCATTCCCTTTTTATCCCTTAGCTTATTTGCCATCGCTCCCATATTCAGGTCTGTCGGTGGCATACCTGCATCATTCACCGCAGCACGAATCAGGTCTCCCATAACCACAACCGGAACCCCCTGTTCTCCAGCGATTTTGGCGAATTCGCCCTTACCGCTTGCGGGAAGCCCGACGACTCCTATCACTTTCATAGAGCAGCTCACCCCCTTCCCGTGTCCGGATCTTGACTGCACGTTCCATCCCATCGGCAATCATTTTAAGTTCGTCCTGCGAAAGCGGTTTGATTTCGCCTGTGACCCCCTGCTGGAGCACGATGTCGACGCCGCCTGAATCTGATGCAATATACTGGACCTCGTCCTCGTACCCGCGGAAGAGCGTGATCACGACCTCGAATTCCCTGAGCATACCTTTTTCTTTTGCATCTTTGCAGATGTCAAGGGATCGCCTGACACTTTGTACGTAATTTCCACCGAGCAGGTTGTTATACCGCGCCCATCGGGCTTTGATATCGAGTGCCACCCGGTCGACCAGCCTGCCCGTTATGAGTGCTTCAAGAGTATCCGGATAGATCCCGTTGGTCTGCACACCGACAAGCAGGCCCATGTTTTTCGAAGCACCTGCAAGTGCGATCAGCGCATCCTTTTGCATGGATGGTTCACCCCCGGAAAAAATAACGCCACTTACCAGCATGCGTGACCTGCGGATCAATTCAATCACTTCGTCAATCTCGCGCAGATCGCTTCCGGAAAGGATTGCTGCGTTCTGGCAGTAAGTACAGCAGACCGGGCATCCCCGGAAAAAGACAGTACACACTGACCTGCCCCGCCAGTCCACAGTCGAGAGCGGGACAAATCCCCCGAAGTTGACCTGAATAACAAACCACCCTGCTACACAATGTTGGTACAGAGGTTATTTGAGCGTATTGAATCGGTGCGTGCGTACGGAGCAGTATTCAAATTTCTGCGATGATACCGTGTTCTGAGAAAAGAGTATTAGTTAAAATTTGAAATACCGGTTGACTATCTTTATTGCGCAATAGTCGCCGCACATCGTGCACCCGTCTGTATCTGCCGGCATACGTTCCTCACGGATCTGTCGCGCCCGTGTTGGATTCATGGAGACGGCAAACTGGCGTTCCCAGTCAAGGTCACGGCGTGCATGGCCCATTTCGAGGTCTGCGTTGCGGGTCTTCTTCAGCTTGATCATATCCCCGACATGAGCGGCTATCCGCGAGCTGATAACTCCCTCGTATACTTCCTCCGGTGTCGGGAGTGCGAGGTGTTCAGCCGGCGTTACATAGCAGATGAAGTCTGCACCGCATGAGGAAGCTATTGCTGCCCCGATTGCGGCGACCCGGTCATCATAACCGGGTGCAATATCGGTGACAATTGGCCCGAGCATATAGAACGGTTTGTTGTTCGTGACGCGCTTCATAAGGGTGACGTTTGCTGCTATTTCGTCAATAGGCACATGCCCCGGGCCTTCCACAATTACCTGCACTTCCTGTGCATGTGCCTTGTCTGCGAGCTCCGCATTGATGAGAAGTTCCTGTACTGCTGCACGGTCGGTCGCATCGTGGACTGCACCTGCCCGCATGCCATTACCCATCGAGAGCGTGACCTCGTGCTCCTTCATGATCTCAAGGAGGTAGTCAAATTCGGAATAGAGCGGATTCTCCTTCTCATTATGCAGCATCCACGCGGTCATGAATGCACCGCCACGGGAAACAAGGCCTGCATGCCGGCCCTGATTCCGGAGACGTTTGACGGTTTCCCAGTTGATGCCGGTGTGTATCGCCATGAAGTTGGTGCCGAGTTTCGCCTGCTCAGCGGTGATACGAAAGAGGTCATCTTCTTTCATGTGGACAACCGCACCATCTTTGACTGCCGCTTCTATGAATGCCTGATAGAGAGGAACACATCCTACAGAAAGATTTGTGTGTGCAATAATCTGTTTGCGGATCTCGACAAAATCTCCCCCGGTTGAGAGTTCCATTAAGGTATCGGCTCCGGCAAGCTCTGCTTGTCGTGCCTTCTCGATCTCCATTGGGATATCGACTATGTCCGTGGAGGTTCCGATCGATGCGTTCACCTTGGTGCGCAACCCTTCCCCGATCCCACAGATTTTTACCTTGCGGTAGGGAGAGACAGGGATAACAATATGCCCCTCTGCCACACCGTACCGGACGAAGTCTTCCGTGACCCCCTCCTGTGCCGCAACAGTCTTCATCTCAGCGGTAACGATGCCCCGTTTGGCATCCTTGACAATACTCATACCTCACATATTTTCTTAAAAGACAAGATAAAGGCTCGTTTTTCAAATTCTGGACTAAATTTTAGTTGTTTAA
>JAPKXX010000030.1 GCA_026394595.1 Methanoregula sp. | reverse complement strand
TCCGCTTCACCACATGTAACACCGCGTCCCGTTCTGCGGCGGATACAAACGGCCCGAAGTATGCCGCATCCCCCGTCGTATTCCGCGCGATCCCGATCCGGGGAAACTCTTCTTTTGTCATCTCGATGTATGCAAATCGTTTCGCGTCTTTTAAATCGATATTATACTTCGGCTGGTGCTTTTTTATCAGGTTGTTCTCAAGAATAAGGGCTTCTGCCTCGGTCGTGGTGACAACAAAATCCACCGCTGCGATCCGTTCGATCAGGTTTTGCGTCTTTGGGTCGTGGTCGGCCTTCTGAAAGTAGCTGGTGACGCGTTTTTTGAGATCCTTTGCCTTGCCTACGTAGATGATCGTGTTGTGCCTGTCGGAAAACAGGTAGCAGCCGGGGGCATGGGGAAGGGAGGCAATATCAATCATGAACGCTGCAGTATGGGTTTTAAAAACTGCCCGGTATAACTTGCCGGGGTCTCAGCGATCGTTTCCGGTGTCCCGGTCGCGATGATATACCCTCCCGCATCCCCACCCTCAGGCCCGATGTCGATGATGTGGTCTGCGGACTTTATCACGTCGAGGTTATGCTCTATCACGACCACGGTGTTGCCCTTTGCGACCAGATCGTCGAGGACCTTGATCAGTTTCTTGGTATCATCGAAGTGGAGCCCGGTGGTCGGTTCATCGAGGAGATAGAGCGTCTTTCCGGTCGCTCGTTTCGCAAGCTCGCGGGTTAGTTTTATCCGCTGCGCCTCGCCTCCTGAGAGTGTGGTCGCGCTCTGCCCGAGCCTGATGTAGTCAAGCCCGACCCGGGTGAGCAGTTCCAGTTTGCCCCGGATCGAGGGGATATTGGTAAAGAGCGCAAGCGCTTCTTCAACGCTCATGTCCAGCACGTCGGCGATCGACCTGCCCTTGTATTTCACCTCGAGCGTCTCGCGGTTGTACCGTTTTCCCTTGCACTCCTCGCACTCGATATACACATCGGGCAAAAAGTTCATCTCGATCCGGATCAGCCCGTCACCCTCGCATGCCTCGCACCGCCCCCCCCGCAGGTTAAACGAGAACCTGCCCGGCTTAAACCCCCGCATCTTCGCCTCTTTTGTTTCGGCAAAGACCGCACGGATCTCATCGAAGACCTTGGTGTAAGTCGCCGGGTTGGACCGTGGGGTCCTGCCTATTGGCGACTGATCGATCACGATCACCTTGTCTATCGTTGCATCAAAGGTGATCCCGTCATGGGTGCCCACGGGGTCACGGGATTCATGAAGGATCCGCATCATACCCTTGTACAGCGTCTCGTAGATGAGCGTCGACTTCCCGCTCCCGGATACACCGGTAACCACGGTGAGCAAACCGATCGGGATCTGTGCACTGATGTTTTTTAAATTATTCTCGCGGCAGCCCCTGACAGTGATAAACTGGTTCCCCGTCCGGCGCTTCTCCGGTATCCCGATCTTTTTTATCCCGGAGAGGTACTGCCCGGTAAGCGATTGTGTACACTTCTCGATCTGGCCGGGCGTACCTTCTGCAACCACGGCACCGCCATGGAGCCCTGCACCGGGCCCCATGTCGATCACATGGTCGGCGGAGCGGATCATGTCTTCGTCATGCTCCACGACAATCAGGGTGTTCCCGAGGTCGCGGAGGGTCCGGAGCGTGCCGATCAGCTTCCTGTTGTCCCGCTGGTGGAGCCCGATCGAGGGTTCGTCCAGCACGTAGAGGACTCCCATCAGGTTCGAGCCGATCTGGGTGGCAAGCCGGATCCGCTGCGCCTCACCGCCGGAGAGCGTGCCTGCGTTCCGCGAGAGGGTGAGATACCCGAGCCCCACCTTTTCCAGAAAGTCCAACCTGCTCCGGATCTCTTTAATGATCTGCTTTGCGATCTCTGCTTCCTTCTCGGTAAGTGTGAGCTGCCGGAAGAACGCGATGCAGGCGCTTACGGAGAGGTCGGTCACGTCAATAATAGACTTGCCGTTGATCAGGACCGCGAGAACCTTTGCCTTGAGCCGTTTGCCCCTGCATGCCGGGCAGTCAAAGACCCGCATGTAATTCTCGAGCTCCCGCTTCCGGTACTCGGACTGGGTCTGGCTGTAGAGCCGTGCTGTCTGGGGGAGGAGCCCCTCCCACTCACCGGTATGTGACCAGTGGGCGTCTCCGTTCTTCATGCTCATCGAGAACTTCATCCGCTCGGAAGAACCGTACATGAGTGCGTTGTACTGCTCTTCGTTCAGCTCCCTGATGGGCGTGAGGACATCAAACCCGAAGTGCTTCGCCACCGTTGCGAGGTACTGCCCCCGGAACCCATCCATCGGGTTGCGGTACGGGGCGACGGCACCGTCCGCAATGCACCGGTGCTTATCCGGGATGATCAGGTCCGGGTCAAACTCCATCTTCACGCCGAGACCATGGCACTCCTCGCAGGCGCCAAACGGGCTGTTGAACGAGAACATCCGGGGCTGGAGCTCCTCAAACGCGAGCCCGCAGACCGGGCACGCCATGAGCGAGGAGTAGGTGGATTCCTTCTCTGCTTCGTCAACGATGAGGATAAGTCCTTCGGATTTCTTCAGTGCGTTCTCGACGGCTTCGATAAGGCGCGAACGGTCGGACGTGTCCAGCCGGTCGATCACGATCTCGATATCCTGTTTTTTGTACCGCTCTAAATTGATCTCCTCATCGGTGCGGATGATCTCCCTGTTCACCCGTACGCGTGCGTACCCCTCTTTGTTTAAATCGCGAAGGAGCTGCTGGTACGTGCCCTTCTTCTGCCGGACAACAGGGGAGAGGACCGTGACCATCCCTTTGTGCTCGGCTGCAATCTGGTCGGCGATTTTATCAGGTGTCTGGGCAGCGATCGGGATGTTGTGCTCGGGGCAGTAGGGGGTCCCGATCCGGGCATAGAGCAGCCTGAGATAATCATATATTTCTGTTGTTGTCCCCACAGTCGAACGCGGGTTCTTGCTCGTTGTCTTCTGTTCAATAGAAATTGCGGGAGAGAGTCCTTCGATGCTGTCCACGTCCGGCTTGTGCATGAGCCCTAAAAACTGGCGGGCATAGGTGGAGAGCGACTCGACATACCGCCGCTGCCCCTCGGCATACAACGTATCGAACGCGAGTGTTGATTTCCCGGAACCGGAGACACCGGTGATGACGACGAGATTGTCGCGTGGGATCTCGACATTGATATTTTTTAAGTTGTGCTGGCGTGCACCCTTGATGAGGATATTTTTCATAGCTTTTGTGCTGTACCAATCGGCGGGGGACTTTATAGAGATTTATTTCATGGCATGCCGCTGATCAGGACCTTTGTGATCCCTGCTGCTTACCTGCCGCGACATTATTTATTCACATGCCTGCAATACTAGTGAACTAGTGAAAAAGAATACCATGACGGGGGTGTAGTCTTGGATAAAGTCCTGATTATCGGTCACCGGCAGCCGGATACTGACTGCATCGCGAGCGTGATCGGGTATGCAGCGTTCAAAAACCACGCGGAGCCCGACAGGTACATCGCAGCACGCTGCGGGGAGCTGAATGCGGAGACGTGCTTTGCGCTCGAGGCATTTGGCATAAAACCTCCCATCCTTATCGACACCCTGGCGCCCCATGTCTCCGATTTAAAGATTGCGCGGATCAGCGTAACACAGGACGTCCCCGCCATCGATGTTGCCGCGCTCATGGACACGCACGATGTCCGGAACGTGCCGGTCACCGATGAACAGGGGAGACTCGTCGGTGTGGTGGGTGAGCACGGGCTCGCCCGCGCGTACGTCCGCCGGCTGAAGATCGGCGAGCTTGCCATCACGCCGCTCCCCCTTGACACCCTCGCCCGGATCCTCCTTGCCCGTGTGGTGGTGAGAGCAACGGAAACACTCGAAGGCAGAGTTACCATTGCGATTGACGCTCCCGATATCACCAGAAAGAAGCTGACAGAAAAAGACATCGCGGTGGTCGGCGACAACGAACCGGTGCAGCTCGCGTTGATTGCGTCCGGCATTGCGGCGCTCATCATCGCTGACGGGGCGCCGGTGGGTGATCGGGTGAACCGCGAGGCACAGGTGCAGGGGGTCTCGCTTCTCGCCACCGACCTCGATGCGTTCGGGGTCGGGACGATGATCAATCTTTCGCTCCCGGCACGCATGGTGATGGAAACAGACATCCCCCGGCTTATGCTTTCCGATCCCATCGCTCAGGCGAAACAGACCGTATACAGCTCCAAGTTCCGGTCCGCATGCGTGGTAGAGGATGACGGGACACTCCGCGGCATCGTGACACGGACATCGCTCCTTTCCGATGTGCACAAACCGGTCATCCTCCTCGACCACAACGAGTTTGCGCAAGCGGTGGATGGAATCGATGAGGCAGAGATCCTCGAGATCATTGACCACCACCGGCTTGGCGCCATGTCAACCTTGAAGCCGGTGAAATTTTTAAACGACCCGGTCGG
>JAPKXX010000062.1 GCA_026394595.1 Methanoregula sp. | reverse complement strand
GCATGGATAACAATAAGGAAGAGGATTAAAATCTTATGAAAAGTGGTAATAATTTGATGAGAAACATGAACCTGCTGGAATTTGTTTTTCTTATCGTAATTCAATTGATTAATCATTACTCGGCTGTTGTAATCGAGTTTTAAACATTCTCAACAAACCTTTCAAGTGAATTATGGATTACCAAGCAATCAGAAAAGAACTCACATCCAAGAACATCCTGATCGCTGCTGCATTAGGTATCATCATGGGGCTTACCTTGCAAGCTGTGATTGTTATCTTTGGTCGATGGCGATATATGCCGGTTCTGTTTGTTCTCATTGCGTTGATTTTCATATTGGCTGAAATATTATGGATAAATTGGTAAGTTGGCAGGTGTGATGCCTTTGATTGGGCATAAACCGCGCTGAGAGTGGTTTATTTCGGTGATCTCACTGGTGCATGGGTGTTTCGTTTTTGGTGTTGGCAGGTATCCTGCATGCAAGCGATTAACACAATTGTAGAAAAGTGCAGCGAGCTTGTTAGCTCACCAGCAATTAGTCAATTGTCGAATTTTCAAAAAATCAATTCTAGACGATTCTAAATCTATATTCAAGTTAACATCATACCCTATGATGTAAACTTAACCTCGCTGCGATTGTTCCAAAATTTTTGAACGTAAACAAAAGTTTACAGTTACGGCAGATAACTGTTTTACGGGCATGTTTTTGCACATTCAAAAAACACACTGGTATTGGTGTGTCTTTTAAAAAAATCCCTTCACTTGTCCACAAGATACCGCATGATGTCCCGGTCCTCACCTTCACAGAAATACCCGGGCTGATGAGTAACTTTCACAAAGCCAAGCCGATCATAGATCTTTTTTGCGGGAATATTATCAGGAGCAACCGACAGGAAGACGCGTCGTACGTGACTGGTGGCAAGTTCTGAGATCAGCCGTGAGATGAGAGCCGTTCCAATACTTTTCCCCTGATATTGCCGTCCCACACTTAATCTGAGTACCCACGCGGTAACTGCATCATCCTGCACCTCGGCACCGACCGTATAACCGACCACTGTCTCGTCACTATCAGCTACAAGGAATGTCTATGGATAGAGTGCCGCTGATTGCCGTACGAAGACAGCAGCCCCGTACCGGTTCCGCTTCTCACCCTGTTCGAGAGCGACAACTGCATCGAAATCCCGTTCTTCAAAACCCCGGATCACAACACCCATATCATTCGTTCTGCACTGCAGCGTATAAGACGATGGTGATGCGAGCAGGTGTCACGATATAGTATTACTCAGCACTGGACGAGAGAAGAGAGAACGGGCGTGCCGGTTTTTCTTCCTGCAGCACTATTCAGCTACCGGCTGGTAGATCCGCTTCCGCTGGGCGATCCGGTAGCCGGAGATGACCTGAATATGATCCCCGAACGCAGCATTGAGCTCTGGATCTCCGGTATCGATGTAGAGGACGGGGGTCTTCGAGAGCTTGTAGGGGGTGGCAACAACGATGATATTGTTGATCCCAATTGCTCTGATCACCGCCGGGCTTACCTGCTGTGTCCCCCTGCCGAGCACAAACCCCTGTGCCCCGATAATGCTGATGATCAGCCTCGTGTTTGGTTCCGGCGCGATAAGAGCAAGGATGCTTTTTTCATTGAGATCCGTAGCAACCTGCTCCCTTCCCCTGACCGCATCAAACCCGAGCAGGGTCTTTGGCACGCCCAGCATCTCCGCAACCTTCCCTGTCGTCGTCCCGGGCCCGATAAAGGTGAGCATATCAGGAGTCCCGTCAATCACCTCCACGATGAACTGTGCGATCTCCGCTTTCGCCCGCTCCTCATCGGGCTGCTCAAAGACCTGTTTTGTGCCCGCAATCCTTTCGGGGATGTATGGTGTCCGCACAAAACCGTAGAGCGTGGTGCGAAGGACACCGCCCCGGTACGCCTCCTCGTCCACATCGACCACCTCGGCATCCCTGACCGGAATAGAGCCGGACTGCTGCAGTATTTCCGCTGCCGCCGAAGAGCTGATAGCAAAGACCCCGGAATACATTTTAACCCCGGCAGGGATTCCAAGAACAGGGACGTGCGTTCCTACAACATCGTATACGTCACGTGCAGTCCCGTCGCCCCCACAGAACACGATCATCTCCACCCCGGAATCAAGGAATTTCCGGCAGGCATCCTTTGTGTCTTTGGCGGTAGTTTTTTCAGGAGCGTGGTATGCTACCGTAACGCGGGTAATACCGGTCTTGTCCATCGCATCCTCTCCCATCGCGCCTGAACAGGTGAAAAAATGGAGGTTATTACCCTTAAGGGGGCTCAGTGCTGCCACCGC
>JAPKXX010000034.1 GCA_026394595.1 Methanoregula sp. | reverse complement strand
GCTATGGAGACAATTGGATGCACAAATCGCTCGGATTTCTTCATATTTAGGAGATTTTTCCACTTCTTTATTCAAGAGCAATTGTATCGGGCATTTCACATCATTACAATATTCCCGACGCGTATACTCGATATACCCATCTATCGACTGCATAAGTAATCCTTAGGAAATAAATGAAAAAGGTTTTCGGAAAAAAGTACCAATTCGAAAATTGTTTTTTCCTCTCTGTGAACGACCACATCGAATCCCCTTGCTCCATCCCACATTGCTCACCTGAATAGACGCTCTCCGGTACGCATAAGGGCGTGCCAGAGATGATGCAGGGGCGAGGGATGTGGTATGCGGGATCTATGGAAGCGATCTTTTAAGCTTCTGCAATCTTGACGGAACATGTAGCGGCGATGTGGTGATTGAAGATAGTGTTTTGATTCGATCAAATATTGGTGGGAGCGGAAATCGGGCGGAAAATGATTAATTGCATATTTCTTTAAAATTTCACAGGTTGCAATTTGTTAGATAACTATAACCCAAAATTGTAGTGCGAGGGGTTGAATTCGAACCTTTTGACTATTTCCAGTTCCAATAATACTATCACTTTGACAGAACCATCTTTGGCGTAATTTAATTAAAATCTACTTTCGGAACTACTGTATTTTCCCCCTGACCTGGCTCAGTGTAATTATCGCGTTTTTCTCTGGCCTTGCGTATCCCCATATTTAATTATGCATACACTGATATCTCTCAGGTTGATGAACAAACGGGCGGCACAGGCAGGAAAACGGGCAGCAGGTTACAAAGCTGCAGACCTTGTTGAAAGCGGGATGGTCATCGGGCTTGGCACCGGCTCGACAGTCTATTTTGCAATGGAGCGGCTGCAGGAGCGCATCCGGTCCGGTCTTGTGATCAAAGGCGTGCCCACCTCATTCCAGACTGCCATCCGTGCACGTGGGTACGGCATCCCGCTCACGTCCCTTGATGAGCATCCCGAACTCGACCTTGCGATCGACGGCGCCGACCAAGTTGATCCGGAATTCCGGCTGATCAAGGGGCGGGGTGCTGCCCATACCCGGGAAAAATGTGTCGCTGCTGCCGCACGGCAGTATATCGTTGTTGTTGACGAGTCCAAGCTCACTCCCTGCCTCGACGCCCCTGTCCCTGTCGAGGTGCTGCCCTTCGCTGCCAGACCGGTGATGGAACAGGTAATTGCCATGGGAGGATCTCCGGTCCTGCGCAAAGGAGTAAATAAAGACGGTCCCGTCATCACTGACAATGGCAATTATGTGATCGACTGCCTGTTTGGGGCGATCGATCAACCGGAAGCACTAGAAGGCTCACTCGCCATAATTCCCGGTATTATCGGGAGTGGACTTTTTTGCGGGTTTACCAAAAAAACAAGAGTTATTGTCGGAGACCAGAAAGGTTCCAGGTTCCTCTGATTCAACCGATATAATTCCGTAATTTCTGGATGAGCTGGAGCTGGTGGTTGGCTTCTTTCTTCTTTTCTTTCTCTACGCTGTCCATGATATCTGTGATGGGTTTTGAGAGCTCGTAGATCTTCACCGGTCTGCCCTTGCTCTCCGCCTTGCTCTCCCGGCTCTTGATCCACCCCTGCTCCATCAGGTACCGCATCGCGATGCTTACCTCGGGCTGGCGGAGGTCGGTGCCCCGTTCGATGGCGCGGGATGTAGCCTCGGGTGTGTTTGCGAGGAACACCAGAACTTTTGCGACATTTCTCTTGGTCCCGATCTCGATGAGGAGGTTTGCGAACTCCTCCTCCTTTTCCGTGAAGTACATCACATTTTCCTGTCTCATGAATCACATCCGGAATATTTTTTCAAAGATTCCATATTCTGTTATCTTATACACGATATAAATATTATGTTATTGGTGGCCAATGAGAGATATAATTTAAATATATAGCACCAGATTGATGGAAGAAAAAGATAGGTATTATATAAAATAAACGGTTTGAACCAAAATTAAATTTTTTTATGAAAGATGATTATTACATGAGGCCCAGACTGCGCAGGTCGGAGAGGATTTTGACGACGGCTTTCTTTGCATCCTCAGGCTCCTTTCCTCCCGTGATGATCAGTTTGCCCGACCCGAAGAGGAGGACGACGACCTTGGGGTTGTCGAGCCGGTATACCAGCCCTGGGAACTGTTCAGGCTCGTACTCGATCTTGTCGAGGTTAAACCCGACCGCGATCTTGTTCAGGTTGATTGCAGTTGCAAGGTCTGCAGAAGTGACGATATTCTGGATTTTATAGGTGAGTTTCTTGGGGATATCGATGCCCTGTTTGCGCAGCAGGGTTCCAAGGATATTGAGCCCCTTACTCAGGCTGTCAATGCTCTTTGCGCCGGTCAAGACGACTTTGCCCGAACCAAAAACAAGTGCAGCGATCTTGGGGTTCTGCATCCGGAGCACAACACCGGGAAATCGCTTCTTGTTGTA
>JAPKXX010000080.1 GCA_026394595.1 Methanoregula sp. | reverse complement strand
CCTGACCACTCCCATGACGGATATTTTCATTGTGCTGCGCCAGTGCAGGATTCCTGAGGTCGTCATTGATCTCGCAATGATCATTTACCGGACCATCTTCATCATTGTCGACCAGGTAAAACAGATCTATAACGCACAGGTCATGCGCTTGGGATATTCAACATTCCGTGAATCGATTCATTCCTTTGCATCCATGTGCGGGGCTGTATTCATAGCAAGTTGGAATGCCGGGGAAGACCTGATACGGGCTATGGACGCACGATGTTATGACGGGAAATTTGCCCTGCTGGGCGAGACTAGGCCGGTAGAGCGTATACCATTGTTTGCGGTAATAGTGTTTTTGTCCTTGTCATCGGTGATCATGATCCTCTCAAAAGATATGACAATTATATAGGAAACAGATCATGGGCAGCATCATACTCGAAGCGCGGGATATCCGCTACCGGTACCCGCGCAGCATGGAAGCAATCCGGGGAATCAGTTTTCATATACAAAAGGGGGAAAAAATTGCCCTTGTCGGGCCCAATGGTGCAGGAAAATCAACCCTCCTGATGATGTTCAATGGCATGATCCGCCCCGATACCGGGATCATCCTCTTTGACAACCAGCTTGTCCGGTATGATACAGCGTCGTTGCGTACCCTGCGCAAACGTGTCGGTTTTGTGCTCCAGAACCCGGATCGCCAGATCATCGCACCAACCGTATACCAGGACGTGGCATTCGGTCCGACCAATCTTGGCTACCCTGAAACGGAAGTGAGAAAAGCGGTTACATTGGCACTCCGGCATGTCGGGCTGGAAGGGTTTGAGCGCCGTCCGCCCCACCAGCTCTCCGGGGGGGAGAAGAAACGGGTGGCAATTGCAGGTGTCCTTGCCATGGATCCCGATGTTCTGGTGTTTGATGAGCCCACGAGCGGTCTTGATCCATCAGGATCGGAAGATATCATGGAACTGCTGGATGAACTGAACCATGGAGGAAAAACAGTTATCATATCAACCCATGACGTTGAACTTGCCTACCCATGGGCTGACCGTTCAATCCTCCTGCTCGAAGGAAGAATTCTCCAGGAAGATATTCCCGAAGTGGCATTTGGCAATCCGGAATTTGTGCGGATGGCGCATCTTTCCGTCCCGCTCCTGCTCGAACTCTATACCGAGCTGCAGAAACGTGGCTTTTCTCTGCCGGATAAGAAACCCCGTACTGTGCTGGACATAATGCATCTCATCGAGACATTGTTCCAGAACACCTGCTGCCGTGCCCGGCCCGGTACGATCACGGTCTGCAATGTTGATTTGGACAATGAGGAATTGTTGTTGGAATGGATCTCATCCAGTACCAAAATTTCAGTGGGTGCAATGGGGACCCGGGCAAAGCAGCGTGCAGAAAACAGACAGATCCGGCTGGATTTTACCTACGGGGTCATTGATAAATGCATTCTCAAGGCATTGCTGGGAGAGGATTCCCTGATCCTGACAACAGGGAGTATGGTGGATCGGGTGCATACACGGGTCGAGGACTATGGAAAAGAGAGCGGAATCCATATTACGGTCAACCCGTTAGAGCCCGGAATTGTTCAGACAAACAAAAAATCAAAGAGGCAAACATGAACCCGGTACCACGTCTCATCATCGCAGGGACTCACAGCGGATGCGGGAAGACTACCGTCGCAACCGGTGTCATGGCCGCACTTGTCGCACGGGGATTGCAGGTGCAGCCATTCAAAGTCGGTCCGGATTTTATCGACCCTTCGCATCACACGGGTATCTGCGGGCGCACATCCCGCAACCTTGACCCGTTCATGATGGGTGAGGATGGGGTAAGGGACACCTTCCTGCGGGCAAGTGCCGGTGCCGAAATTTCGGTGATCGAGGGGGTGATGGGACTGTATGATGGGATTGATGGCACCGAACGGTCAAGCACTGCTCATGTAGCCACAATTCTCGATGCACCGGTCATCCTTGTCGTGGATGCCGGGGGCATGTCGCGGAGCGCCCACGCACTCATCCATGGGTTCTCAACATACAATTCCCGGCTGAGGATTGCTGGAGTGATCTTCAACAGGATCGGAAGCGAACGGCACCGGCAGATGATTGGATCATCTCCTACAGTTCCTTCCCTTGGGTGGATCCCCAAAAATGATCAGCTTCTCATAAAGAGCCGTCATCTCGGGCTTGAAATGGCGCACGAAACCGGGATCAGGGCTGAATTCGGAACAATCGTGAATGAGCATTGTGATATCGGGGCATTGAGTGATATTGCCCACAGTGCTCCACAAATCAAGGCGGATCTCCGGAAAAGGACTGTGGAGTCCCCGCGGGTAAAAATCGGGATTGCATGGGATGAAGCCTTCCGTTTTTATTACCAGGACAATCTTGACCGGCTCCGTTCAGCCGGTGCCGAACTCGTTTTTTTCTCTCCGCTCCATGAACGGCTGCCTGATGTGCAGGGATTATATTTCGGTGGGGGATATCCCGAATTACATCTCTCAGGACTGGAGTCCTCCTCCTGTCGCACGGAAATCCGGGATAGAGCAGATACCGGCATGCCAATCTACGGGGAATGCGGGGGTCTCATGTACCTGACCGAAGAAATTGCTGCTGACCGGACGTACCGGTTATGCGGGGTGCTCCCCGCAACAACGGGGATGACGAAAAAGGTACAGGCGCTCGGATATGTGCAGGGAGAGGGCATCGCGGGATCATCCTATCTCCCGCCATTTCTGCCCATCCTCGGACATGAATTTCATTACTCAACGGTATCTCCCCATTCAGATGCCCGGTACGCGTTCCAGTTGAGCAGGGGAAGAGGGATTTCAGACGGGAATGACGGGCTCGTTATCAACAATACAATCGGTACCTACACCCATGCCTATTTTTCAGATGAATTTGCCGGATCTTTTGTCGGGGCAGCAGAGAAGGACAGCAGCACGTGAAGTGAGATTTTTTTCGTTTATTGCCTCGTAATCGCAACGACGGGCATCTTACTCATATTCTCAAGATGAGGTGATGAAAATCTTAAAAGGAGTTCATGTCGTGGTTTAATACTTTAAGATACCCATATACCGGGTAAAGGATAGCATCTGAGGTGAATTATGCGCAGTGATGAGATCAAATCCGGCTATTCGCGGGCGCCGAACCGCTCGCTGCTCCGCTCCCTTGGGGTGACTGACCGCGAGATGGGTCTGCCGTTTATCGGGATTGCCAATGCGTACAACACCATCGTCCCCGGGCATGTCCACCTGCGGCAGCTTGGAGAAAAAGTCAAAGAGGGGATTGCAGCAGCAGGAGGTGTCCCGTTTGAGTTCGGCACCATCGGTATCTGCGACGGGATCGCCATGGGCCACGAAGGTATGCGGTCATCGTTGCCATCCCGTGAAAATATCGCAGATTCGATCGAGCTGATGGTGGACGCCCACCGGTTTGACGGGCTGGTCTGTGTCGGCACCTGCGACAAAATTGTCCCCGGAATGCTGATGGCAGCAGCGCGGTGCAATATCCCAACAGTCGTGCTCACCGGCGGGCCGATGCTCTCCGGGTATCAGGAAGGAAAGGAACTCTCGCTCATCGATGTGTTTGAAGGTGTGGGAAAAGTCGCTGCCGGTACAATGACGGAAGATGCTCTTTGTGAGCTGGAGTGCTCTGCCATGCCGGGTTGCGGGAGCTGCCAGGGATTGTATACCGCGAATACGATGGCCTGCATGACCGAAGCGATGGGAATGTCGCTTGCCGGTTGCGCCGCGATCCCTGCCGTTGATGCTGCAAAACTCCGCATCGCCCGCGAAAGCGGGGAAGCGGTGTTACGCCTTGTGAAAAAGGATATCAAGCCTCGTGATATCATCACAAAAAAGAGCGTAAGGAATGCAATCCGGGTTGATATGGCACTTGGAGGTTCGACTAATACTGTGCTCCACTTAATGGCAATTGCAGCAGAAGCCGATATCCCCCTGACACTCGAAGATTTCAACTTTCTTTCCGAACAGATCCCCCATATCTGTCACATGCAACCTTCTGGCCCTCACTCTATGCAGACCCTGTACCGGGCAGGGGGCATACCGGCAGTGTTACACCAGCTGGGAAAAGTCCTCGATGACTGTCCGACTGTTTCAGGGAAGACCATGCGGCAGATCGCACAGGTAGCCGTTGTGAAAAACGAATCAGTAATCCGGAGCACTGATAAACCCGTGAGTGCTGCCGGTGGTCTAAAGATCCTGAAAGGCTCCCTTGCACCGGACGGAGCCGTAGTGAAATGCGCTGCAGTACCTCATGCGATGTGGAGGCACAAAGGACCGGCGCGTGTCTTCGATGGCGAACAGTCCGCGATGAAAGCGATCCTTGCCCGCAAGATCAGGGAAGGGGATGTAATCGTTATCCGGTATGAGGGTCCACGGGGCGGGCCCGGCATGCCGGAGATGCTTTCGCCCACATCAGCACTGATGGGTCTGGGATATACCAAGGTCGTTCTCGTCACTGATGGGCGTTTCTCCGGAGGTACCCGCGGACCATGCATCGGGCATGTTGCGCCGGAGGCAGCGGTTGGCGGGCCGATTGCGTTCGTGCAGAATGGGGACCTGATCGAAGTCGATCTCTTCAGTAAAAAAATTGACCTGTGTGTTGATGCAAAGGAGATACAGAAACGAAAGAAAACCTGGAAGCCCCCGGTAAAACCGCTCAGAGGAGCACTCGCACGGTACGCAAAGACTGTTGAGCAGGCGAATCTTGGTGCAGTGCAACGGTAAAAAAAATACTATTCCCAGACAAATTTCTTTTTTTTAACGATCCTGTGAAAACCAGTAAAAGGTGTGTGTTATATCATGGTGTCTGCCCTGGCGTGTACGATTGCATGATAACCTCCCGCTCCCCTTCATCATACACAAGCGATGCGTACCTGCCCCCAAAAAGGATGAATGGCGGATACAAGAAGAACCAGATGATGAAGCCTATGAAAGGAATCATCATGACAAGGTTCATTAAAAATCCGTACACCATCCCGATAACTCCGATAACGATCAGGGCGAGCAGGTAGTTGATCCAGCCAATCTTCCGTATTGTGGCAAGAATTGCAGAGAAATTGAAACCTTCAGGTATGGATCCGGTGCGGGCAAACCTGACTGACCCGATGAACGAGAATATGCCGATGACAATCGCAAGGATGACTGCAAGAGCGAGGAGAATAATCATCGTGCCCAGTGCAGACAGGATCTCCGGATGGGATCCAAAAAACTGTTCAGCTTGGGCTTCGGACATCGTAGTGGTGTTTTCCGTAAACAGTCCGGAGGCAAAGAGGGTTGAGAAGAATGGAAGGAACGCAGCAATGATGAGCAGGATCACGGGTGCCGCGTAGATTAGCTGTACGCACAGGAATTTCAACCCGTCAACAAACATACTACCCCACTG
>JAPKXX010000058.1 GCA_026394595.1 Methanoregula sp. | reverse complement strand
AAGAGGAATGGTGATATTCAGGGCAGTATCCGATGTTTGTTTTTTCATGCGGACGTGACTACCCTTCTGCCGGACAAAAAAGAATCCTGCCCGGGTAAGTGCCCGGATCACATCTTTACCCGAAACAACAGGGAGATGTTTCAAACAGCGACCTCGATGACACGGGCCCCTTTACCGGGGATGATCTCTTCCTCGGGTTCGAGATAGAGGGAGATCGCTTCTTTGATATTTTCCTTCGCCTCTTTGATCGTTTTACCATGCGTGATACAGCCAGGAAGAGAGGGAACAGTGACGACATACCAGCCATCCTCTCCCTTCGTGATCACAACTTTCACGTGCACTGTCTGACTCCCGTTTGACTGAGTACATTTGCGAGCCGGCAGAGAATAATCTTTGCTGTGCACACGAGGTTATGCCGCATTTGACACGTCTCTCGGATTATGTCTTTTTAATATTTCGCACTACCTGAACCTAGCCGGGAATCTCTCCTCTCGCAAGTTTTGCCTCACATTCTGCGATATATCTCTCTTAAGTGATTGTATATTTTTAGCGACATTGTTGAACATGTCGTCTTCTGACCCGGCTGCTACCTCCGTGAGCAATCGCCCGCAGGAATTGCAGAACTCTACCCCCAAGGCCATAAACAACCGGGTAAGTTAGCGGATGGCGGGTGTCAGATCCGGAATTTGGATCTCCTGAGCGCTGACAGGTTCCGGTTTTTTAGCAACCCACCGCTGTTCATCATTTTTAACCCTTGGGTACACGGCTATCTTTATAGTACACAGACTGCGGTAAAAAAAATAATTGCCGGTAATTTTTTCGGGGATGTTCCTGATCCCACGATCCCTCCATATAAATGTTTCTCTTTTCTCCGTTTATTAAAAGAAAAGCATAATCTCCCTTTTTGCTCTAATAACCCGCCCAATGCAAAGTTCTCGGACGAGAAGGTTTTTTAATAACGATCTTGATATATGAATATATTATGGCGGCCAACCCGGCGCAGGCAGACCACAGCTCCACGGAATCCTCCGCAGTTGATACGGAGACAAAGATCAAGAACCTTGAGCGAGAGGTCGACCTGATCAAGACATCAATCAAGCGGCTGCTCATGGACATCCGCGAGCGAATGAACGAGCTGGAGAACCCGTTCACGTTCACCCGTGGGAGCCAGGCAAGGAGTCTGCCGGTGGATGCGCGGGGTGATAATGCTGATCCGAAAGAGAGAAGGATAGCTGAGCTGGAGGCAAAAGGAGCTGCTCTTGATGCCCGTGAAGCGGAGATGAATCAAACACAGGCAAAATCTGAGGCAGACCAGCAGAAATCAGGTTCCAGAAAACCTGTTGAGCACATCCAGCCACTCAGACCTTCATACCCGGCACCTTCTACCCCGGTCATGGATGAACAACGCATCATTGACGAACAGCTGCTCGCCCAGTTCCGGTCCCAGCTCATGAGTTCGAGACCTGCGCAATCCATCCAGAATCCCATGCACCAACAGGGAGAGAAACTCCGGCTCCAGAAAGTGTACAAGCTCTTCAAATGGACTGATCATGCAGTCAGGAAATACGGGAACGACCGCCTCGAGATTATGCTCCAGTCATTCAATAAGATGGGGCACATCAGCAAGGATGCCGGCGATGAGATCCGCGAGATCGCCAAGCTTATGCCGGCAAGTCTCGGCGAGGAGCACGAGGTAGGCTCTGATGAATATGTGGCAGAACTTTATTCGCTGAACCGGATCATCGCACCCGACGACACATCCCTTGACAGGGACATGATCGAGGTGATGATGGAACAGCGGTCACAGCAGGTGCCAACAGGTGTTCCCTCCCCTCAAAGGATCGAGTTTCCCACGCTGCCGGCAAAAGAGAAGCGTCCTTCAAAGAACCAGGACATAGAAGAAGACTGGATGAACCTCCCCGACAGGATATGATGCCTTGGCTGCCGAAACTTTTGTCACCGCACTCCTTCTAATAACCGCAATAATTTCCGCCGGAATATTGATTAATGCTGTTTACCCTGTTGTCTGGAACATGGCTGGGACATTTTCATCCGCCTCGCATGAAACAGATACGCGGATGAGGACGGATTTTAAGATTGTGGCGACATATGCAAATAACACAGGTCCTTCAGGAGGAGGATGGGCAAAAATCTGGATGAAAAATATAGGTTCGAGCCGGATTGGATTAGCTGAAATCGATAAATCGGATGTAATCGTTGGAGTTGTCGGTAATATGAATAAAGCAACTCTAGATATAAATAACTGGGAACCTATCTCTGATAACACTTGGAATTATCAACTTACTGATTACAATTCAAACGGCTACTGGGAGAGTGGAGAAACATTGGAAGTAGTGGCTTTTAATTCCCAGTTCAATCCTCCAGCAGGTCAAGATGTTTATTTCCAATTTATCCTGCCCAATGGAGTGTGGCGGTCATCAGAATTTACGACATCATAATCAGGCTGGACAACGATGGCTTCTGCTGAAATCATAGGGGCTGCGATAGGCATACTATTGATGATGATTGTTGCCTACCTGCTGGTGGGAAGTACCCTGACCGCCGCTGAGATTGTCACAATAGCCCAAAAAGATGTTACGCTTCAGAATGAGGCACGATTAAATACAGCAATTGCTCTCTATAAAGTTGAATATAGTTCTTCTAGCAAAAGCTTGACCTTCAAAATCAATAACACTGGAAATGAAATCATAGGGATAGGGGATTTCAAGCACATGGACGTTTTTATAACAAATTCAGGAAATTCTCCACTTTACTATTCTTATAATGCAATTACAGGCACCGATGCCACCAAAACCTGGACATACTCTCAAATTACCTTAACCGATGGCACAACCCCCGAAACCATCCATCCAAAAATGCTGGATCCCGGTGAGGTGATGTGGGTGAATATTGATGCTTTCACAATACCCCTCACTGCAAGCACTGAAGTAAAAGTCAGTACTTCAAATGGAGTGTTGGACGCTGCACATGTAACGGTAGTGCCATAAAGGTAAGATAAAGGAAGGATAAAATCATGCCCCCCAGCGTCACAGATCTGGTACCAGTCGAAGACCTCAGGATTATCTCCACAGGGAACTATGAGCTGGACAAGAAGATCGCTGACGGGCTCCCGCTCCGGTCCCTCACCCTCATTGAAGGCGAGAACGATACGGGAAAGAGCGTGCTCACCCAGCAGGTCATGTGGGGTGCGATGAAACAGGGGCTCTCCGTCGACCTCTTTTCGACCGAGAACACCACCAAGAGTTTCATCAAGCAGATGGAGTCGATGAGCCTTGACATCTCCGAATATTTTGCGTGGGGTTATCTACGGGTCTTCCCGCTCCATATCGTAGGAGTTGAGTGGACAAAGGATGAGATGGAAGAAATTCTTCTCCGGTTGATCACAAGCATCAAAAACAGCCCGGCACAGGTAGCGATCATTGACTCGCTCACGCTCTTTACTGAATACGCTGATACAGATACCATACTCACGTTCTTTACCAACTGCAAGTCGCTCGTGGATCGCAAAAAGACGATCCTTGTTACCCTCCACACCTATGCATTCGAGGAGGACACACTTGTGCGCATCAGGTCGATCTGCGACGCACATCTAAATATGAAGAAAGCACTTATGGGAGATAAGTACGTGATGATGCTGGAAGTAGTCAAGGTGCATGGAGCAAAAAAGACCACAGGCAACATGGTAAGTTTCGAGGTTCACCCCGGCTATGGCATGAAGGTCATCCCGATGACCTTTGCGAGGATCTGATATGGGCTCACTTTCCGTTTCCGTCAACCTTCCCTTCAAACCGGAAATAATCAAAGACGAAGTCGATATTTACGGGGATCTCGAATCAGGCGCACTGTACAAAATGCTCCCGGCAAATGCCAAGGAGTATGTAAAGACCAACCCTCACCTTCTTGAGTATCTCCACGTCTTTCCCGTCAATATTTACGGCATCCCCCTGTTCCTTTCCGAGCTTAAAATAGACCTCCGTTTCATGAAGAACCCCAACCTGATCTATCCGGTGAACGAGAATACCTTTGTCCACATCCTGCCCGATGCCGACGATGTTCGCAACTTCTACATCCCGATCGAACCGTCATTCCTTCACAGCGTGTCTGACCTTATGCCGGTCATCGAGACCAAACTGATTGACCTTATTGATGGTCTCGACACCGACCCCCGGACGGATCAGGAGCGTGCGGATGTACTGAAAAAAATGCTTGCAACGATTGCGGTCATCAAGCAGAAAAATGTCGATATCAAAACACTCACCGAGAGTGGCAAGCAAAATGACGGTTTAAAAACCAGGATCAACACGTTCCTGAAAACAGACTTTACTGCCCAGAATAAGATCAAAAAGCAAAAACGCAGGTCATTGCACCAGATTCCCGTCACTCCAGAGGGAAAGGTTATCCTCACACCAGAAGAGTACCGGGCAATTGAGTACCTGCTGATCCGGGATATGATCGATATGGGAGCGCTCAAACCATTTTTGAGCGATCCCTATATCGAGGATATTTCCTGTGACGGGGTCGGGCCTGTTTTCATAGAGCATAAAATCTTCAAAGGGCTCAAATCGGTGATCGAATTCAAGGTCAGCAGTGAGCTTGATGACTTTGTGGTGAAAATTGCCGAACGCATCAAGCGTCCCATCACGTACCGGAACCCGGTCGTTGATTCCACGCTTCCTGACGGCTCACGTATCAACATCATTTACGGGACTGACATCAGCAAGCATGGCAGCAACTTCACCATCCGCAAGGTAAACGAGATCCCGCTCTCCATCCTCAACATTGTTGAAAATGGCAGTATCGATTACATGGCTGCCGCGTATCTCTGGATCTGCGTTGAGTACGGGATGTCTGTCTTCGTCTCCGGTGAAACCGCGAGCGGTAAAACAACGTTTTTGAATGCGATTACTACGTTCATCCCACCGGAAAACAAGATCGTCACCCTAGAGGACACCCCGGAGCTGAACCTCCCCCACCAGAACTGGGTGCGGGAGGTGGCTCTTGCAAAAGGAAGGGGAGAGGGGACGGGGACGAGCGGTGAGGTCACGATGTATGATCTCCTCAAAGCTGCGCTCCGTCAGCGTCCCAACCAGATCCTTGTGGGTGAGATCAGAGGTGTTGAAGGATCCGTTGCATTCAGTGCAATGCAGACAGGGCATCCTGTCATGAGCACCTTCCACGCGGCATCGGTCGAGAAGCTGATACAGCGTCTCTG
>JAPKXX010000106.1 GCA_026394595.1 Methanoregula sp. | reverse complement strand
AGAATTCAGGCCGAAGCCTAAGAAGAGCAGGAAGAAGAGCGGCATGCTGATACTGCCGATGATCCGGCTTTTGGACCGGATGTAGCGTTTCATATTCCGGAGCCAGATGGTGTATATGATGTCCATGATTAATGTCTCACCTTCCTCTGGTACATCCGCATGTTCGTTTTATGGTCCGCTTCCTCCTCCCGGATGGTTTTTCCGGTAAACGAGAGGAACACATCCTCGAGGGTCGGTTTGTGAATCGCGATGGAGTCGATGGGGACCTGTTTTGTGTTGAGCAGCGTCACGATGGTGCTGATATGCTGTTCGGCGTTCTGCAGGCTGACAATCACCTCATCGTTATGCTGTTCCACGCGGGTGATCCAGGGTTCGGTCAGGGCTGCGACAATAGCTGCCGGGTCTGGCGATCTGATGGTCACGACGTCCCCGCCAATCCCGTCTTTTAAGTTTTTTGGGGTGTCAAGGGCAATGATCTTCCCGTGATCGATAATGGCGACCCGGTTGCACAACCGGTCGGCTTCATCCATGTAATGCGTGGTGAGGATAATGGTGATTCCCTTCTCACGTGCCAGTGTGGCAATATACTGCCAGAGGTGATTGCGGGTCTGGGGGTCAAGGCCCAGCGTTGGTTCGTCTAAGAAGAGGACCGAAGGATGGTGGAGAAGACCGCGTGCGATCTCCAGGCGTCTCCTCATCCCTCCTGAAAATGTTTTCACAATGTCATTTTTCCGGTCTTCAAGCTCAACGAGCTTTAGGAGCTCGGTGATCCGTTGCTTCCGTATGTCTGCAGGGATCCGGTAGAGCCGCCCGTGAAAGTCCATGTTTTCCCAGGCAGTCAGTTCTTCATCAAGGCTCTGGTCCTGGAAGACAATGCCAATGGATTTCCTGACGCCATCCTCATCATGTTCGATGTCGATGCCATTGACCGTCGCTGAACCTGACGTAGGTTTGAGCATGGTGGAGAGCATGGAGAGTGTCGTGGTCTTCCCGGCACCGTTGGGGCCAAGCAGGCCAAAAATCTCCCCGTGTTCGATATCAAAGGATATATTGTCCACGGCGACCAGACCGTTAAATCGCCGGGTTAAGTTTTCTAAATGTACTGCGACAGTCATGAGATGCGATCCCGTCCATTACCCGGTGGACACACTCGTTCCGGTATGGTTGCTGCCTGTTCTGTTAATACACTTTCCATAGGGACACTGTACAGGCTCCAACCGGAAAGAGAGCCGGGAGTGCAATCCCGGGGGCTGGATTGGGTCTTTTCCCATCTTCTTGTAATGCGGGCCGGTTGTTGGGGGGCACTTTTTTTAAAGGGGAATGACTAGCTGCCGGCAGCGAGCCAGTCATCTGCATCAACGGGAAGTTCCGTTTCCAGCTCGGCCTGGACATTTAAAAAATCCCCGATGCGATCCGGGGAGAGGATGATGACGTCTCCTGCACGACGGATCAGGTCCTTTGCCCGTGCACACACAAGGACTGGGATGATCTCAGCCTGACGGGGTTCGGGATGTTCCTTCTGCACGTCGCATGCATATGCATTGGTTGCATCGACACGGGCCTGGATGATCTCGTCACAGTCCGCAAATTCAAGGACAAAGACTGAACTGCCCAGGAGGATCACATCCGGGCCCCGGACGCTGGCATGTGGGACTTCGTATTCAAAGATGACCGTATAATGTTCGAGCTCCGGTTTTACCTGCACGAGTTGTTTGAGCTCTTTTGTAAAAACATCGAACACACGTTCCCACATTGCTCCCTGGTGGTCGTCGGCAGGACGGCCCAGGCGTGCGGCATGGTGCCGGTCAAGTGCGCTGCGCCATTCCTGCTGGGGGACCAAAAGGAAATCATGTATCGTCCCACGCCAGCCATACGGCTTCTTGTTCTCTCTTGTCATCATTCAGACATCCCACTTTTCGTTGAAAGGTGTCTATGTAAGGGGTTATCGATAAATGTTGGCTTTTTTTTAGAGAGGGAGGGGGTGCTGAAGATACTATATCGAAAGTGAATTGGTCAAAACACCTTCTTCCCCATTATCACACCCCGGATCCCGCCCGGGGATTATCGGAATCGCCCCGGTACCGCGGGATGACGTGGACATGGCAGTGCATCACGGTCTGGCGTGTGGGGTGCTGCACTGGGCGTACCCGGCGCCACGCTGTCCGGTAACCAGTCCCGGTGCTGCCATGGTTTTGGATGATGGGAGGGGGTCGTGGGGCGAAAGCATAGTCCTGGAACAGTGATACGACACGTATACTGTACTAAACTCACCGCATATCATCCATGAACGCGTGACAGTCCGGGCACCACCACCCGACCGGGACGGAATGTTGCCTGCGTTGTGCATCGTAGACCCGGATATAGGTCCTGAACATATGCCGGCGCCGTGTCCGGGCATTCGGTGCGACAGTCCGGCAGTCATTCGGGCAGGGAGGGCTTGTGCACATACGATCAAATCCCTGTGGTACCGGCGCACGATAAACTTTTGGGCTGGTGTGCGATCCTGTGGCAGGGGCGGGAGGCCATTCTTTAGTAATCCCTTTTCTTTGGTATCACGCCCCGCACACCACCTGCAGGATCTTTTGTATCACCATGATAACGCAAAATGACATGGACGTGGCAATGCATCACGGTCTTGCATGAAGGACGTACCAATAATTCTATGCATCATCTTCGATCAATTTAATGATCTGCGGGACTTTCAAGACGATATCTCCTTGGATCACCGGGTACTGGGGTTTTTTTAAACCATTAGATTTCCCTCTCACCACCTCCCCACAACCCTTATAGGCTGCACTGCCAACACCACCTGTGTATGGGCACCATCACTGATGACCCCTCGCTCCGGGAGCGACGGTTCGTCTTTTCTGACCGGCATGATGCGGGAAGAAAGCTCGGTGCACTCATCCGGTCACGCCCGGCCCTTGCGGGCCCGGTGGTGCTGGCAATCCCGGCAGGCGGGGTGCCGGTCGGGGTCGAGGTCTCGCTGGCGCTCGGTGCCCCCTTCTCGCTTGCAGTCGTGCGCAAGGTTCAGGTCCCGGGCAACACCGAGGCGGGCTTCGGGGCCGTGACCTGGGACGGGCGGGTGCTGATCAACGAGCGGCTGCGTACTGCCCTCGGGCTCTCGCAGGCAGAGGTCGATATCGCAGTCGCTGCCAGCCGCAACAATGTCAGGGAGCGGATCGCCCGGTACACCGCCGGCAGGCCGTTTCCCACGCTTGCTGGAAAATCCGTCATCCTCACCGATGACGGGCTTGCGTCCGGGTTCACGATGCTTGCGGCGATCGGGAGCATCCGGGCGATGCACCCGGCCCGCATTGTCGTCGCCGTGCCCACCGCATCGGCATCATCCGCAGACCTTGTCGCACGGCAGGCAGACGAGCTGGTCTGCGCAAACATCCGGAGCAGTGCACGGTTTGCGGTCGCCGAAGCGTACCAGCGGTGGTACGATTTGGATGACCGTGAGGTTATTGCGGAACTGGCGAGGGTGTGAGGTGCTGGCAAGATGACCAGAACTGGTATCAAGATAAAAAGTGAAGGAAAAAAGAATAACGATTAATAATCTCTTTTGTGGGGTATCACACCCCGAATCCCTCCGCGTGGGCTAGCCTCCGCCATCACGGACACCACGATCCTGTGCGGTTTTTGGGACCATAGTATGGCGGTGTGGTAGTACGGGATTTTCAGGGGGCGGGAAATGCAGAAGTGCATCAATCCGCCAACCCGTCTGACATAATTTTAATCAATCAATTTTTTATCATGACACTATAATCATACTACTATGGCACCATTGAAGATCCGCGAACTGCAAAAAAAATTAGGATATAAATTCAAGGTTCGAAAGCATTTGGTCCGGGCACTCACGCATCCCACATTTTCTGAAGAGGAAAGAAAGAAAAAAGTGGATCCCAGAGAATGTCCCCATCAACAAGCCTATAGCACGCTTGGAGATGCAGTTCTCAAAACAGGATTGATCCTGCTGCTCATGGATAAAAAAAAGAAGACCAAAGGAGACATCACCATATCTAAAGCGGATCTTGAAAATAATCTGAAGTTGGCTGTTGTAGGAAAACGCCTTCAACTTCTTGAAAATGAATTAATCCTGCATACGATAAAGAACCAGAAAAAGTTAGAAGAAGCTTCGGAAAAAATTTGTGCAGACACGGTTGAAGCAATAATTGCGGCAATTTTTATCGATAGTAAATATTCTATGAAGAAAACACAAAAGTGCATTCAGAAAATTTTTGCACAAGAATTAGCTGAATTGGAAAAACTCCCATAATTATTAGATGCCGTGTTTGGATGATAGAAGGGAGCGTCTTGGGCGAAAGGATCCTCCTGGCACAGTGATACGACACGTATCCTGTACTAAACTCACCGCAGATCATCCATGAACGCGTGGCAGTCCGGGCATCACCACCCGACCGGGACGGAGTGCTGTCGGCGCGTTGTACATCATAGACCCGGATATAGGTCCTGAACATATGCCGGCGCCGTGTCCGGGCATCCCGTGCGACAGTCCGGCAGTCATTTGGGCAGGGAGGGTTTGTGCACATACGAATAAATCCCTTAAAGATTAGGAGGATAAATCTTTGAGCTGTACATTTTTTAAAACAAAAAATATATTTTCCTATGAGTTAAATTGCCTCTTGATCACACATGGCAAAATTTGTCAATGGTGCATCGTCTTATGGTGAAATTACGGAAATCATAAATGGTGCCTATTCAGAGCTTTATATTGTTACTCCATACCTGAAGATACCACAACAGACAAAGAATTACATCAGAAACGTAGATAAACGCGGTATAAAGTTTACAATAATTTCCCGCGCCGAAAATAATACAGAAAAAAATGTCAATGAAACCGATATTCAATTTTTAAAAGAGCTAACTAGTGCAAACATACGCGTTTGTGAAAATCTTCATGCTAAGTGTTTTTTAAATGAAAACAAAGGCCTTGTCACTTCAATGAATCTTCATGAACATTCGCAAACTCACAACTGGGAAATGGGAATCGTATTTACCAAGGCTGACGATCCCGCCATCTACAACGATACGTTAAATGAAGTCATGATGATTATGGAACAGAGCATAGAGAATCCAAAAACAAAACGTGTACCAATTGCATCAATACCTCTGGCATCTGCCAATGAATACATTCTGCAAAAAACAAATCAGAAACCGGAGGCAACACCAAACAACAAGTACAGTGCAGAAAACGGGGCATCAAAATTTGCAGCTAAGGAATCAAGGGAATCAAATGTTACCTTTGCTGGATTCTGGTTGAGATTGACTGCAGCTATTATTGACGGATTAATCTTACTGATACCATTTTATTTTTGTATTGTATTAGCGGGATCTAACAATGTCTGGCTGGCATATTTTTTAATTTGGATTATTGGCTTTGGCTATTTTGCATTTTTAGAGAGCTCTGCGAGAAGAGCCACATATGGAAAAGAGGCTGTAGGGTTGATTGTCATAAATATGGATGGATCTCATTTAACTTTCCAACAGGCATCCATTAGATATATTGGAAAACTTGCATCGTTATTTATCCTCTATATCGGATTCATTATGATTGGATTTACTGAAAAGAAACAGGGACTTCATGATATGATTGCTAAAACACTCGTGATAAAAAAATAGCTTATAGGGAAATTAAGAATATAACAAGGTAATTTTTTGTTTTACTGTATCCCAAATTCGATGACTTCCCCATGGGGTGTGTCATTGGCATAGCGGGGGATGACATGGATATGGCAGTGCATCACGCTCTGCCCGGCAACGTAGCCGATGTTTGCGCCGACATTGTAGCCGTCCGGTGTTTGTTGCTCATCGATGAGTTTTTTGCACGCGTCGAGTAGTTCGAACAGAGAACTTCTTTCATTGTCTGCCAGATCGAAACAATCCTGCACATGGCGGAAGGGGATTACGAGCATGTGGCCTCGTGAGACCGGTCATCATCCATGCAGCGCCGGTGCTCTGCATCCAGGTACCGATGTTGGAGACCATCTGGGCAATCCAGAGGGCAAAGAAGAATCTGTCCTGGAGTGGAATCAATAGTGGTCCTGGTTCGGCGTAAGGTTCAGTCATCCTCATGACATCACGATATCTGTATGATTGCAGTACGGAGAGCCTTTTTTCATTAGTCTATTTTGGAAACGATCAGCAAAGAGTATTCCGGGTATCACGTGTTAATCAGCGTTGCTCCCCCCATCACCTTTCCTAATCACTTTTTTCCCACCAAAATCCCTCATGAAACCGGTTCCGGTACAGCCCGTACCGTGCCAACCATCCCCCATCACTCAATCACCCGGGGCAAGCCCACGCGGCGAGGGGCGAAAGCCCCGATGAGCGTCAGATCCTCTCTTTCTCCAACATCGCACTCCCCGCACAATCCCATGCCCGGCATATCCTGTAAAACAACGGTGCCAAACCTCCTCACCACAACCCCCGGTACCACTCATCCCCGCAGCACCGTACCGGTAAGCGACAGTCATGGGGGCAGGCCCATGGAGTCTGCGGGGTGACAGGGCCGAAAACAGATATTCAGAAGTTTATTGTACCGCAACAAACGCGGCAGACGCATGGGGTTTGGGAACAGAAAGGCCGTCTTCGATCAACCCCTTCACGTGGAGCTCGATGGCCTCATGCATCCGGTATTCCGTCTCCTCCCGTGTCTTTCCCGTTGCAACGCAGCCGGGAAGATCAGGGGAATACGCTGAATAGTTCTTCCCTGCCTTCTCTACGACAACCAGAAACCTGTGCATGGATCTAGTACTCCTTTAATTGGGGCTGCTTTAAAATGCTGTTTATCGTGCCTTGTGCAATGTCATCGGCCAGGTTTCCGGCAATAGTAACCCGCCCCAAGCTTTATTGGATGTTTGTACTGCCGATGACTCCCTTTTGTCACAACGAGGTACCATCCATCATCTTCGATCATTTTAATGATATGCCGGACTTTCAGGACAATGCCTCCTTATTGGAGATAGTACTTGGTTTTGAAAAAACATTAGGTTTCTCTCTCATTTCACCCTCGATCTCCTTCCCTGCCTCGTCCCAACGAGCTCAATCTCCCCACACCCCCGCACGATTCCTGGCAGCTTTCGGTCAAGGAGGGCACCCCCCCTCAGGGTACGAAAGGGGTACCCACTCCCCTTGTCAGTGGGATCAGGGGAACAGGAGCAGGAAGAAAAAAGGTAGGGGAAGATTCCCGCGTACTCCATGCTAGGGTACGCAGTCACACTCCCTTTCTCATCGTTAAGATAAAGGGCAGCAGCAGGACGATCCCGATCACGATCCAGAAATTGCCGAACAGGTACAGCAGCCCTTCCCTATCCTTGTCATAAAACCGGATGTCGACTGCCTGTGTCCGGTTCCACCGGATGGTTGTTGAGTTATCGCTTTCCCCGGTTATGGTGGCACCCGGGCTTAGGCCGGCAAGCAGGGGGTTCCTGATATCGAATTCCTGCGGGAGCGAGATGTTGACACTGTACGGGTGTTCGAACGCTTCCTGGAGGTGGTAGTCACGGATGGGTGCCGTGTACCGGATGGTGTAATTGCCCTTTGCAAAGGTGATCGATGATGTGCCGCTCACATTGAACAGGCACGGCGAGCAGTTCCCGGTCAGCATGACATTGCCGGTCCTCCGGGGAATGCGTTCCCCCAGAATGCTCAGCTCAAAGAACTCGAACTTTTCCGCATCGGTGACCTCAACCGTTGCATTGTATGCCGTGCCATTTGGCAGGACCTGGTACTCTGCATGGAGCGCTGTGCCAGGGAAGACCAGCAGCGCAATTACAAGCGCAGCGCAGAGATAAGCGAGGGCAGGTCCGCGTCGATCTCGGTCGGGGGTTCGCATTGCCTGATCACCGTATCGGGGTCTTTCAAGAGGTGGCCGGTGACGACGCAGACGATCCGCTCGGACCGGTCGATCACACCGCTCTCCACCAGTTTCTTCACGCCGGCGACAGATGCTGCAGATGCCGGTTCGACGCCGATCCCTTCCTTTCGCGCAAGGTCACGCTGCATGGCAAGGATCTCCTCATCGGTCACCGATTCCGCGAGACCGCCGGTCTTCCGGATAGCAGTAAGCGCTTTCTCTGCATTCACCGGCGCCCCGATCCGGATCGCGGTCGCCACGGTCTCGGGGTTCGGTTCGGGGATCACCTCCGGCAGGTTCTCCTTGATCGCCCGCACAACCGGCATCGACCCCGCTGCCTGGATGCCGGTCATCATGGGCATGGAATCGATAAACCCGATCTCGTTGAGTTCAAGCAGCCCTTTATACACGGCGGAAATATTCCCCGCATTGCCGACCGGCAGCACAAACCGGTCCGGCACCCTGCCGAGCTGGTCGACTGCCTCAAAGCCGATCGTCTTCTGCCCCTCGAGCCGGAACGGGTTGATGGAGTTTAAGAGATAGAGCCCGTGCGAGAGGCAGAGCTCGTGCACCATCTCCAGCGCACGGTCGAAGTTGCCCCGGATCGAGATGACCCGCGCCCCATGCATCAGGGCCTGCGCCACCTTGCCGACTGCGACTTTTCCTGCTGGCAGGAGGACGACGGCGGGGATATGTGCCTTTGCCGCGTAGACCGCAAGGCTTGCCGAGGTATTCCCGGTACTTGCGCAGGCAACACTCTTCCTGCCCAGCTGCAGCGCCATCGAGACCCCGACCGTCATCCCGCGGTCCTTGAAGGAGCCGGACGGGTTCATGCCCTCGTGCTTTGCATAGAGAAAGGGCAGCCCCAGTTCCTCACCAATCTGCCGGAGGTGATAGAGGGGCGTCCCCCCTTCCTGCAGGGTGACCGGCTCGATCCGCACCGGCAGCAGTTCCCGGTATCTCCAGACCGAGAGCGGGCGCTTCTGCCACACCTTCTTTGATACGGTAATCTCGTCGAGGTTGTACTGCACAGCGAGAAGATGGCCGCATTTTGGACAGTTATACAGGATCTCGTCAGCCGGGTATGAAGCACCGCAGTTGACGCACACGAGCCGCTCCATGCTGTACAGTTTGTCCCCGTATTAAATATAGGCGGCGCTAGTTCTTCCCGTGCAGCCGGTGGTACAGGTCCGTCCGGTGGTCCTGGTGCACGGGGAACCTGTGCCGGGCTTCATCAACCGTTCCCGGGTCAAGGTCAGAGATGATGGCCTCCTCCCCGGATCCGGCCCGTGCAATGATGCACCCTGCGGGATCTGCTGTCATTGAAGCACCGGCATACACATCGACCGGGTTCTCTCTCACCGTGTTGATGCCGATGATGTACATCTGGTTCTCCGCTGCCCGTGCCTGAATGAACAGTTCCCAGTGTTCTCTCCGGCTCGCGGGCCAGGCTGCCGGGACAAAGACCCCGTGCACGCCCTTTGTGGCATAGAGATGGAACAGGGACGCAAACCGGAGGTCATAGCAGACCGCAATGCCACATTTCACCCCCTCAACCTCGAACACAGCGAGGTCGTTTCCCGCAGCATAGCACCGCTCTTCGTGCGCAAACGTGAACGGGTGCATCTTTGCATACAGTGCAAGGATGGAACCATCCCCGCCGATGGCAACTGCAGTATTTTTGGGGAGCGGCTGATGGTACTGGCGGAACGAACCGAGGACTGCAATGGAATACTCCTCTGCATACTTCCTGAGAGCAGTAACAATTGGGCCCGAGCTGTCCTGGACATGTTTGTCCGAGCACGGGTCCCACCCGGTGGCAAACTGTTCCGGAAACGCGATGATGCCGGCACCCTGTGACGCAGCACTCCTGATAACAGGCTCAATTTTTTGTAAGGTCTTGTGTGGTTGTTCCCAGCAGCTCTGTACCTGGGCACTGCAGCATTTCATGGGTGATTAAGGATGTGTGTTCCAGCCTCTTTAATTTCGGGTCTGGTTTTCACAACGATAAATGCCCAAATTTATTTCCCGTTGTTTGTTCCTTCACTATCGTCAGGCAGGAATTTTTTGATTGAACCGACCAGATTATCGAGGTGGCGTTCCAGTGGCGGGGTGATCGCTTCGAGCCAGTGCGGAATGCCGATGAGGTATTCCATCGATTTTGTAGGTTCAACATTTTCAATCCGGAACGGGATAATGATCAGCTCCCTCTTGACTGCTGTTGTCAGCTCCCGGATCACATGCTGGGACCTGTTCGAATGCGATGAAAAGATCAGCACCATGACCCTGCTCCCCTCTATCCCCCCAACAATTGCCTCCGGGAAATTTATCCCGGGGGATACGTCACGTGGTGCGATCCAGCACCGGATACCCTGGGACTCAAGTTTTGCACATACAGCGTCTGCAATTGGTT
>JAPKXX010000053.1 GCA_026394595.1 Methanoregula sp. | reverse complement strand
ACCCGGCTCTCCCCCTTTGAGGAACATGGTGTCCCAAGAAGCCGCTGGATCTCAGAAAGGACAAAGGTCACCTCGGCCTGTTCGGTCTCGCACTCGGCAACGACAGCGGGATCGCCCGGCGGGTTCTGGGTTAATAACTCCTTCTCCTGCCGGTTCGGTGCATGCTTCATCAGCTCAAGGGCAAGCAAAAGGATCGTCTGTGTGTTCCGGTAGTTATGGGACAGGAGGATCTCGTTGCAGGCAGTATAGTGCTCGCGGAAGTCCCGGAAATTGGTCAAGTATGCGCCACGGAACCGGTAGATTGTCTGGTCGTCATCGCCGACCACGCAGACATTCTCCCCGGCAAGCAACCGGATCAGCTGTGCCTGTGCATAGTTCGTGTCCTGGAACTCGTCCACCAGAATATGGGTATACTGTGAACGGTAGCGCCGCAGGATATGCGGTTTTGTCTCAAAGAGCCGGACCGCCTCGTGGATCATGTCATCGTAATCGAGCAGGTTTGCCGAGCGTTTGTACTTCTCGTACGAGCGGTATACTTTCAGGAGATCCGACAGCTTGTCAAGGTACTCGCGCTCTGCGTCCGGAACATCAGCATCTTCTTTTGAAACGAGGTACCGTTCGAGTTCATCCGGCGTGATCAGCTCGTCCCGGAACGCGCTGATCCCGTCGATGATCGACTCGATCACGCCCGGAGCGTTGTTCCCGACCTCGATATGCGAAAACCCGAACTCATCGATATGCGCAAGGCCCCAGACCAGTTGGTTTGCCCGGGAGATGACCCCGCCGTGGAACGAGATCCCGGAATCGAGTATGTTGTCCTGAAGAATTTCCAGGCAGAAGGCATGGAACGTACCCACAAACAGGTGCGTGGTATTGACATTGCCTTCCAGCCGGTCCAGCATCTCCTGTGCCGCCTTCTCGGAAAACGTGAGGGCAAGGATGTGGTCCGGTGCGATCCCCTGCGAAACAAGGTACAGGATCTTTTCGGTAATAACTCTCGTCTTTCCCGACCCGGGACCGGCAAGGACGAGCTGGATGCCGCACTCCCGTACCGCGGTCTCCTGGGTGGGGTTGAGGGTCATAACAGGATGTTGGAGTGCAAAGGAAAAAAGCGCGTGGATCACTTACAGGAACTTATCCAGCGGGATCGTCCCGAGTTTCTCCTTTGTCACTGCCGTTACATCGATCTCTCGGGCTTCGGCTTCCTTGCCGATCACCTTGACCTCGTGCTTCAGGTCGGTGAGGGGGATCTTCTTTTTGCGCTTCTCCACCGGCGGGTTCATCTTCTCTGCCATCTCGAAATCGACCACTTTCTGCTTGATCTCATCGGGCAGCGTATCGCAGGACTGTAACAGACCGATGAACTCGTTGCAGAAGTAATTGTCAATCTGGATCCGCCTTTTTGTGGCATGCGCAAACTTGCCGATCACCCGGCAGAGGTTCTCCCGGTCTTCCGGGCTGAGCTGCTCGGCAAACTCGTAGTCCTCGACCTTTTTGAGTGCGAGCACAACTGGTTCAAGGCAGTCATGCGTTACCACGTACACCTGCCAGTCCGCCATGTCGTAATGGAACTCATCTAAGTATTCAACCGTGTTGGCCGGAACGACGAGGAAAACATCTTTTTTCACATTCTCGGCTTTCACATATTTCTTCACCGCTTCTGCCTGGCTTTTAATATACAACGGGAAGTTGCCCAGTTCCTCTGAGTTCTTCGGGCTCTTTGCATCGAAGATGACAAACTGGTCACAGATGACAAGGGAATTGTCTGGTTTTCCTGGGAACGGGAACGATTCCTTGTCGCAGTACTGGATATTGTGGTCACGGCAGATGGTTTTCAGCGATGTCTCAACCAGCTCTTCGTGCTTCTTCCATGTCTGCTCCATCTCCTGGTACTGCTTGTGGATCTCGGCGTCCCGATCCGCCTGAACCCGCAGCCGGTCGCGTTCCAGCTCGTCTTTTAACGAATTGAGTGCCGTTACCCGCTGGTCATGCTCGCGGATGCGGTCCTCCTCTTTCTGCCGGAATTCTGCAATCCGTTTCTGGGCCTCGGTAAATTGCACATTCATCTGGTCGTATCTGGCAGTCCACCCTGCCATATCTGCTTTGAGCTGGGAAATTATCTGCTGGTTTTTCTTATCAGCCCCGATGAGCGCCCCCGCTTCGTTCTCCCGCTCGTTCATCTTCTTATTGAGGTCCTCGTTTTTTGCCTTTAATGCGACAAGCTCCTGTTGCAGCTGGATGAGCTGCTGCGACTGGTGTTCGAGGTTAAGGGAGAACTCCTGGTTCTTTGTGGTTATTTCGGTGACCTTCTGGTTTTGTTCCTGCAGGAGATCCTGCAGCCGCTGGTATTCACCGAATGCATCATATCCTGAAGATACGATGGTCTTCCACGAGAAGAGGCGTTCGAAAAAACCAACATTCTTTATACGTTCAAAAAACCTGCGGAGGTTTTCAAATGACGGGGGTTCCATGGAGAATACACCTTGGTGCAATTTTTTGATGATCTCTACACGAATGATGAGTTTTGTGAGGATAAATCTTATTAGAATAATGCTTGCCCGGTGGACATGGTTTTTCCCATGGTGAGTTTTTCCCCTTCCC
>JAPKXX010000029.1 GCA_026394595.1 Methanoregula sp. | reverse complement strand
TTTGCCGTATTCCCCTCAGTGAGCGGGCTCCCGAGAAGCCCGATGATCTTTTTTCCCATATCTGGAACTATGGAGAGCCAGAATCGATATACCTTTTCATGGGCGGAGTTTCACGATTACCCGGCTGGCACAAACACAAGCCATAAATACGTTCATGCCCCTATGAAAAGTTTGGTGATTTAGTTGACCGAACAGAAGACCTACACCGCAGGACAGAAAGTCGGCGCAGGCAAGTACGTGTGCCTTGACTGCGGAAAGGAATACGTCCTTGACAAGAGTGAACAGGATCTCAGGAAGTGTCCATCCTGTTCATGTGAAGAGTACCAGTGCTTCCCGATGACCCATATCCGCCCGGACATCAAAACCCCGGAGGATGCAAGGAACCCGCCCAAACGCGGAAAAAGCAACCAGTAATTCCCCATTTTTCGTTCGCATTTGTACAGCCGGAATAAACACCGGTTGTCGAGGCAATCAGGTACCGCAGTTCCGGTAGACAGGACTATCGCCCGCGCCCCGGTTATTATTGGAAGGAAGAGGAAAACACCATGGTAAATGTCTCAAAGGAAGGGCAGGTCTTCAAGTGCGAGATCTGCGGTAACGTAGTTGTGGTAAAAGAAGCCGGCGGCGGTGAACTGATCTGCTGCGGCGAACCGATGCAGTTGGAGGGTGCATAATCATGGACAAGAAATTAAAGGATTTGGAAAAGAAGATTGGCAAGGTTCCCCGGTTCTTCAAGGAACTCTGCGATAAGGACCCAGAGATGTTTGAGATGGTAATGAAGCTTGAAGAGCACATCTGGGACGATGGGAAACTTTCACGGAAAACAAAAAAGCTGATCGCGATTGCGATTGCTGCTGCACTGCGGGACCAGCACGCAGTCCGGGCACAGCTCGCCGGCGCAAAAAACCTCGGAGTTACAAAAGAGGAGGTAGACGAGGCGCTGCGGGTAACCTTCCTGCTGTCCGGGATGCCCGCATATGTGTACGGCAAGGCGCAGCTTGACGATATCATGAAGTAGGATCATAAAGGGAGAGGAATAGAATATGCCAGAAGAGGAATGCATCAGTTTCCCGGTGCTCGGGGAACCGGCGCCGGACTTTGAGGCGGAAACCACACAGGGCCCGATCAAACTGTCTGACCTGAAAGGAAAGTGGGTGGTGATGTTCTCGCACCCGGCAGACTTCACCCCTGTCTGCACCACCGAGTTCATAGCGTTTGCCAAGATCTACGATGAGCTCAAAGCACTCAATGTCAATCTGATGGGCCTTTCGGTCGACAGCATCTCGGCGCACCTTGCATGGGTGCACGATATCAAGGAGAAGATGGGGGTTTCAATCCCGTTCCCGATCATCGCCGACCTTACCATGAAGGTCGCAAAGAAGTACGGCATGATCCACCCGGGGCAGTCGTCAACGGCAACCGTCCGCTGCGTCTTCTTCATCGATGACAAAGGCATCATGCGGGCAATGATCTACTACCCGCTCCATAACGGGCGGTTCATGCCCGAGATTATCCGCCTTATCAAGGCGCTCCAGATCACCGATAAGTTCAAAGTTTCAACACCGGCAAACTGGCAACCGGGTGACAAGGTCGTTGTCCCGCCCCCCAAGACTGCCGCAGAGATGGAGAAGCGCCCCACGGAAGGGTATGAGTGCAAAGACTGGTATTTATGCTTTAAAAAAGTCTAGAGATAAATTCGTTTCATGGATTTAACCGGGCTTAACCCACAATCCAATCTTTTTTCATCACAAATATCATAGAACATTTCTATGCCGATTAAAGTCCTCGCGTTTGCCGGCAGCCCGCGCCGGCACGGGAATTCAGAGACGCTCCTTGACTGGATGCTGGCATCGATGGCGGGGGAACCTGACGTGAGCATTGAGAAGATCGCGCTCACCGAGGCAAATATCCACATGTGCAACGGGTGCAATGCCTGCGAGAAGCTGAACAAATGCATCCAGCGTGACGGGATGGATATCGTACACGATAAGATCATCGACGCGGACTGCATCGTGCTTTCGTCTCCCATTTTCTGCATGGGGCTTGCCGCTCAGGTCAAGGCGCTTGTCGACCGTGCGCAGGTCTTCCGCTCCCGCAAATACGTGCTCAGGTTGCCAGTTGTTCCTCCTGAACGCAAGGGCAAGCGGCTCGGCGTCTTCCTCGCTACCGCAGGACGGGACTGGGACCACGTCTTTAATGCCGCGGTCCCATCAGTGAAATGTTTCTACCATGTGATAGATATCCGGGATGCGGACATCCACTACCTGATGGTCAACAACGTGGATGAGAAGGGTGCAATCAGGAGCCACCCGACGGCAAAGAACGAGGCGAATATGCTTGGAAAAGATGTGATCGTTGAACTCAGGAAACGTCTTGCAGCGTGATTTGTCATGAAGATCACTGTCCTTGGCGTTTCAGGAAGCCCGCACCGGCACGGCAACACCGAGACACTGCTGGACAAATTTCTGGAGGGTGCGAAGGATGCCGGTGCCGCTGTTGAAAAAGTTGTGCTTAAGGATCTGCACTACTCACCATGCCGGGGATGTAACGCCTGCTACAAGACCGGCGATTGCATCGTACAGGACGATGCGGTTGTGCTGTATGATAAAATTATGGCAGCAGATTGTTTTGCTGTCGCTTCACCCATATATACAATGGGCATCACCGCAGAACTCAAGGGGCTGATTGACCGTGAGCAGTACCTCTGGGCTAGGAAATTTATTTTAAAAACCCTCTACTTTCCCGATGACCATATCAAACGGCACAAGGGTATCTTTATTTCGACAGCCGGGCTTGGGTGGGACAACGTCTTTGATGGGGCATTTCCGGTTGTCACGGCACTGTTTAACACTGTTGGATTCGAGTACTACGACAACATCATCGCAAACGATATGGACCGGTACGGTGGCATCAACCAACATCCGACGGCTTTGAAGGAAGCGTACGACAAAGGGCAGAAGGTAGCAAGAGTGCTGGAAAAAATCACTGCCTCTTCCTGATTCCACTAATCAGTGTTTTATTTTTTAAAAATGGTAAAAATATTTGTAATGGATAAAAAAAGGGATTTTAGGATAAATGTGTATAAAACGAGAGCAGAAGGATTCCGAACGCTGCAATGATTAAGACCGCAAAAACCCCGGCGTTCCATGCAAGGACCTTTCTTCCGTCGAGCACGCTCACGGGCAGCATGTTGAACGCGGCAATCATTGCATTGACCTGCAGCCCTATCATGCCGATTAGAGAGGCGAGATTGCCCGATAGTGATGAGGAGATGCCGCCGTAGAGCAGGAGCCCGGCAAACGGGATGCAGAGCAGAAGGTTTGTTATGGGACCTGCCGCGGAGATCTTACCGTTCTGTGTACGGCTGATCCCGCCCCCACCGAACCGCCCGGTGTCATAAATCACGGTCGCACCCGGGGCGGCAAAGACAACACCGACAAGTGCAGCAAGCGCCACAGCCACAAGAAGCATCGTGTTATCCTTACGGAACTCTGCCCAGTACCCGTACTTCATGGCGGTGAACTTGTGCGCCATCTCATGGGCGACAAATCCAATTCCCACGGTCACCAGAGAGACACCGATGAAGATCAGCGCAGTAATCAGGTCCACCCTGCCCGCATCCTTTATGAAGATGATGCCAAACGCAAGGGAGATGGCAACCCATGCAATGATCAGGTCAAGACGCTCCCGCCGCGATATCCGTTCGAGCATAGTAATTCCTCAATTATATGGGAGTCTCTGCCATTAGTTCTTTGGATTGGATCATGCCTTTCATCAGGTTTATACCAGCCTTTTGATCAATACACTGCATATGACGATTGAAGATATGAGAAAAGAGATTGACCGGCTTGACCATGATATTGTCCGGTTGATCTCATGCCGGCAGGAGCTTGCCGTAAAGATTGCCAGGATCAAGATCAGCAAAGGTCTGCCTATTCATGACGAGGGGCGGACAACAGCTATGCTCGAATCGGTCTTCAACCGGGCGGTCGAGTACAAGATTGACCCCGTTTCCGTCCAGAAAATTTTTGACGTCCTGATCGACATGAGCGAACAGCGGCAGAGGGAATGCTCCGGGGAGGGGAATCTTCCTTAAAGCAGAAAAAGTCTCACCATGGCCATCACAATCCACCCTTTTTTTACATCCATCCCGACAGCATCACCACGCCGATTACAATCATTGAAAGACCTATGACAAGGCGCAGCAACCGGCGGTTCTCCAGCCTCCATGAATGTACCTTTTCCGGTGAGAGGCCGAAGGTAACAATGAGAAGGATTGCGACCAGCGGAAGGACAAAGATCAAATTATACAGAATCAGGTAGGGCAGCCCCTCGCTGAAGGTGAGGGTTTTGCTCATCATCCCGAGGATTGCGAGGTAGATCCCACCCGTACAGGGGAGCTCAAAGATACCGACAAGGACTCCGAGGACGAACGCTGCGGGGAGCGACGCATTGTTGATGTACCGTTCAATCGTTGCTTTTCTGGATTCCGGTATGGCAAGGACGAATCCCTCGTTCTTCCGGAGTACATCAATGACATTCACCAGCCCCAGAATGATCGCAAGGGTCGCTGCTCCAATAAACAGAACTGATGAAAAACCGGACTGCTGGACGATAGTAAAGAGCCCGATGCCGGACAGCAGGTAAAAAAGGAATACTGCTGCGATGTAAGCACCACCAACCGCAAGGACCCGACGCCTGCTTTCCAGTGTGATTATTGAGAGAAGCAGGAAGACGAGAACGGCAAAGGCACATGGATTTACACTGTCGATCAGGGCACAGGCAACCACGACCGGGAGCGTGAGAGCCGGGCCGGTAACCGGGCACCCCCCGCTCCCGGAGACAGATGTAAACAGTGGCGTACTATTTGTGCCCGGACCCGCAGTCTTCGATTGTTCGATAATGATCAATTCGGTATAGTCCCTTATCTCATTCTCTCCAACAAGAGCACGGTCACCGATAACCAGAGTCGGAACACCCAGCGTTGTGAGGTTATAGGTTTGCTGGACCCGGGAGAGTATTTCCTGGTTGGTGGCATTGTGGTACACCTCCAGCTGTTTAAGTTCGAGGTTTGGATATTTTGCAGCAAGTGCAATGAGGTGCGGTTTGATGTTTGCACAGTGGGTGCAGCCGTCACCATAGAAATAATAGGCGGGTATAGTGCCCGAACCATTGGAGATCTGGACGAGTGCAAAATTGCCCTCGGGGGATGTGGTGCCGGAATAATTCCCAAAAAACCCCTGGAAATACAGTGCTCCCGTCAATGCTATGACGATCCCGACCACAGCCAAAATTTTCCAGCGTTTCTCCATGGTATCTGCAGATTCTAGTGTATTGGATCGGATTACAATAAATTTATTTGGGGGTGATCATCGTGCCAACACCCTCGCGGGTGAAGAGCTCGAGAAGGAGGTTATGCTCCACATTGCCGTTGATGATATGGGCGAACGCCACGCCGTTTTCAACGGCGTTGATGACCGAGGTCACCTTGGGGATCATGCCCTCGCCAATCGCACCGGACTTCAACAGGTCGTTTGCCTGATCGATTGAGAGTTTCCGGTACACATTCGTCCTCGACACGTCCATGACGCCATCGACATCGGTCATGTTGATCAGCTTGTAAGCTTTCAGGGCAACCGCGATGTCCCCTGCAGCGGTGTCCGCATTGATGTTCAGGCTCCCGCCGGATCTGTCGATTGCGATGGGGGCGATAACCGGGATATGCTGGTTGTCAAGCAGGGTTTTTAAGATCGCCGGGTCGATCCATTCAATCTCCCCGACATGGCCAAGGTCAACCTCCTGTTCCACATCACCGATCTTCACTTTTTGGGGGTCCATCTTCCGGGCGATAATCAGGTTGCCGTCATTGCCCGAGAGTCCGACGCCCCGTGCCCCGCATTTTGCTATGAGAGAAACGATCCCGTTGTTGATCTTGCCTACGAGCACCATCTGAGCGATCTCGAGGGTCTCAGCATCAGTCACCCGCAATCCCCCGACAAAGACCGATTCCTTGCCCATCTGTTTCATCTTCTCAGTGATCTCAGGCCCGCCACCATGGACAAGCACGACCCGGATCCCTACATAGTGCAGGAGCACCGCGTCTCGGATTGCATTCTCGAGCACGATGGGATCGACCATCGCATGCCCGCCCAGTTTGATCACAATAGTCCGCCCGTGGAACTGCTGGATATAAGGCAGCGCCTCTATGAGCACATCCTCACGCTTCATGTTGTATACCTCCCGTTGATCTCCACATATTTCTCGGTGAGATCGCATCCCCACGCGGTTGCCGTTTCTGTTCCGGATGCAAGGTCGAGTTCAAAGATGACCTTTTTTTTGTGCATCGCGGCTTTTGCCTTAGTCAAATCAGCGATGATTTCCCCGTTTTTCACCAGCGGGTAGCGGGCTGTACCATCACCGATCCAGAGCGATACGGCGTTGGGATCAAACACGACCCCGGCCCGCCCGGCAGCTGCCACCACCCGCCCCCAGTTCGGGTCTTCGCCATAGACTGCAGTCTTGACAAGCGGGGACCCGATCACGGTGCGGGCAACCTCCGCGGCCGCTTCCTCTCCCGGAGCACCCCAGACGGTGACCTCGATCAGCTTCGTCGCTCCTTCACCGTCGGCAGCGATCTGTTGGGCGAGCGATGCACAGCATCCCTCGAGAGCTGCACAGAATTCAGGATAATTCACCTTTCCGGCTTCTCCGGTCGCTGTGCAGAGCGCAATGTCATTGGTACTCGTATCACCGTCCACGACCACCCGGTTGAACGACCTGCGCGTCGCCTGTTTGAGCGCCTTCGCAAGCTGCTCCCGGTTCAGTTCTGCATCTGTATAGATGAACGCGAGCATTGTCCCCATATTGGGGGCGATCATGCCGCTGCCCTTGGTGATGCCCCCCACTGAGAAACCCTCATTTTTCACGAGCGCGTGTTTCGGGAAGGTGTCGGTGGTCATGATCGCCTGTGCAGCCGCAGCTTCTGCGGATGTGCTGCGACTGAGATTTTTTGCCACATCGCGGCACTGGCGCTCAATGAGGGGGAGGTCAAGAAACCGCCCGATCACTCCGGTACTTGCAACACCAACGAGATTTGGTTCAATGCCAAGCGATTCGCCTGCGATCCGGGTCATCGTTTCTCCATCGGCATATCCCCGCGATCCGGTATAGGCATTGGCGCACCCGCTGTTTGCGATGACCGCTTCCAGTCTCCCCTTTTTCATACGCTGTCTCATGAGTTCAATCGGGGCAGCCCTGACAAGGTTCTTTGTAAAGACTCCTGCCGCAGTCCCGCTCGCACGGATAAGCGCGAGCCCGTACTTTCCCTCTTTAACGCCATTTGCCGTTACCCCTTCAACAGCGCAGATGCTCTGGTAGGTCACGCTAGATCACCTTCATTTTTACTGTCGTACGACATTCCCACACCCTGCACGATATCAGCCCGGGTAATGATCCCGACAAGCTGTTTCCCGCGCAGAACCGGGAGCCGTGCGATGCCCTCCCTGAGCATCAGCGATGCCGCAGCCTCGATATCCATGTCCTCGGTTGCCGTTACGACGCGGTGCGTCATTACGTTTTTTACCGGGGTGTCTCCGATATTCCGCAGCGCGTGTTTGGTCTTTTCCCAGTTGATAAGTTCGCGGACCGGTACTTCAATGATCTCGAGCGGTGAGGGGAGCCAGAGGTCATCCGAGATCCGCCCTGTCTCGAGCTGTGCGATGATGTCAGACTCAGTAAGAACCCCCACCACGTGGTCTCCCTCCATTACCGGGAGTCCGCCAATATGGTGCTTCCGGAGCAGTGCAACAGCATTCCGCAGGGGCATGCCTGCAGCAGCAACGATCGGATTTTTTGTCATGATTTCGGCAACAATCATCGCAACCACCTAGGGCAGCATACCCGCGTGAACGAGCCCGTCGGTTTCCTTAAATCCGCACATCAGGTTCATGTTCTGGATCGCCTGACCGCTTGCACCCTTGACAAGGTTGTCTATGGCAGAGATCGCGACCACCCGGTACCCTTCGGATTCTACCGCAATGTCGCAGAAGTTGCTTCCCCGCACTGCCGCAAGCAAAGGTTTCTGGTACCTGACAAAGTATTCGTCCTTATAGTAATCACGGTAGATTCGTTCGACATCCTTCTGGTCCATCGGTTTATTGAGAAGGATATGTGCGGTGGTGAGGATACCGCGGTTTACAGGCACGAGGTGGGGGGTGAAATAGCACGTCGCTTTTGAGCCAAGGAATGCGAGCTCCTGTTTCATCTCGGCAAGGTGCCGGTGCGATGTCCACTTATACGGGCCGACGTTATCACCAACATTGGGATAATGAGTCGTCGCCGAGGGGTTGTCTCCCGCACCACTGACGCCGGTCTTTGAGTCAAAGATCACGGTGTGCGCGTGAAGGGCGAGAGGTGCCGCAGCAAGGGTTGCGCCGGTCGGGAAGCAGCCGGGGTTGGCAACGCATTTGGCGTTTGTAATATCCTTCCGGTGGAGCTCGGGGATACCATACGGGACAGGAAAATAATCAGTATGCGTGACACCGTACACCTTCTCATAGACTTCTTTGGGAAGGCGGTAATCTGCACTGAGATCGACTACCTTGATCCCGCGGGAGATCAATTTTCCCGCGTAGGTCATCGCTGCAGTGTGCGGGACCGCGAGGAATGCAACATCGGCATCGATTGTATCGGTATCCGGGTTTGTAAATGTGAGATCCGTAAACCCTTTCAGGTGGGGATGGAGCTGAACCACAGGAGTCCCTGCGAGTTTGCGGGATGTGGCACAGGTTACCTCTGCTGATGAATGATGGAGCAGGAGCCGGATCAGCTCACCACCTGCATACCCGGACGCTCCAATGATCGCAACCTTCATGTATCACTATTTTTCCGGTAAAAATTTAATCCTTTTCGGATTTTTTAAAAAATATTTGATAATTTCCGATATTTTTTAAAATGGGATAGTATAGGGTCTGGATGGATGCGCGGAACGGTTCATTACTGTTCCTGTTTCCGTGAACGGAAACTATAGAGGCGCTGCGCGAGCAGCTCGATCCTCTGGCGATCCTCTAGCCCCTCAAGCAGATCGGCAGGGAGCCCTTCAATACCAGCGCCACCTCCAATGTACGCCCCGCAGATGAGTGCGATGGTGTCCGTATTTCCTCCGACATTGGCTGCAACGGTGAGGAGATCCGGAGGGTGCCGGTACCGGCTGATCAGGAAGAATGCGAGTGGAAGGGTTTGATATACCGAGACGTCGTGCCCAATCTTGAGCACTGCGGTCTCAGCGTCCACCCCTTCCCGCTCAAGCATGAGGGCATTGCGGATCCTCCCCCCGAGCACATCATCCTCCACAGATGCTTTTTTCTCCGCCTGCTGGATTGCATCGCCAGTTCCGTTGATGGTATTATATATCAGGACTGTAAGTGTTGCGACAGCTGCATGGGCAGCCGGGTGTGTATGGGTGACATTGCAGGCACGCACTGCACGTTCGACCGCTTCGGAAAGACCGGAATATGCAAGGGCAAACGGGATGGCTAGCGAGAGGCAGCCTGCTGTTGTTGATTTGACACCGGCTGTTGTGGGATTGTCCCTCATCATGTGCTCGCAGGCAGCAGAGACTGAACCGTCCGGGAACCGCAGCTCGCCACGGGCATAGAGTTCCTTTAAAGCCGCGGCATACCGCTCCTCATTGAATCGTCCGTCCGCAAGCAGGGTGCCAACAAGTATCAAAAGCTGTGTATCATCAGTAAACTGTCCGGGCTGGAGACCTGCATTGGGGTGGACTTTGTATGCCCGCCGGTATCCATATCGCATCTTCTGCAGGTTTGGCGACGTGCTCTCATTGGGCATGCCGAGAGCATCGCCAATTGCTGCTCCAAGCATGCATCCCTTGAACCGGTCAAGCATTGATCTAGTATTAAAAAAGACCGATAGATAAGGATTCGTATCTTTTATCTTCTGAAAAAATGCGGGTTCTCCTGCCTTTAATTCAATCGATTATCTGTGTACGCAATTGCTGAAAGCGACGAAAAATGCGGCCATAAGCCACCTGCCGACCACTTTCTATAAATAATTGCTTTTACATGATTAATAATGGTAATTAGGTGATGCATGGCAGACAACTTTGACGTCAAACTCGTTGAGGAGATGAAATATTATACGCCCAATCCGGAATACAAACGAAATTCCTGGATCGGGGATTACCAGAAAGCGTATGACAAGTCCCTTGCAGACCCAGATGCGTTCTGGAGCAAGATGGCGCACCAGCTCGACTGGATCAAGCCCTGGGATGCTATAATGGAATGGAACTATCCATATGCCAAATGGTTCGTGAATGGAAAACTCAATATTACTGCAAACTGTCTTGACCGGCACGTCAACAACCACCGGCGCAACAAGGTCGCCCTGATCTGGCGTGGGGAGGGTGGTGCAGAACGGATTTACACGTACCAGAAACTCCTTTCTCATGTCATGCGCTTTGCAAACGCATTAAAGAAAATCGGTGTGAAAAAAGGTGATTGCGTCTGTATTTACATGCCGCTTGTCCCAGAACAGGTGATTGCAATGCTTGCCTGTGCACGGATCGGTGCAACACACAGTGTGGTATTCGGAGGATTTGCCGCAGCAGCATTGAACCTGCGGATTCAGGACGCAGAAGCAAAGGTCGTAATAACCGCAGATATTGCAGTCCGCCGCGGGAAGGCCATCCAGCTGAAAGCAATCGTTGATGAAGCTCTTATTAACGCCCCCACGGTAGAGCATGTCATTGTGCTCCGGAGGAAGGAACCGTGTCTTGATCTCCACCCCACCCGCGAACTGGATTTCTATGCGGTGATGGAGGGTGTTTCCGATGAATGCCCGCCCGAAGTCATGGACGCGGAGGATCCGCTTTACATATTATACACGAGCGGGTCTACGGGAAAACCAAAAGGAGTTGTGCATACCTGTGGCGGCTATATGGTCGGGACGTATTACACGAG
>JAPKXX010000079.1 GCA_026394595.1 Methanoregula sp. | reverse complement strand
CGGAGATATGGAGCTTGATGAGGTCCTGTATAACCGTGATGTGATCAACACCAAGCTCCGCGACATCCTTGACCGGGAGACCGACCAGTGGGGTGTCAAGGTCGAGCGTGTCGAGATAAAAGAGGTTGACCCGGTCGAAGCGGTCAAGAACGCGATGACCGAACAGACTGCGGCAGAACGTGCCCGTCGTGCAGCGATCCTCCGGGCGGATGGTGAGAAGCGCTCTGCGATCCTCAAGGCGGAAGGGTTGCGGCAGAGCATGATCCTCGAAGCCGAGGGGGAACGGCAGAGCAAGGTGCTCCGTGCCGAGGGTGAGCGGCTCTCCCGGATCCTGCAGGCGCAGGGTGAGGCACAGGGGCTCCGGATTCTCTCGGTCGGTGCTGCACCCCTTGACAAACGGGCAATCACGGTCCTCTCGCTGGACGCATTAAAAGCAATGGCAAACGGACAGGCAACAAAGATCATCTTCCCCTATGAAATCTCTCAGTTAATCCGTCAGGGGGCAAAGTTCCTCGGTGCAACAGAAGAGACAACCGCTGAGGTGGCGGGACGCCCTGTGATGGACGAAAGTATTCTGGGGGATATCCCGAGGCAGGAGGCAGTCGATGCAATCCTAAAAGAGATACAGGATGCGGTGCCGCATGTCTCTGAGGACGAACTCAAAGACACGAGCAAGCGCAGGCTGCCGATCGAGAAGGAGAAACCGGCAGAACAAAAGAGTGGCGAGGACTAATTTTTTCCTCTCCTATAATACCATACACCTCATTTTTTATATTTTTCCTCCGCAAATGCAAGTGCAGGCACGTATCCCCTGCTCACATACTCCTTTACCATCCTGCGTGCTGAAAAACGGGGTGCGTTGGTTTTAATAGCCTCTTTCATCTTTTTCACCCACATGTGTGGGATTCCATCATCGGAATTAGTGTAAAAAAGAGGCACCACCTCGCGTTCGAGGATCTCGTAAATCTGTTCGGCATCTGCGCGGTCGCGATTGTGTTCCGGAACCGTGTCACCAAAAGCCCACCCGTTCTTTGTGTTGAACCCCTCAATCCACCAACCATCAAGAATGCTCATGTGGATCACGCCGTTCAATGATGCCTTCATCCCGCTCGTCCCGCAAGCCTCCATTGGCGGAATCGGGGTGTTGAGCCAGACATCCACACCATGGACAAGATATTGCGCAAGTTGTTCCCCGTAATCCTCAACAAAGGCAATCCGCCCGCCGAAGTCCTGCCGGTGGGTATACTGGTATACGTTCTGGAGGATTTTTTTTCCTGCATCATCGGCAGGGTGCGCCTTACCCGCGAAAATAATCTGAACCGGCCTCCAGCGATCGTTTACGATACGTTTCAGACGCTCAATATCCTGAAAGATGAGATCAGCACGTTTATAGCTCGAAAACCGGCGGGCAAACCCGATGGTCAGTGCATTCGGGTCGAGGAGTGAACCCCCGGAAATGACGTTGATCGGTTCGGCTCCTTCCCCCACCCATTTCCGACGTTTATGCTCCCGTATCCTGTTGACCAGTTTGCGTTTCAGCTGCATGTGAACAGCCCACAACTCTTCATCGGGGATGTCATCAATCATTTCCCATACCCGGGGACTGTCGTGTTCATCCAGCCAGTTCGGACAGGAAGGTGAGAAGTATTTGTTGAGCAGGAGCTCCATCTTCGGGTCAAGCCATGTCGGCACATGGACACCATTGGTGATATGCCCGATGGGGATCTGTTCTTCCGGGATCTCAGGCCAGAGCGGGTGCCACATCTGCCGAGATACCTCCCCGTGTTTTTCACTGACACCGTTTTTGAAAGCGCTCATCTGTAAGGCGAATGCCGTCATGTTGAACAGCCCTTCAGGATCCTGCGGCATATGCCCGAGCCGGAGAATTGTATCCCTGTCAGTGCCGAGGAGAGAATAATAGTGGTTGAAATATTTGTCCATCAGGCTGTGAGGAAAGGCATCATGCCCGGCCGGCACAGGTGTATGCGTGGTGAAGATTGTTGTCTCCCTTACTCTGTATGATGCCTCTTCAAAACTCATGTTGTCGGCAACGTTCTCCCTTATCCGCTCAAGGAGAGCGAATGCGGGATGCCCTTCGTTGAGGTGAATAACCGATGGCCTGATGCCAAGAATATCGAGAACATAATTTCCGCCGATACCAAGGACGATCTCCTGTTTGAGCCTCTGCTCCCTATCACCGGTGTAGAGCCTGTGGGTAATTGCCCTGTTCACCGGATCGTTTTCTATAATATCTGTATCGAGAAGGTACAGGGAAATATTTCCAACCTGGACTTTCCATACTGTCACATAGATGGGGGGATCGATGAATGGCACCCGTACTACCAGCTGATTGTCATGGTTATACATGACACGCGTAATCGGGGCTGCATCCCGGTTCAGGACTTCCTGGATATTTTCCTGCCACCCGTCAGATCCGATATGCTGGTGGAGGTATCCTTCGGAATACATGAACCCCACCGCAAAGAGCGGCACCCCGAGATCGCTGCATTCCTTCAGATGATCTCCTGCAAGAAAACCAAGTCCCCCGGCATAGAACGGAAGAGAGTGCTGGAGCCCGTATTCAGCAGAAAAATATGCGATCGGGGATCTGTGGTTGCTGTACGAGAAGTGTTCAGTGAACCAGCTGTTTTTCTGATGCAGTTCACGCCGGAACCGCGACATCACGATGTCATAATGGCGGAGGTACCTGGGATTTTTGGATGCGTTGATCAGGGTCTCTTCGGGCAGCTCCTTGAGCATTTTTACCGGGTTGTGGATACTCTCAATCCATGCCCGCGAGTTTAATTGTTTGAATACCATTTTTACAGCGGGGTTCCAGCTCCACCAGAGATTGTACGCGAGGTCGACCAGACCAGAAATCCGTTCGGGAACATGGGGGAACTCACGTTGCATCCGCTCGGATTGGTCAGTCACCATATATGCCTCAATGATTCTAATATGGAAAAGCTACGTTTAATACTATTGGGGACAGCAGGGATCAGGAAAAGCAGGGATTGTATGACAAAAAATTATAATCAGGGAGCTTCCCATCTGGCGTTCAGGAAGGTGATATGATTATGAATGCAGAGGTCTGGGAAAGTCTGTATCAATCCATGCAAATACCCCCAATGGATCCGGTGCTCACCGGGTTCAATGCGAACCTTGATCGGATTATCCCGGTGACAACCGATCTTATCCGGATGCTGGAGCGGCGCTTGCCGGGACGGGAAATCCTTCGTGACCGCCTCCTTTCATCGATGCGGTACTCCACGGCAGACGAATGGTTTGTCACAGATTCCAAATTGTATCACGATATCGCAGAATTTTTTTCTGCCGCAGGTACCCTGGCAATCGGAGGACAGGCAGGAATTGCTGCAGTTCACCTGCGCAGACTTGGCATCTCGTCAGTTGTATGTGCCGTGCCCGGTGCCGGCCCGCATACCTGCGATATGCTGCAGGATGCCGGGGTCATTCCCCTGATTTTCGAATCAGGAGCGGGAGATCGTTTTGATACTACTCACCTGATTTTCGAATACCCCCCAAACCTGGTACAGGTGGCTGAACAGGTTGTGCCCCGGAGCAACCGGTTCATCGTATCTCCTGTCCATGATCCTTCCACCGTTATCATCCCAGAGGCTTTACAGGATACTTTTTTGAAACAGATTGCCTCTTGCCGGCGTGCATTCCTCTCCGGTTACCAGTATCTGCGGAAGGAACAGGAATTCATCACTGCAGCCCGGCAGATCAAGATGATCCGCAGTGCCAATCCCCTGATGCGGACACATGTCGAGTGCGTTTCAGTTGCCGAACGGTCTGTGCTCGCAATGATGCTCAGTCATATCATTCCAAATACTGACAGCATCGGGCTCAATGAATATGAACTGGGTCTTCTCATGCATGCCCTGCGGGGAACAGCGCCCAAATCTGCAGGCTCCCCGCCACTATCCCCCATTGCATGCGTTCGTGAGGCGATTGCCCTTGCAGATGCTACCGGGGTGCGCCGGATCCATCTCCATACATTCGGGTATTATATCCTTATCCTCGAACCCGGAACAGCTCAGCCTGAAAAGTCTCAACATGCTCTCCTCCTTGCAGCACGGGAGACTGCCGATGCAGCTGGAGGGGACAGGCAAATCCTGTCGCCGGATGGTCTTTTAGCGTACGATGCTATACGGGAAGTGATTGGTCCGGATCAGACCAAGGGCATCTTTGAGGTTGGCGACCGGGTGGTGATCTTCGTTCCCACATACATTTCGCAAAATATAAATAAGACAACAGGGCTTGGGGATATGCTTTCGTCCACAGCGTTTGTTGCAGATCAGTTCTGATCGAGGATTCGCTCAATTTTTTGATATTTTTCAAATTTAAAACATTATTATCCTCAAAACAAAACCCTAATCCTTTTTAAAATTACAAATTCCTTGTTTCCCTTTATAAACTATCATACACGGGCGAGCCATATGAATGGGAAAACTTTAAATCTTTTCTCTGATATTTACACTATGACTGAGGAAAAGGACACCCCCGTCAAGAATCGCGTTCCTGATTTGCCCGTCTGATGATTTTTTTGATCCAAAAACCAGTCCCCAACTGGAGGAGACGGTATCAACAGGTGCCGGGATTCTGGCGGATGGTTGCCTAAGCCGGGTCTTTACAAGGAGGATAGAAGTAGGTATGCCAGCAGTATCGTTTGGATTTGAGGTGCACCAGCCGTACAGGCTGAACAGGCACTTTGCTCCGGATCCGAAGGTAAAGAGAAAAGATTTATTAAATCTGTATTTTGACGAGGTCAACCGCGAGATCCTGCTCCGTGTCGCTGAAAAATGCTACATTCCGGCAACAACAATGGTCCTGGAAATGATGGACGCGGGGTTCTCCTGTGCGTTCTCATTTTCCGGCACCCTTATCGAACAGGTTGAAAAGTGGAGCCCGGATGCCCTTGCCTTGTTCGAGCAGGTTGCCACCCACCGGAATGCAGAGATCCTCGCCCAGACATACTACCATAGTATCGCCAGCTGCTTCCACGACAAAACCGAATTTACTGAGCAGGTCCGGATGCATGCCAATCTGATGCATGACTTGTTCCATGCAGACCCTGCGGTCTTTGAAAACACAGAGTTTACGTTCAATAACGAGATCGCAACCCATATCAAGGATATGGGATTTGCCGGGATTTTTACCGAGGGTGTAGACCGCATCCTTGGCTGGAGGAGTCCTAATTACCTGTATACCTGCAGGGACATCCCTGTACTTCTCCGGAACACCCAGTTGTCAGATGACATTGCATTCCGGTTCACCAACCGTTCGTGGGACATGTATCCCCTGACTGCCGATACGTATGCAAAATGGGTGGCACAATCTCCCGGGGATATCGTGAATGTCTTTTTAGACTATGAATCCTTCGGGGAGCATTTGTGGCCGGACACCGGTATCTTTGATTTCCTGCGGTATCTTCCGGAAGAGCTTTCAGCGCAGGGAGTCTCTACGATCCTGCCGTCAAAAGTACTTGCGG
>JAPKXX010000109.1 GCA_026394595.1 Methanoregula sp. | reverse complement strand
GGGGTATTCGACCATGACGGGATGATGTCAAACCTTTCAACAGAGACACAGAAAGCACTTGATGAAGGGTATACCGCACTCAGGGTGACTGGTGAGATGTCATGGGCGCTTCGTGGAACAGTCAGGCGAAACGATTGAACTTGGCCGGAGTCAGCAGACTCCGGTTTCAATTGTTTTTGGGAAGAAGATATAAATGGTGCTGGAAAATACTTGTGTCTGATATGAATAGTCCCGATATACCCGATCAGGGAACTGATTCTTTCAAAAAAACGGTCTTTGCCACGCTGACTCTCCTCTTTGGAGCCGGTGCTGCTTTCATCGGAATGCTGGGGATTATCGGCATGATCTTCGGCATCACCGGCATCGCGATCCGGGAGACCGGTGAGCCCGGAAAAGGGGTACGGTTCGATATGGTCGTGCCGAAAGGTGCATATCGGTTTTCGGGTAACAGGTAACACGGTGAAACTATGGCACACACCCATCTCCCAATAAAAAGAATTTCCGATATACAACCCGGGGGACCATCTCTGCTGTAGGTATGGTACTGAAGATGAACACCAGAAGGGGGGGGTCACACCGATTCCCCGTCCATAGCTGATATGATAATCCAAAAGCCTGAGAACATATATTGTTCTTGTAAAATTTCGTGGAACACCCGCGGGATCACAGATGCCGCAGCACGGACTGTATTTTGGATGCATCAATCGGATAACCTTCTGTCGCAACGGGGTTGTTAATAATGGAGTTTGTCTATGACCCGATCACGCTCGTCAATCTCATTCTCTGTATTATCATTGTCTTATTGAGCATCATCGGGTACGTGAAGACACGATATGTAACCCCGCTCTTCATCGGGGTTGCATTTTTCCTCTTCGGCGTATCGCACGCCATCACGCTTCTGGGGCTGAAAAGCGCTTTTGAATGGGAACTGATTATGATCCGGACGCTCGCCTATATCTCTGTCTGCGCCGGTGTGTTCCTGATTATCAGGGATATCATGCTCCGGATGAAGAGCGTGGACGAACTCAGGACGGCACACGAAGCGCTTGAGCGCCGCGTGAAGGAACGGACGCACGAGCTCGATGAGGTCAACACCCAGCTCAATGAAGTTGGCGTGATGGCCCATATAGGAGGCTGGGAACTCGACGTCAGAACAAAAGCGGTGCGCTGGACAAAAGAGACGTACCGGATTCATGATATTTCCGAAGATGAGAAATTAGATCTTTCAAAAGCGGTCCTCTTCTTCGATCTTCCCGATCGGTCCACCCTCGAAGCGGCGCTGCAGCGCTGCATGGAGAAGGAGGAACCGTTCGATCTTGAACTCCCGTTCACCAGCGGAAAGGGCAGGCATCTCTGGACGCGTGCCATCGGACGTGCGGTCAGTGTCGATGGTAAGGTGGTGAAACTGACGGGAACCTTCCAGGACATCACCGAGCACAGGCAGCGGGCTGTAGAATATGAAAAAATGAACGTGACGCTTAATGAGGAGATCCGACAGCGAAATTTATCCGATACAACTCTTAATTATACCATGTCACTCCTCAATGCATCGCTTGAATCAACAGCAGACGGTATCTTTGTGGTCGACCAGCAGGGTAAGATCACCAGTTATAACCAGAATTTTATGAACATGTGGAATATCCCCCCGGTTTTGCTGGAATCAGGGGAAAACGAGGGGGTAATGAATCATGTCCTGCCGCAACTCAAAAATCCCGAAGGATTTTTAGCCAACATCAAAGAGCTCACGTCCCACCCGAGACGCGAAAGCTTTGACATGATCGAATTTAACGATGGAAAAATCTTTGAACGCTATTCAAAACCCCAGAAAATCGGGGATAGTGTGGTCGGCAGAGTCTGGAGTTTCCGGGACATTACCGATCGCAAGCATGCAGAGGAAGCGCAAGTTGCTTCTGAGATTCGGTACCGGCGTCTCTTTGAGACGGCTCAGGACGGAATCCTCATTCTCGATGCGGATACCGGGCAGATTGTCGAGGTAAATCCATTTTTAATTACCATGCTGGGATTCTCCCGCGATCAGTTCCTTGGAAAGAAACTCTGGGAGATCGGGCTGTTCAA
>JAPKXX010000010.1 GCA_026394595.1 Methanoregula sp. | reverse complement strand
TTCCAGGGAAAGATCAAGACCCTTGACCAGGTCCTTGAAATCGTTGAGAATGTCCACAAAGAAGGGAAATTAAAGACGATTGCATTCACCTCAGGGGTCGCTTCAACGCCGGAAAACGAGATCGACCGGGTTGTGGAATATGTACAGGCAGTAAAGAAATACAACGTTCCTATCGGTGTCGCGGTGTACCCGACACAAGACTCGTCACAACGGCTCAAAGACGCCGGTGTGACGGAAGTAAAATACAATGTGGAGACCATGGACCGGGAGATCTTTGAGCGGGTCTGTACCGGAAGAAAAGGCCACTCACTCGATTTTATTCTCGATTCGTTACGCGATGCCGTGAAGGTATTTGGGAAGAACCGGGTCTCTTCAAACATTATTATCGGGCTTGGTGAGACAGATGAATGTGTCAAAAACGGGGTAGAATACCTGGCAAAGATAGGGGTCATTGCCGTTCTCCGCCCGATAACCATTTCACCCTATCGTAAAGGTGAGATTTCGGCCACACGGCCCAGCGCTGAGAGATTGCTGAAACTCACAAAAATGACGCGTGATATATTCAATAAATACGGTCTTCGAGTCGAAGTCTCCAGTACTATGTGTCTTCCCTGTACCGGCTGTGACCTGACCCCCGGTCGTGATGTATGACAAAAATGAAGGTGGAGCGGTGGTGGGGGTGCCCTTTCTTCCGGAATCATGGCGATGCCACAACGCTGTGAATAGATCCTGGTCCCGCTCCACCATCTCATTCTAACCGCATTACCTCCATCGAATCATTGAAGAGATCGTTGCCAACTTTCTCTGGCTGGACCAGCCGGACCGCCATGATGCTACAGGCTCCAGCCTGACTGCCATATGCTGTCTAGAGGGGCGGGGATTAATCAGCCAACACTGGTGTCAAGAGGAAAGGCAGGGGCATACTCCTGCGGGAAAGTCAGGTATCCTGAACCGGTTACATGTCCCTGACCGGATCACCCTGAATAATTCATTTTTTTTGATTACCGGCGGAACAGGATGGGCCGGGATTTGCACCAGAGGCGGGATGATGCCGGTATCGTCTGCAAAAAGGCGGAAAAAGGGTGCAGCCGATCTCAGGAAATCCGTTTTCCGGCAGACTCAGGATTTGGAGTCTGGTCATAGATTTCCTCGACGGTAAAATATACCGCAGCCAGTTTTTCCCGGCGAGCCTTAAACTCCATTCCATGCCCGGTACGCACGCGGCTGTCCAGCTGAGCTGCAATCTCATCATTTTCATGAATTTTTACCCTCCCATTCACCTTATATGCCCTGAAGGGGGGGCTTCTTTTCCAGATACAGATTGATGCACGAGGATTTTGTGTGAGATTTTCATACGTTTGCATAAAATAGAGTTCGCCCCAGACAATTGTTTCAGGATTCATGACCATGACCGATTTACCCGCAACGTTGGGCTTTTCATCCGGTCCAATGGATGCAACAGGAACCGTATGCCAATCCGTGAGCAGATGTATCAGTTCTTCCGGCATCGTAACCAGTTATCACATCCAATTACCTGTCAGCCATGGCAAACTATGGTGGCGTCTCTTTGATGGTTGTTACCTGATACCTTCAGAGTTCCTGTATGCAGGGATCAGATTCGACCGATGGTGTCATGACGATGGATCAGGATACAATGGTGAAATGTCCATAAAAACAAAGAAGAGAAGGGAGAAAGATGGTGTACTAAAATGACCGGCAACGCACCCTTCCTGATGTGACGGACCATGTTAACCAGCCATAAACTCCTGCAGCAGTACT
>JAPKXX010000061.1 GCA_026394595.1 Methanoregula sp. | reverse complement strand
ACAATGTTATTTTACTACCATTATAGGTATTGAAATGAGATCTCATGGATCATATCCCATCGGATTTATCGTCCGTTTAAAAAACGATCAGGCTGCCGCAGTTTTTTTTGCGATATTCTCTTTTACTATGGGATAATATGCATTCTGGGAGGACTATGGCAGACAAACGGGTACAGGAAATGATGCAGCTGATGGCATCAAAGATTCGGGCGATCTCAAAAGCAATATCTGATGAAGATGTAGAGAAGTTCCTTTCCGAACTGTTACATGGAAAACGGATCTATGTGATCGGAGCCGGACGATCCGGGCTTGTGGCAAAGGCGTTTGCCATGCGTCTGATGCATCTCGGTCTTCCTACATTTGTTGTCGGTGAGATAATTACACCAGCACTCAATAGCGATGACGTTATGGTCGTGTTTTCTGGATCAGGTAAAACCAAGACAGTTGCTGATATCGCTGAAACAGCAAAGGAGATTGGTGCCCATATCTGCCTGATTACCTCAAACGCCGATTCACGTATCGGAAAAATTGCCGATTGCATCGTGATTATTGAACACCACAGGGATGAGGTAGATGATGATGCGGTTGAATTCGAGATCCGGCAGATGCTGGGAGAGCACAAGTCATTTGCTCCTCTTGGAACACTCTTTGAGACTGCATCGATCGTCTTCGCTGATGCAATCATCTCCCGGTTGATGGAGATCACCCAGACTGACGAGAATGCCCTGAAGAACCGTCATACGAATATTGAATAACAGAGCGGAGGGAAAAAATGCAGGAACGGTTTGCACAACGCGTGCAGGGGATTGAAATATCCGGAATCCGCCGGATTTTCGAGGCTGCAGGTCCGGACTCGATAAACCTTGGACTTGGTCAGCCCGACTTTGATACACCTCAGCATATCAAAGATGCAGCGATCAAGGCGATACATGAGGGAAGGACCGGCTATACCACAAATAACGGGATCCCGGAACTACGGAATGCTATCTGTGAGAAATTCAAAAATGAGAACGGTGTCACCTATCAACCTGACCAGCTCATTGTGACTGCGGGTGCAAGCGAAGCACTGCATATTGTGATGCAGGCTCTCGTAGAACACGGTGATAAGGTACTCTGCCAGGACCCGGGTTTTGTGTCCTATGCGGCTCTTGCAACAATAGCAGGCGGACGGCCCGTCAGCGTCCCTCTTGATAAAAATCTCCATATCGATATCGAACAGGCAAAAATTCTGATGAAAGGTGCACGGATCTTTGTTCTCAATTCACCGGGAAACCCGACCGGCGCTGTGGAAAGTAAAGAATCCATCAAGGCACTGGTTGAATATGCAGGTGACCACGGCGTCACTATTGTGTCTGATGAAGTCTATGAGCATTTTATCTACGGGAAAAAACACTGGAGCGCTGCGCGGTTCGGGGAGAATGTGATCACGATCAATGCGACAAGTAAGACATATGCAATGACTGGCTGGAGGCTGGGGTATCTTGCTGCATCGCCCGATATCGTCGGCCAGTGCCTGAAGGTCCACCAGTACTGCCAGGCATGTGCCACCTCCATCTCCCAGTACGCGGCGGTTGCTGCATATACCGGTGATCAGAACCCGGTGAAGGTAATGCGGGAAGAGTACCAAGCCCGCCGTGACCTGATCTGCAAGGGACTTGCAGATCTTGGATTCTCTTTTCCAGTGCCTGAAGGTGCATTCTACGCTTTTACCCCGATGAAGTCAGACCTCACCCAGAAGATCATCGAAAAGGGTGTGATTGTTGTTCCGGGTACCGCATTCGGTGTCAATGCCCCTGAATATACACGGTTGAGTTATTCAACATCGCGCGAGAATATCAAGCGAGCACTTGATAGGATCCGACAGGCAATGGGTGAATAACATGGTCAAAGAACTCTTAAGGAAATTATCCAACGC
>JAPKXX010000060.1 GCA_026394595.1 Methanoregula sp. | reverse complement strand
GTTTTCCGTAAACAGTCCGGAGGCAAAGAGGGTTGAGAAGAATGGAAGGAACGCAGCAATGATGAGCAGGATCACGGGTGCCGCGTAGATTAGCTGTACGCACAGGAATTTCAACCCGTCAACAAACATACTACCCCACTGTTCTAGTTCCGGCGCAGGTTTTTCGCCACGGTACATCCGTACCATGTAACCGAGGATAAAAGGGAAAATAATCATGGAGACAATAAGGAAAAACCACTTCTTCCACTTCCCCCATACTCCTTCTTTTGCATACTGGAATGAGTCATTGAGTATTGCACCAATATCCATGCTGGTCACCCTATGTCTGGAATGATTGACATTGTAGCTTAAAAGAATCACTGCCGGTTCGTTATATGGTAAAAAAGAGGGCTATTGAATAGATTATGCACCTGCGCTGTCATATACCTGACAGAGGTACCGACCGGCAAAGAGAGCAAAGGGAGCGATCAGGCACAGGTAAAGGATAAGTCCCAGGATCGGGATCATCATAAGGATGGCTACAATAATGCCGAAAATGATTGCAACAACGACAAAGACGATGAGAGCAATGATGTAGGAGACCCACCCGATCTTTCCGATCGTCGCGAGAATTGCACTGAAATTGAATGCCTCTCCTATGCTTCCGGTGCGTGCGAGACGCACAATTCCAATCATCTCAAACAGTGCGATGATAATTGCAAGGATAAACATTATGACGAAGCCAAGAAGCATTCCTGCAATGGCACCTGCCATGGCCGTAACATCCCCAGACATCATTATCATCCATGCCGCACCAAGGACAAGGAATTCAATAATAATGATCGGGATGGCATAGATAAATGCAACGATAATGTATTTGATACCATCAACAAACAGTGTCCCCCAGTCTGCAACTTCCGGTGCGGGTTTCTCACCGCGAAGGATTTTCATGACATATCCCATAAGTGGGATCCCGAGGAGAATCGTGGCGATAATCAGCATCAGCCACTTGTTCCACTTTTCCCAGACTCCGTCCTTTGCATATGCAAAGGCCTCACCAACCATGCTACCATAATCCATTACAAACACCAATCATTGTTCTGAATCATCCATGACCTTTCCAGCCACAAACGATTTAAAGTATTTAACAACTTCGCAGAATATATAATTATCCCGTTTATTGCCTGAAAATTGGAAAAAAAACCTTTAGAGTTGCTGAAACATCAGATAATTCCCGCATTTTCATTATTCTGATATATCTCTATCAGAAAAACCCATTATCTCAAGGTCTGTATAATTCCAAAATCTTATATAGAAAGATGAAAAAGACGTTGTATACCAATTATTTGGAGAAAATGCTATGGAAAAAGCCACATTTGGACTGGATGAAAATGTAGCCTCTGCTGCATGTTACGTCTTAGGCTGGTTAACTGGGATCATATTTTTCCTCATGGAGAAGGATAACAAAACAGTACGATTCCATGCAATGCAGTCAGTACTGACATTCCTTCCGCTTACCCTCATTTACTGGATTATCGGGATGATTTTCAGCATGATGTTCTTTGAAGCCGGAATGTATGGTGCATATGGTGCATGGGGAATCCTGAGTCTCATTACAACGCTGATTGCAATTGTTATGCTGATCCTATGGCTTGTTCTGATGTTCAAGGCATACCAGGGAGAGAAGTTCAAAGTCCCCATTGTCGGAGACATTGCAGAGAACCAGGTAAAATAATCTCTTTTTTTTAACGATTTTGAGTAATGTAACTCTGACGCACTTTTTACATATTTTTTACATGGTTCCATGTTTTTTTCTTATATCAGTGCCTGAAGTACCGTACGCCAGTAAAAACCATTGCCATGTAAAGGCGGTTTGCTGCAGCGATTACTTCCTCATCGCGGATTGATCCGCCCGGCTGGACAAGGGCGGTTGCCCCGGCTTTTGCTGTCACTTCAAGCGTGTCCGGAAAGGGGAGGAACGCATCGGATGCCACCGCAGATCCCTTGAGCGGGGCACAAGCTTTATCGATCGCAATTTTTGCTGCATCGACCCGGCTCATCTGTCCCGCACCGATGCCAAGGGTACGTCGCGAGTTAGCAAAGATGATGGTGTTGCTGCGGGTGTGTTTGCAGACCTTCCATGCAAGCTGGAGTGCCCGCATCTCTTCAGCAGTGGGGTCACGGTCGGTGATTACTTTCCAGTGCTCCTGGTAGGAGGGAGTCCGCTGGACAAGGATTCCCCCGTCAATGGTGCGGATCTCTTCCTGGGGAGAGGGTTGTGGCAGCACAAGGACACGCATATTCTCTTTTCTCTTCATGACCTCCCGAGCCTCCGCAGTATATGAGGGGGAAGCAATGACTTCAACAAAAGTTCTGGAGAGTTCTTCAGCTACTGCCCGGTCAACCTCGCGGTTAAGTGCAACAACAGAACCATACGCAGATACAGGATCCACGTCACGTGCTGTGATGTATGCCTCGAGCTGAGTATTTCCGACTGCAACGCCGCACGGGTTGTTGTGCTTGACAATAACTGCGGCAGTCTCGTCAAATTCAGCGAGTAATGAAACGGCAGCATTCAGGTCAAGGTAATTATTGTATGACATCTGCTTTCCCTGCAAAGGTTCGGTCCCGGCAATGCCTGAAAACCCGTACACTGCAGCACTCTGGTGCGGGTTCTCACCATAACGCAACGTTCTTCCATGGGTATACTGGACCGTGAGGGTCTCGGGAAAGTCAGCACCAATACCGTATAGATAATTACTGATGAATGCGTCGTATGCCGCAGTCCGGGCAAAGGCTTTCTTTGCAAAAGCGAGGTGCTGGGCTGATGAGATGCCCCCGGCCTTCAGGGCACTGGTGACTATGGGATAATCTGCGGGGTCCACAACAACTGCAACGTCCTTATAGTTTTTTGCCGCAGCGCGGATCATCGCCGGACCGCCGATATCAATATACTCGATGAGTTTCTCAAGTTCCATGGGCTGTGCGGACATTGCCTCAAACGGGTACAGGTTCACGACAAGCAGGTCTATTCGGTTGATCCCGAATTTCGTCATGACTGCATCATCGATCTGCCTGCGTCCGAGGAGGCCGCCATGTACTTTCGGGTGGAGGGTCTTGACCCTGCCATCCATCATCTCGGGAAACCCGGTGTAGCTGGACACTTCGGTAAACTTGATACCTGCCCCTGCCAGCACGGTTCCGGTGCCTCCGGAACTCATGAGGTTAAACTTGTGCTGCACAAGCGTACCTGCAAGTTCAATGATGCCCGTTTTATCCCAGACCGAGAGCAACGCCCACTTCATGGTGATACATATGCAAACCAGAGAAAAAAAGGTATGGAGTTGGATGAATATGACTGCCCCTTCCTTGGCCTGATAGTGGTCTATGTTCGTGGAGAAACAGTGTGCGTAGGGGTCCTCTCAGACACAAACCAGAAAGAAAATTGTCCCAGATACAACCAGAATACAACAAATTGACATGAAATCCCGCATAAAAAACCTTCAATCCTTCAATCCTGCTCTCTTTTTTTAAAATACGGATAAATTGGCGTTTGTTCTTTTAGGATTAAGAATATATTTATATAGAACCACAATACAACTGATAATAGAACATCGAATGGGATGTAGCATGACGGATGATCCAATGGACGCTTCAGAGCATCCGGAAGTTCCTCTAACATGTGCCCCGGAAACGGTGCAGCCTGAGCCGGAACTTTCTGAGCTGGAAGAGCAGAAAAAGCAGTACGATGATCTGAACGACCGGTTCGTACGACTTGCCGCAGATTTTGACAATTTCCGTAAAAGGGCAGCACGCGAACGTGAGAGCACCATGCAGTACGCAAACGAACGTTTCGCAGTTGACATGCTGGAGATTCTCGACAATCTTGAGCGTGCCGTCCGTTCTGACGACAACCACCTGCGGGAAGGTCTTGTGCAGATCCGGGAGCTCTGTAATACAATCCTGGAGCGCCATGGCATCACCCCTATCGAAGTGCTGACAAAAAAATTCGATCCTGCAGAGCAGGAAGCGCTCGCACATGTCCCTTCAGATACCGATGAAGGTGTTGTGATCGATGAGCTTGCCCGCGGGTATCGGATGCATGACAGAGTAATCAGATTTGCAAAAGTTGCAGTCTCAAAAGGGAAGGAAAAAAATTCTGAGGAGTAAGTATGGCAAAGGAAAAAGTTCTGGGAATTGATCTGGGCACGACATTTTCCTGTATGTCAATCATGGAAGCCGGGAAAGCAATCGTCATCCCCAATGCAGAGGGAGGGCGCACGACACCATCGGTTGTCGCGTTCACAAAGGAAGGAGAACGTCTTGTCGGGAGCCTTGCCAAACGCCAGGCTGTGACGAACCCGCAGCGTACGATCCAGTCGATCAAACGGAAGATGGGGACAACGGAGAAGATCAGGATCGATGACAAGAGTTATATGCCACAGGAAATTTCAGCGATGATCCTGCAGAAGATGAAGATTGACGCCGAGGCATATCTGGGCGAAAAAATCTTAAAAGCCGTCATCACGGTTCCGGCATATTTCAACGATTCCCAGCGGACGGCAACAAAAGATGCCGGGAAGATTGCAGGGCTTGACGTGTTGCGGATCATCAATGAGCCGACAGCAAGCGCCCTTGCGTACGGCATTGATAAAGAAGCGGACGTGACCGTCCTCGTCTATGACCTCGGCGGCGGGACCTTTGATGTCTCGATCCTGACACTGGGTGACGGGGTTTTTGAGGTCAAATCAACCGCAGGGAACAACCACCTCGGGGGCGATGATTTCGACAAGCGGGTCATGGACAACATTGTTGAGGAGTTTAGGAAAAAAGAGGGCATTGACCTTAAAAACGATCCATTTGCGATGCAGCGCCTCCGCGATGCCTCCGAAAATGCAAAGATCGAGCTCTCATCACGCCAGTCCACCAACATCAACCTCCCGTACATCACGACTGATTCCAGCGGGCCGAAATTTTTAAACATTGACCTCACGCGTTCAAAACTGGAGCAGCTGATTGGGGACCTTATCGAGTCCACGGTTGGCCCGGTAAAGCAGGCGCTTGCCGATGCGAAGCTGGAGCCAAAAGACATCAATCATGTGCTGCTGGTGGGCGGCCAGACCCGCACACCGCTCGTGCAGGAAACGGTTAAAAAGATCCTTGGAAAGGAACCGGACAAGGGCATCAATCCCGACGAGTGTGTTGCACTTGGCGCAGGGATCCAGGGGGCGGTGCTGACGGGGGAGACCAAGGACATCGTCCTCCTGGATGTGACCCCGCTCACCCTCGGCATTGAAACGCTCGGCGGCATAGCCACCAAACTGATCGAGCGCAACACCACAATCCCGACCAGAAAGAGCCAGATCTTCTCAACCGCGGCGGACGGACAGACCAGTGTCGAGATCCATGTGGTGCAGGGGGAGCGTGCGCTGGCAAAAGACAATTTCACGCTGGGCAGGTTCCAGCTCACCGGCATCCCCCCGGCGCCACGGG
>JAPKXX010000005.1 GCA_026394595.1 Methanoregula sp. | reverse complement strand
TAGGACTTTTTTGTCATCAACCATCTTGCGTGCTGTCTGGTACGGTCCGAAGTTGAAGATCATCGCTGTCCGTTGTTCGGGTGTAGCGTTCTTGATGTTGGTGGTGATATACCCGAGATCGATCTGGGTGCTCACGAATTTATTGGTACCGTTGATCCATGAAGGTGACGGGTCGGTGGTGTACTTCACAGTGGGTAAGGCAGAATGAACCACAGCGATTGAAGATACCGTCACATTTCCATAGGTCAGGTTCCCTTTACCCGCGATCCAGTCGGCAACAAGATCGCCGGATTCAGACTGATGGGCATTCATGTAATCGGTCGATGCGATGGTGAGGGCACTGATCGCATTGACGATATCAGGATTCGCCGCCATAAAGTCATCCCGCACGAACAGTGCACAACAGGGGTGGTCTTTCCACATACCCGCCGGAGGGAGATCTCCTGAATAGGTAAGGACCTTTCCAATCCTGCTTTCAGCAGCTACAGCCACATACGGCTGCCATGCGATGTAACCATCAATCTGGTTCGTTGCGAGAAGCATCGGAAGTGGCCCGACCCCCTTGCTGTAAAGGACATTGACACTTGTATTACCAGAAGTGTCCGCCGGCTGCGTGCAGCCCGTCGTCAATAGAACAATAGCGACTGCAACAAGGGCAATCACCATGACCGTTATCGTTTTCATGCGGGAGATGTTTGACAGACACTATTATTAAATATCCGATTTGGACAACAATTCTCTCTTTTTGTGATAATTTAGAGATATAAAATTTACAATTGGACACTCATTGAATGAAAAATGTCCACACATGGAGAGCAGCAGCTGGATAAATCTGGCACAAACAGAAAAAATTTTTTAGGAATTAACCCAATTGTATCTATGATATGGCACAGATAGACCCAATTGACCGGCTCATGCGCGCGGCACTCATCTCGGATGAGATGTTTGTGGAGACGCTCAGCAATCTCATGAAGCATGACCTCCGAATCAGTGTGCGCGAGCTTGCCGAAAAAAGCGGGATCTCCCCAAGCTCGCTCTATAAACTCCTGCATGGCAGGCGTTCACCGAACTTAAGTACGCTCCGGGAGATCATCCGCACCCTCCGCCAGTTCTATCACGTCGCCGATGAGGACTTTATCGGACTGATAGCAGCCCGCGCCGTACTCGAAATTGTCGAAGAACGCGTTGCCGATGTTGGCGGTCGCCGCATGCGTGTGCGCGAATATCCCGTCCACACAATGGAAGACGCGATCGTTGCCGCGGTGCGGGCGGAGCGTGAGGGAGCGATCGCAATTGTATGCGCCCCGATCGTGTCGAGCATTATCGAGCAACTGGTCCACGTCCCGGTGGCAACGATCATCCCCCGGGAATCTGTACAGAGGGCGATCGAGCTTGCCGCACGCAAGGCGTGGGTTTAATCGCATGACAATCAATAAATTACACAGGAACGGGATGGTAAACGGATGCGAACAGACGTGATAAGGCTGGGGCGTCTTTCCGGAGAGAGAACGGTGAAGATGATGCAGTTCCTCTCATCGATGCGTGCTGACCGATGGATCGCGGACGCTGATGTCCTGGTTGATATCGCGCATGTGCTGATGCTGGAGAAGCAGAAGATCATCAACCGCGACACTGCAAAACAGCTCCTGACGGCACTGCTTGAACTCCATGACGAGGGAATACCGGACGAGGCTTTTGATGACAGCTTTGAGGACGTCCACGCAGGCATCGAGGCGCTGCTGGTGGAAGCCGTGGGTATGGATAACGGGGGGCGGCTCCACATCGGCCGCTCCCGGAACGATGAGGTCGCCACCTGTATCCGGATCAAGCTGCGCGATGAGCTGCTCAAACAGATGGCGGCGCTCCTCAAGGTCCGGGAAGTACTTGTCGCCATTGCCGAGCAGAATATTGAGACGGCGATGCCGGGGTTTACCCACCTCCAGCATGCCCAGCCGACAACACTCGCCCACCATATGCTTGCCTATGAACAGGCATTCTCCCGTGACTTTGACCGGCTCCGCGAAGCATATGCCAGGGTGAACCAGTCCCCCCTCGGCGCCGCGGCGTTTGCATCCACCGGCTATCCCATCAACCGCGAATTTACCGCACGCTTCCTCGGGTTTGATGGTCTTGTAACCAACACGATGGATGCCGTAGCGACCCGTGACTTTGCGCTCGAGACACTCGCCGACCTTGCCATCCTGATGGCGAACGTGAGCCGGATCTGCGAGGATTTGATCATCTGGAGTACCTCGTTTGTGCATTTCGTAACGCTTGACGATGCATTCTGTTCGACCTCATCGATCATGCCCCAGAAAAAGAATCCAGACACTGCTGAGATCATGCGGGCAAAGACCGGTTCTGTCCTGGGCGCCTATACCGGGGCTCTCCTCACCGTGAAAGGACTGCCGATGAGTTACAACCGGGACCTGCAGGAGCTCACCCCCAACATCTGGCGGGGCATGCGGGATGCTAAAGAAAGCCTGCGCCTGTTGATTGACATGCTCTCGAGCGCGACCTTCGATACCGCACGAATGAGGGAAGAGGCAGGAAAGGGATTTTCCACCGCGACCGAACTTGCCGATTCTCTTGTTCAGGCCTACGACATCCCATTCAGGACCGCCCATAACATAGTCGGAAGGGCGGTCCAGAAAGGATACCTTAACCTTGAAACTCTGGATACAGCGGCAAAGGAACTCGGTGTGGAGATATCATTTACCGAAAAGGGTCTTTCGCAGGCGAAGATCAATGAGGTACTGGATGTGAACTACTCGATTGCGCTCCGCAAAGCCCCCGGTGGCCCGGCACCGCTCGCGGTAAAAATCGCGCTCGAAGAGAATAAGAAGCAGCTCGATACCGACTCGGTGCTTATCGATGAGCGGCTCGCAAAACTTTCCAAGGCAAAGGACGACCTGATTGCTGAAGCCCGGAGGCTGGTAACATAAGCACGAGGTTCACATCCGGCGATATCGTCCAATGCGACTATGGCGGGAAGACCAGAAATGGTATTTACATCACCGACCGCAATGGCATGGCGGTCGTGAAACTGGATTCAGGATATAATATCGGAGTGGACCCGGTCTCCTGCACCTTTGTTGAGCGCCCCCCCTCTTCGCCAGCAAAACAGCTTGAAGTTATACAAAACAACAATCTCCCCACGCTTGCGATCGTATCAACCGGTGGTACAATCGCAAGCAGAATCGATTACCGGACAGGATCCGTGACCAGCCAGTTCGATGCGAGCGATATCCTGACTGCTATTCCTGAACTCAAAGACATTGCAAATTACCGGACAATCCCTCTCGCGACAATCCTCTCAGAGAACATGACACCGGCAATCTGGCAGGACCTTGCCCGTGCAGTGTATGATGAGATCAGAAATGGGGTTAAGGGAATCATTGTCACGCATGGCACTGACACGATGGCATACAGCGCCGCGGCAACAAGCTTCATGATCGATACACCGGTACCAATCGTCTTTGTCGGATCTCAGCGATCCGCAGACCGCCCGTCAAGCGACAACGCGATGAACGCGGTCTGTGCAGCTGCGGCTGCAACGAGCGATCTCGGCGAAGTAGCGGTGGTGATGCACGCGACGACAAACGATGACATCTGTGCGATCCACCGCGGGACACGGGTGCGCAAGATGCACTCCTCACGCCGCGACGCGTTCCAGAGTATCGGGATAGAATCCATCGGTACTGTCGAATATCCGTCCCGTACTGTCACACTGAAGGAGAGTACGATACGGCGTGGAAAATACAAGCTCGCCCTTCATGATAACCTGGAAGAACATTGCGGGCTCCTGCAGTTCTATCCCGGTATGTCCCCCGATCTTCTTAATGCATATCAGGGTTACAAAGGCCTCGTGCTTGCCGGTACCGGTCTCGGGCACGTGAGCACAACGCTCATTCCGCGTTTGTGTAAACTCATAGAGACCGGGACGATGATCGTGATGACTTCCCAGTGCCTGCATGGCAGGGTCTGCGATCGGGTGTATGATACCGGACGCGACCTGCTCGCCGCCGGAATTATCGAGGGCGGTGACATGCTGCCCGAAGCGGCTCTCGTGAAACTGATGTGGGTGCTGGGTAACGAGCAAGATTTAAAGAAGGCAGGTACGCTGATGCAGACAGACCTGAAGGGAGAATGCAGCAGCAGGAGCCCCCATGGACTATAACGCGATCGGGCTTGTCGCGGGCATCGAGATCCACCAGCAGATTGATACTAAGGAGAAACTCTTCTGCCACTGCCCCACTGCACTGCGCGATACCGCAGAGCATTCCGGTGCATTTTTCCGGTACCTGCGGGCGACCGAGAGTGAGATGGGTGAGATCGACCGGGCAGCGCAGGAGGAGATGAAGCGCGACCGGAAGTTCCTGTACTACACCTACGACACCACCTGTCTCGTGGAGAATGACGAGGAGCCGCCGGCGCCCATGAATGATGAGGCTCTTTCCCTCTGCCTCACAATCGCGAAGATGTTTTTTATGATCCCTGTCCCGCAGGTGCACACGATGCGCAAGCTCGTGATCGACGGTTCGAACACGAGCGGGTTCCAGCGCACAGCGCTCGTTGCGGTGAATGGCGCGCTCCCCAGAGGGGGGCAGATCGAGACTATCTGTCTGGAGGAAGAGGCTGCGCAGCGCGTGAAAGACGATACCTTCTCGCTCGACCGGCTCGGCATCCCGCTGATCGAGATCACCACATCTCCCTGCATGCACACACCGGAAGAGGTTCAGCAGGTCGCAGAATACATCGGCATGGTGCTGCGTTCCACCGGGAAGGTAAAGCGCGGGATCGGCACGATCCGGCAGGACGTGAACATCTCGATTGCCGGTGGCGCCCGCGTGGAGATCAAGGGGGTTCAGGAACTCGATCTCATCGCGGAAGTGGTCAGGCGCGAGGTGCAGCGGCAGGTAAATCTCCTCATGATACGGGATGAACTGAAAAAACGGGGTGCATCTGTTGATTATAATGATCACTGGGATGTAACCGAGCTCTTCCGCAACACAAAATCCTCGATCCTGAAAAAGGCAAAGAAGATCTATGCAATAAAACTCCGGGGCTTTGCCACGCTGGTCGGGCGCGAGATTCAGCCGGACCGCCGGCTCGGGAGCGAGATATCCGATTATGCGAAAGTGTGCGGGGTCGGCGGGATCTTTCACACGGACGAATTGCCGGCATACGGGATCACCGCAGATGAAGTGTCGCAAATCAAAAAGTGCGCCAATGCCCTTGAGGGAGACTGTGTGGTTGTGATTGTCGGAGCAAATGAAAAACAGGCAGGCTGTGCCGTGAATCAGGTAATCATCCGGGCAAAGAAAGCACTTGGAAAAAACCCGGTTCCGGAAGAAACCCGGAAGATGCTTGAAGGCGGAAGCACCGCGTATATGCGCCCGCTCCCTGGTGCAGCACGGATGTACCCTGAGACCGATGTAATCCCTGTTATCATCGATGACGCGCGGTGGAATGCAACAACAGGTCCCGAGCTCCTCACGGTTCGGGCGGAGCGGTTCACAAAGGAGAACGGGCTTGATCCTTCGATGGCACGGCAGATGGCGTTTTCCGAGCGGCTACCGCTCTTCGAACGGGCGCTGCAGGAGGGGGTGAAGGCAAATCTTGCCGCCCGCACGCTGATTGCCACCATAAAAGAGATCCAGCGGGATGGTGTTGCTGTTGAAAATATCAGCGATGATACAATCCTTGCCGTGCTCCATGCGGTCGAAACGGGCAGGGCAGCAAAAGAGGCAGTCCCAGATCTGCTCCGCTCCATGGCATCAGGCAGCACCGTTGACGACGCCCTTACACACCTTGCCCCTTCTGTTTCCCGTGAAGAACTTGAATCGATCATCAAAAAAATAATTACCGAGCGGGCGGAGTTTGTGGCGCAGAAGAAAAAATCTGCTCTCGGTCCGCTCATGGGCGTGGTGATGGCAGAGGTACGGGGCTCGGTTGATGGGAAAGTGGTGAGCGAGATCCTGAAACGCGAGCTCGAGCGGGCACTTGCCAAAAATCCATAGTTATTATTTTTGTCCCGCCGTGTCATCCCATGGGTTGGCGCGAACATTTATCAGCAGCACGGCAGAATTAGATAAGGAGTTTAATTATGGGCAAGACAGGTACAACAATCTGGGCGCAGGTAAAAGGCGTCAAGGGCCAGATCAGGCTCGTCCCCAAAAAAGAGGCAGAATTAAAAACCCCCGGGCCGAACCAGCGGTTCAAACAAGGGGCAACGGTCAAGAATGTTGACGAGGTTGCCGAACAGCAATTCGGTGGTCGAGGAGGCAGGAGAGGTGGCGGACGTGGAGGACGCGGCGGCAGCCGGGGTGGCAGCCGTGGTGGAGACCGTGGCACACCCGAGCGTACTGGAAATCCGCTTATCCGGCGCCGGATGCGCCGCGCAAAAGTCTCTGCCCTTGGATCCAAACAGAAATCCGCACGATAACTTCGGAACCGCAACCCCCTGACCATGGGCAGGTTATAGGCCGTCAGGGCAGGTATCCCACCGATCTATTTTTATTATGTCTGTCAAACGCCAGATTGGCAGAGATATTTTTTATGGATAACTATCTTTTAATGTGAGTGTCTATGGTGAATATGGATCTCTCGACCGCAGTGAAGAGTTACCAGTTCGGGGAACGGGCAAAGTCCGAGCTGATTATCGCGTCCCAGCTTGCACAGGCACTTTCAGGATTTCCTGAACAGGAACGTGCCGGAGGACGGCGGATGCTGTTACTGCTGATGGAATCTGTCCGCTCAGAAATTCAGTTTGCCTATAATAGTACAAACCAGCAGGACTTTGTACGCGCCATCAATGCGCTCAACGTGGCAATATCGCTCGTGGAAAGCAACCAGCCGGAACAGGCATCGGAGCGGATTGCAGCTGCGATCAGTGCGTCCACTACGCCGGCGCAACAGGCATGGCAGGTACTGACAGAGCATGGACTCCTCTGAGTTTTTAGGGTTTCTTACCAGCAGATCATCAGTCCGGGAGTACGGAAACGAGCCACTCACTGATGATGAAATTACCTATATTCTCGATTGTGCAGGTACAGCACCAAGTGCCGGGAACCTTGAGGCATGGGATGTTGTTATCGTCACGGATGAAGATACCAGGATTGCACTCAGGGATGCAGCGTACGAACAGGATCATATCAGGCAGGCATCTGCTGTTTTTATTGTCTGTGCCAACTATGTCCGCTCGATGTCTAAATATGGTGAAATGGGGATCCTCTATGCCGTGCAGGATGCCACCATCGCGTGCACCTACATGATGCTCGCAGCGCATGCCAGGAACCTCCATTCCTGCTGGACAGGTGCATTTAACGAGGATGAAGTCCGGTCGATCCTCCAGCTGCCGCAGCACGTCCGTCCGGTGTCCCTGCTTGCGGTCGGGAAGGGGCAGCCACCGGCAGCGCTCACGGAACGCATGGCAATAGCCGACCATATTCACCATGATGGATGGTAATGGAGCAGGTGAACACGAATGCCCGATTTTCTCGTAACAATGGAATCAGCATGGGTTCTCCGGGATGTGAAATCACTTGATGACGCAATCGGGATCGCCATCAGCGAAGCAGGAAAACGCCTTAATCCCTCAGCAAAGTACGTGGAGGTCGAAGCCGGTCTCTCCTCATGCCCGTTCTGTGACCAGGACCTCTCCAGCGCGATCGTAGTGGCGGACACAGCGCTCGTAGGGCTCCTGCTTGAGATGAAGGTCTTTCGGGCCGAGACCGCGGAGCATGCAGGCCGCATCGCAAAATCTGTGATCGGCAAGGCGCTGCGTGATGTCCCGCTCAAACTGCTGGATGTGCAAGAATTATGATCCACGTTGTCGGGCATACGGCAATCGATTATATCTCCCATGTCCACCATTTACCGGAACGGAATGCCTCCACCCATATTATCCGGAGACAGGTTTTTTTCGGTGGCGGGGCAGCAAACATTGCGGCAGGCATAGCCTCGCTTGGGGAAGCGTGCACGCTTGTCTCCTGTGTGGGTAGCGATTTTAACGGTAGCGAGTATGACCAATGGATGAAAGGCCTGGGGATCCGGCAGGAGTTCTTTGTCAATCCCGATACCCATACGCCTACTGCGTTCATGTTTACCGATGATGCCGGCGATCAGATGACCTTTTTTGAGTGGGGTGCCTCCAGGGCATTTGCCACCGCGGATGCACCGGCACTCCCGTTTGTGCACATGGCGACGGCTGATCCCGAGTTCAATTGCAGGGTTGCAGAAAAGAGCGGATTCGCGTCTTTCGATCCCGGACAGGATGTGTTCTGGTACACAAAAGACCAACTTGAATCACTCATCCTGAATACCGATCTCCTGTTTGCCAACCAGCACGAGGTGCAGCACATGTGCCGGACGCTCGGTGTCACGAGAGAAGACCTGATCAGGCAGGTGGGCATGGCAGTATTTACCATGAGCGGTGAGGGAAGTGTTCTGCATGAAGGCAAAAACCACCACGTTATCCCCGTTGTCCCCGTCACGCTGGTCGATCCGACAGGGGCGGGCGACGCGTACCGTGCCGGCTTCCTTTCTGCGTATGTCCAGGGATACCCATCTCTGGTCTGCTGCAAGATTGGGACCGTAACCGCATCGTTTGTCGTTGAACACACCGGGTGCCAGACGCACCTGCCCGATTGGGCATGCATGCAGGGGAGGTACCATCAGCACTTTGGGGACCTTCCTGAACCCGGGAAGCGGAGATTCTGATGAGCTGGGCGGCGCTCACGTCCGGAGGCAAGGATTCAGTCCTCGCATGCCAGAAAGCCCTTGACAGCGGAAAAGATGTGACGCATCTGGTAACGGTCAGACCCCGGAATAAGAACTCATACATGTTCCATTCCGCAAATCTCGATGCCGTGCCGGTGATCGCTCAGGTTACCGGGATGACATACCACGAGATCACAACTCACGGTCGTAAAGAGGAGGAACTCGCCGATCTCGAACAGGGTCTGTCGGTCCTTCCGGTGGAAGGGATCATCGTTGGTGCGATCGCGTCTTCCTACCAGAAGGATCGCGTGCAGGAGATCGCAGAAAAATTATCCCTTGGGGTGTTCTCGCCCCTCTGGCACATGGACACTGAGAAACTCCTGATGGAAGTGGCGGCAAGGATGGAGGCGATCATCGTCGTGACTGCTGCTGACGGCCTTGACCGGAGTTTTCTGGGTGCCCGCATCGGACAGGAAGTCATCGACCGGCTCAAAAAAATCGCGGCAAAGAACCGGATTAACCTTGCCGGTGAAGGCGGCGAGTACGAGAGCCTGACGCTCAATGCGCCATTCTATTCACGCCGGATTACGTATGCAACGTCAGAAGTTCGCATCGCAGCAGACCGGAGCGAACTTATTCTGGGAGGGTTTTCCTGATGCCGCAGGGTAGCGATGTTAGACTCGGGCAGCTGACCCGGTATCTCTTTACTGCCCCATCATGGAAACGCTCGCTCATCCTCATTGCGTTCCTTGGTTTTCTCATCGATATCGCTGGCGTGAGGTCCTGGGTGATCCTGCGGGTCTCTCCCCTGCCATTCTCCGGGACGATCGCGTTCACCCTGCCGGCGATCTTGGCGTTCCTCGCCACAAAACCGCTTATTGAGTTCGAAGGAAAGGCGATGACCTGGAACCGGTCGGCGCTCCTCGCCCTTGCCTGTACGGTCTTTGCCGTGATCATTACCCTCTCGGTACGGATATTAAATACCGCGATGCTTCCCCTCTTTTACGCGATAGCGCTCGGGTTTGTCTTCGGGATCCGGCTTTTGGTGCTGGTTGCGATCGCCGACTACCGCATCTCCCGCATGCTCGCGCCCGCGTTCATCCAGAGCGGGGCCGGCATCCTTGCGGGCATGTACCTCTTTTACCCTGCCTTTGGCATCTTCGCGCTCGTCCTGCACCTGGTGTTTGGGCTCATCACCTTCACTCTGATCTGGCTGATCGAACGTCCGCTTTACCGTGCTTTCCGGATCCGCGGGCTTGCCTTTGTGAATGCATTCATCGCCCATACAACTGACGGCTCCAGAGGGATGGAGGAGTTCTTCCGTGAGATTGGGGAAGAGATCTTCGTACCTCAGGTATGCCTGTTCTTTTTGAGGGGGTCAAAAAAACCCGTGCTCTTCACGGTTCCGAACCTCCACCCGGGACCGATGGGGGAGATTGGCGGCGGGAACCTGCCCCGGATCGTTCACGATTATTTTGAGGAGGAGACCCTTGTTGCCCACGGGTGTGCAAGCCATGATTTCAACCTCGTTTCCGAGAGCGAGATCTCAAAGGTGATCGATGCGATCAGGGAATCAAAACGGGATCTCTCGTATACAGGGTCTGCAGGCAAATCCGGGAGGCTGACATTTGGCTCCGTCCACATCCTCTACCAGCGGTTTGGCGATGCACTCCTTCTCGTCAGCACACGCTCCCCGCAGAGGACCGAGGACCTTGAATACGGGATCGGGATGGCAATCATGTCCGAAGGGCACCGGTTCTTCCCGCATATTGCGTTTGTCGATGCACACAACTGTATGACCGACCTCTCATCGCCAATCCATATTGCATCACAGACCGCGACCGAATACCACCAGGCTGCGCTTAATGCGATGGAAATTGCCCGAGGCACTGATGTGTCCCTGTTTGCTATTGGTGTCGCCCACCATACGGTACTATACACACGGGAGCAGGGCTTTGGCGATCTCGGTATCCAGGCGCTTATTGTCGAGGTGGATCAGCAGAAGACCGCGTATGTCCTTATCGACGGGAACAATATGGCGGAACGCGTGCGGGAGACCCTGCTTACGGAGATCCTGGCGCTGGTCGATCATGCAGAAGTGATGACCACCGATTCCCACGTAGTGAACACCATCTCCGGCAAAAATCCCATCGGGCTCCATATCCCGGTACAGGAATTCGCACCCGCCGTCCTCGAGACCGTCCGGGCAGCCATCGGGGACCTTGCACCGGCAACGGTAGCGGGCAGCACGGCGCAGTGCAAACGTGTGGTCGTCTTTGGGTCAAACACGATCTCCCAGCTCGCCAGCACCGTTAACACGATGCTCATCTTTGTCGCCCCCCTCTCGCTTGCGATGCTCCTGCTGGCATTTTTGCTCTCCCTTGTCGCTTATATCGTGATTGTGTGAGCAACGTTCACCAGCAAAAAAACAAGGAATTCTTCAGAGCCATCTTTTATTAAATTTACATTCGGCTGAACAGGCTCTTTTACAGACATTGCCCTTACAGGTACTACCTCGATGAAGTGTTCCGTACGGTTTCGTCATACACTTTGGAGAGGTCGATATTTTCAGGAGGGACATAATGTTTCGGGACGTACCCGAGAGCTTGGAGTATCTCTCTTCGCAGGGCAAACGGGCGCCTGCCGATCAACGCCTGGAGTCTTTCTTCCGGCACCGGCAGTTCGTGGATGTGGCGGTGGCAGGTGCAACAGACTATGAGAATGTGCTGTTCACGCTCTTTCTGGGACGGGTTTTTTTTCCGCCTTGTTGGTGGGAAGCCATGCAACTCGAGAAGTGAAAGCGGAATGTACTCGCGGCAGAGTTCGCAGGTGGATTCAACAGCACGTTTGACCTGCAGTTCCTGCCCGAGTGAAATACCCCTGCACCACGGTTCCGTCATAACGGGATCACTCCTGCTTCTTTGTGCATTATCCTCATGCCGATCTTAAAAGGTTTCCATCAGGGCAGCTGGCAGCTGCCGGCTTCTGTGCGATACCCCGTATGAGTGTTGTTCTCG
>JAPKXX010000101.1 GCA_026394595.1 Methanoregula sp. | reverse complement strand
TGGGCCCGAGCTGTCCTGGACATGTTTGTCCGAGCACGGGTCCCACCCGGTGGCAAACTGTTCCGGAAACGCGATGATGTCAGCACCCTGCGACGCAGCACTCCTGATAACAGGCTCAATTTTTTGTAAGGTCTTGTGTGGTTGTTCCCAGCAGCTTTCAATCTGGGCACTGCAGCATTTCATGGGTTATTCAACGTTTGTTTGTCTGCCTTTTTATATTGGAGTAAACAGGCCGGACAAAACCACCTCTTCTAAAAAAAAAATATTCTCTGATTAATGAGGGCTGGAGTCACGGGATATATACAATCTGACGACATTTTTGGAAGATAAGGTAAACGGAGTTGTCACTTCTTCCGGCGGACCCGTTTGACAACCGGCGGTTTGAATTTATGGTGTTTGGGAGAGTTGCCCATAAAGATTTGAACCGGCCCAGATCCTTTATCAGAGCTTTCTCGTATCTGCCGGAGATCATTTAAAGGAGATTCAAAATCATTCAGTTTTTCCCGCAGGTCCAGCAATAATCTCTTAATGCTGCCTTTAATCAGGTGAACTTCGTTCTTGAGTTCTTCGAACTCCTCGCGTGTCACTGCATCGGTATGCACATGTTTTATCGATTCGTCTGCCATTGTGCTCTCCTTTGAAGATCCGTTCAGGAAGGTTCTCTTAATTGATACAATTGCGCTATACCCCAATATTTCCATACGTTTAAGTATATTTTGCTATTGCCCCTCTCTCTTTAATTTCGGGTCTGGTTTTTTAAAAAAATTAGGGCGCCTATTTAAATTCAGGCATTCGGCTCCAATAAAATCCTCTAATGTAATAAAATTTGGATTTCTATAGAGCCAAAAGCCCACCTTTATTTCCCGCTGTCTGTCCTTTTACTATCATCAGTTAGGAATTTTTTAACTGAACCGACAAGATTATTGAGGTGGCGCTCCAATGGCGGGGTGATCGCTTCGAGCCAGTGCGGGATGCCGATAAGGTATTCCATCGATTTTGTGGGCTCAACATTTTCAATCCGGAACGGGATGATGACCAGCTCCCTCTTGACCGCAGTTGTCAGTTCCCGGACCACATGCTGGGACCTGTTCGAATGCGATGAAAAGATCAGCACCATGACCCTGCTCCCCTCTATCCCCTCAACAATTGCCTCCGGGAAATTTATCCCCGGGGGCACGTCACGTGGTGCGATCCAGCACCGGATACCCTGTGACTCAAGTTTTGCACATGCGGCGTCTGCAACTGGTTTGTTCACCTGTGCATAGCTGATAAAGACATCGTGGTGGGATCCTGCCGGCCGGGCACCAGGTGCTGTGGGCACTGCAACCGGGAGAGAGGGCAGTGTCATGGGGCTTTTTTGTTTGTTTTTGCTATATACATAATAGCCCCCTCCGGCAGCTATGACGAGTACGATAACAACCAGTGGCAGGAGCAGTGAGCGAAAACCCGGTGAGGACGGAGTTGCTTCCGGTGAAGCCATAGCCGGTGAAGGCTGAGCCGTTGGCCCTGAAGTTGTGGCGGGCCGGGTGGTTATCTGTGGGTTCGTGCTGTTGGGGAGCAGGTACGAGAGGATAATCTGCCTGTTGTCTGCTGCCATTTCATACTTTGGATCAAGTGCCAGGGCTTTATCATACGCTGCCAGCGCCTCCTTGTATTTTCCAAGGTTCTGCAGTACATACCCTTTGTTCCCCCAGGATTTCGCATAGGACGGGTTGATAGAAATCGACATGTCAGCCGCATCAACAGCCCCCTGGTACCGGTTGAGGTTCAAAAGCGATATCGCTTTATTGTTCCAGCCGGTGTAACTGTTGGGGTCAAGGGAGATTGCTTTTTCTGCGGCATCCAAGCCGTCCTTGTATTTTCCCAGTGCATTAAGAGCAGAAGATTTGACAACCCATGCAGTTATAAAATCCGGGTCAATGGATAAAACTTTTTCAGCAGCATCGAGTGATTCCTGGTTCCTGTTAAGGTTTTTCAGTGCAACCGCCTTAGCGACCCAAGCGTTTTTATTATTAGGGTCAATGGCAATCGCTTTTTCTGCGGCATCGAGCGACTCACTCCATCGCTCGGAGTTTGCCAAAGATTTGCTTGCCTGTACCCAGTAGGTCGCAGTCTCGGCATAGACATGTGGGACAAGAGCAAATATGACCAAAAAAAGGACCAGGATGCGGAGTGCCTTGAATCCTCTCCTGCGATTTTGAAACGTCATCTCTCTCCAGTGTTATTCACTGGCAAGTCTCAAACAGGAAACCATTAACCTTTGCTTTTATGACAGTACATTCCCCCCTTATATGTTCAATTCATACCGGATATTCATAAGGTAAAAAAGAAGGCGCAGGGACTGATAAAAACACCGGCAGATACGTCTTGCGACTGGTGAAAAAATTATTAAAAAATAATCTGGAATAAAAAAGGGTTAATACTCGTAGATCACGGACTCATCGGCCCGGGTATACGAGGAGAGTTCTGCAGGTCTGAAATGGAGTGCGATCTCGCGTGCAGCGCTCTCGGGCGAATCGGATGCATGGATGATATTTCTTCCGGTATCGATCCCAAAGTCCCCGCGGATGGTGCCGGGTGCTGCCTCCTGCGGGTTGGTCGCACCGACGAGCGTACGGACGATTGGGACAACATCTCTCCCTTCCCAGACCATCAAAAAACACGGGCCGCCCATGATGAACTTTTTGAGCGACGGGAAGAAGAGTTTCGTAAGGTGTTCTTTGTACTGCTCGGTGACACGCTTCTCAGGCAGCACCTCGAACCGTGCCGCAACGAGTTTTAAGCCCTTTGCCTCGAGGCGTGAGACGATCTCACCCACAAGTCCGCGCTGGACGCCGTCCGGTTTGACCATCACGAAGGTGCGGTCCATGGTCTGTTCACTCCTTGCCGAGCGCCTTTTTCCCTGCCTTTGTCCACTGGACACGGCGCGGGACTCTTCCCAGATTGTGGTTGTTCTGGCACTTGGAGCTGCAGAAGAAGAAGATCGTGCCGTCCTTTTTGACAAACATCTTGCCGGTGCCCGGCTCGACCGCGCCCCCGCAGAAGCTGCAGGTATACTGTTCCACCATCGCCTTCACCGCCTTGAGAGTTTCTTTGCCTCGCGCTCGGTCTCAAGGAGCATCACGATATCGCCCTCGCGGATCGGGCCGACCGTGTTGCGGGTGATGATGCGCCCCTTGTTGCTGCCGTCGAGGACGCGGCACTTCACCTGCTTGGCCTCGCCATGCATGCCGGTGGGACCGACGACCTCAATCACTTCAGCTGGCGTTGCATCGTCTGCCATAACGAGCCTCACGCCTTCAGGGCAACGAGCTGCTTTGCCAGGTCATCAATAACGTCTTTTGCCTTGCCGGGTTTGATAATTGCGGCGGCGGCAGAACCGACATCAAGGCCGCTTGCTGCACCGATGTCGTTTTGCTTGTTGATGAAAATGTACGGGACCTTTTTTTCCTCGCAGAGCGGGGCGAGGTGCATCACGATCTCTTCGGGCTCAACATCAGCGCCGATCAAAACAAGCTGGGCGATGCTCCGCTCGATGGCCTTTGTTGCCTCGTTGGACCCCTTCTTGATCTTTCCTGTATCCCGTGCGACTTCAAGGGCTTCAAGAGCCTTGTTCTGGAGCTCTTCCGGAGCCTGGGTTTTAACGTAGCTTTTTGCCATAACTCACCTCATTCAGGAGTGCGTAGTACTCCTTCATTACTCATCAGTCAGTTGATGATGTGCCATATGACATCGTCAGGATGGGAAATAAAGGTTATTGCAGTGCGGTGATCCTCTCCGTCCCGCGGCCATGCTGGTTTTTTAAGAAAGCGAATCTCTCATCACCACAAAAAATGGCCATGGTCCCACGGCTGCCTCTCCACGTGAACGCCTGCAGTATATGCAGTACAAAAAGTATTTTTTGTGCAGACGGTTGACGCACTCCGCACGAGAGAGTGAACGCCCGCATGAGCCGGAAAAATTATTAAAAAAATTTCAGGTCTTTCGCAGACAAAAAAGCCCGATACCCGCTCCTAATAGGACGAACCCTGTCTCCAGTGGCGCAGGCTTTGGCGTTGTTGGTGCCGCCGTCGTGGGGGTTGCAGAGGTACTTTGTGTCATGGGAATACTGGTCTCTGGCGTTGAGAGTGTCACGACAGGTGTCAGTTGCACCGTCTTTTGCGTGCCTGCCTCAATGCTCACCGATCCTTTTTCAACGCTCACGCTCTCCTCATCATACGAGTCTGCGTTCTCGATCCGGATGGAGAAGGACTTTGGTGCTGTCGCAGATGACGTCTGGAACCCGATGAATGCACGCCCCGCATTATCCGTTGTAACACGCGCATAGTACCGCGTGTTTGGTACTTGGGGTGTCGAGGGTGCAACATCCTGCTGTATCGTGCGGCCGTTCCCGTTCCGGAATGCATACGAGCCTATGGTATAGGGCCCGCCCGCCGGGTCCTGCGCAACACCTTCTATACTGGCTTGGATGACCGGGGGCTGCTCCCCGGTTGCTCCTGTCATGGAGAACGTCCCTGTTACCCATACGTAGTACTGGCTGTTGGGTACCCCGATCACGGTGAGGGTAAACGGTCTGCTCTGCACCACCGTACCACTGCCGGAGATTGATGTGGTCATGTCGGATCCAAGGACGGGAACGACAAGTAAAAAAAAGCAGACAATACCCGCAAGCGTGATGAATACGAACCGGTCGTGTGCCATGTGTACACCCCTGTCATGTGATGTGATCCGTCAGATGACTTAACCCTTTCACTAAATAAAAATTTCAGGAGCCATTGTTGCCAAACCCCCGCGGTGCGATATCGGTGGAACGGGGTACGGGAAATGATTGGATGACCGGGGTTTTTCTCAAGGAACAAAAAATTATAAATTTTTTATGATGGGGGGGCTGATCACGTCGCCCGCGGCCAGCCCCGGTCACTCCCCTTTCAATTGGTAGATCTCAGTTCCGCCGCTGGAAAATACGAGATCGAATGAGGAGGAGGAGATATTGACGCGGTACCGGTCCCGTTCCGGTTGACCGGCAATCAACAATTGCGCGTTGTATTTTCTCATGAGAGCGGGCGCTCTCTCCGGGTTCTCGTAGATGACCTGGACATCAGAGATCCGCTCATTGTACCAGCCGGCATCATCCCCCCGCCACATGTATTCATGGAATGGCATGCCGATGATTGCAGGAATACCGGAAAATGACGAGATGCGGGAATAGTACGTATAATCCCCGCCTTCCGCCTCGACGATGCGGACATCACCGGGCAGCGCCCGCAGGTACGCGACTGCCGCCGCATCACCCGGGTGGGCAGCCGTGAGGTAGTCCAGCCCATCAAGCGTCCGGCTGCCATAATTCAGGTCAAGGGGGATAACAAAGGGCGCAATGAACAGCGCTGCAGCCACGGCAATGACGGTTGCGGCCTGAAGGCGGGGTGAGATGACGGGGATCCGGGACGAGAGCGCTTCTCCTGCCATAACAACGGTGGAGATGCCCAGCAGCACCCATGCAGGGAGGTAGCATTTGAAGACCGTGTTCATCCGGAAATACGTGTCTCCCATGTTGTCTTTGAGATAGAACAGCTCACAGAATGTTATGAGCACAAGGCCGATAATCGCGAGAACCTCCGCACTGTCGTGCTCTTTTTTTGCCAGCAGGTAGACCAGCGGCACAATCGCAATCGCAGCGGCAGGGTATCCTGCAATAACAAAGGGAACTGCGGCAAGCAGGTAGTACGGTTTCTGCATGATATCCTTTGAAAGAACCGCGAGCAGGACAGCGATAAAGAACCCGTGGACGAGGGCAAACTGGATGGGATCTGACGGTGCATGCACCAGTGCGATACCGCCCGTGCTGGTCTTCAGCTGAATATAAAACGGCAGGTAGCAGGCAAGGGAGAGCAGTGGAACCGCGAAGAGAAACCGGGCTGAACCGGAGAGCGGTTCAGAATACCGGTTCTTTCTCCAGATAAGGATCCCGAACAGCACCGTGACCGGTGCATAGATCAGGACATCCCATGTGTTCAGGAGCGGCATGGACCCGAGGCTGATCGCGGCAAGGGTGCAGAGCACCCACCTGCCTGCTGAAGAGAGACCGCTCCACCGTTTCCATGCAAACATGAGGACAAAGAGCAGGAAGAGCTGGTTGAAAATGCCGATGACATGGGGGTGGACATCGCCCCAGATGAACGAGAAGAGCGGGTATTCATTGATCGTGCTGGTGATGGTGCGGGTGCTGTCCCAGAGGACGGCATTCACCCCTTTTCCCTGTATGATCTGGTAGAAAAATGACGGGCTGGGTACCAGGAGTATGATGAGCGGCGCCCAGCGGAACCTGTCGAGCAGCAGGTCGCCGATCGCGTACAGGGTCACCGCTGCCATGCCAAGGACCGTAGGAAGCGCGAGGTTGAAGGCAATGTTTGACGGGACACTGCTCACGAGCCCAAGGCAGCCGAACATCCAGTAGCCAAGGTAGTAATAGATGTTCAAAAACCCGCCGGCAAACCACGGGTCGAGGGGAGGTACGACCGGGTTGCGCATCACCGATGCGAGAAATGCATGGTCCATGAATTTTTCCGCGTACGAAATGGTGGGGTTGGCAAACCTCACGTCAAGCATCAGGAAGAAAAACAATAAAAAAACCAGCTCCCATCGCCACTGTGACCTGAGATCGCCAGCCGTGAAGTGGCGGCAGGAGAGGTGGTACACGAACAGGATACAGAAAGGCACAAGGGCGAGCTGGACGGGGAACCGCACCAGCCCGCAGTACCACGAGATCAGCGTGAAAATGAGCAGTGATGCAGGAAACGACGCGGGAAACGCATAGTCTCCAAACGTCTTTTTCAGCGATGGATAGAGGGAGAGCTGGAGGAGCGAGAGGACGCACAGCCAGCTGATGACCGAAACTGCCTGGAGCTCAGCGCTCAGTCGTATCCCCTCCGTCAAGCCGTGTGGTGAGTGCTTTTTTTATGCTGGGCACGACCCAGTCCCCAAAGAGATAGATTGAGATAATCCCCCCTGCAAGCGTGACAAGATTCTTGATCAGGTGGTCAATGACCGCGATCAGGGTCGCAACTGCCGGAGCCATACCGGCAAGGATGAATGTATGGGCAACGAAAAATTCATAGGTGCCGACGCCCCCCGGCGTGATAGGAACCGCTTTGATGAGATTACCGATCACGATGGCAAGCACGACCGTGACAAAAGGAATTCTCTGTTCAAACATCATCACAACGGCCATGCAAACCAGGGCGTCAAGGATCCAGATCACAATGGAAGAGACCCCGAGCACGATGACCGACCGGGGGGTAAGGGATGCCTTGCGGATCTCGTGCAGCATGGAAAGGACAATTTTCATGTACCGGTTCCCTGACCGCAGTGTATCGGAAAAAAACAAGAAGAGGAAAAAAATTCCCCCGAGAGCAAGGATCAGTACGATGATCAGGAAATATGTCGGGTCAACGTCAAGGACAAAACTGAACGCGACCAGCCCGAGCAGGGCAACGGTGATAATATCAAACACCCGTTCGACAACGATCGACGATATGCCATCTGAATACCGGGTCTCGTTCTCATGGTTCAGGATCAGGACCCTGACAAAATCACCAAGGCGTGCGGGAATGACAAGGTTTGCGGTCTGGCTGACAAAAATACATCCCGTCGCGACCCGGATGCTCACCGGGTTATCCATATACGCAAGGATGGTATGGTACCGCCATCCCCGCAGCCACCACGCAGCAAGGCAGATGATGAGTGCGGCAACCAGGTACAGGGGGACGATATGGATGAGGGCATCCAGCAAATCACCCCACACGCTATAGAGCATGTATGCGATGATGCCGACCGCAATCAGGGTCGGCACGACGATGGCGCTAATTTTCCGGTACATGGATCTGCCACCACAGCCTGAGAATGGATGTCCCCATCTCAAAGACATCCCTGAGTTTTACCGTCGTGCCTTTCCCTGCCCGCCACCGCACGGGAAATTCCTGCACCCTAAGGCCCTGCCGCTGCCCCCTAACCAGAAGTTCTGTATCCCAGAACCAGTGCCCTGCCCTGATGGTGGGGATGACAGCAAGGACCCTCTGCCTGTTGAATGCCTTGAAACCGCACTGGTGATCATGCACAGAACTTCCAAGGATAATCCTGACAAGGAAATTATAGGTCCGGCTCGCGATCTCCCTGCCCCTTGTCCTTTTGATCTCACTGCCGGGAAGGAGCCGTGAACCGGTGGCAATGTCAGACCCGCCGCGGATCGCACCGACAAGCTCCTCCAAGTGCTCTATATCTGTCGCGAGATCCACATCATAATAACAGACAATCCTTCCTTTCGCTTCGCCGATGGCACGGTTCAGTGCCCTCCCGCGGCCCAGCCGTTCATCGCTGTGGAGGAGGCGTATCCGGGGGTCCTGCTGTTCACAGAGGCGTACGAACTCTGCACTGCCATCAGTGCTGCCATCCTCTGCGACAATCAGCTCAAAAGCATCTGATATGTGCGACAAAACCCCGACCGACCGCGGGATTGCATGTTCAAGGGCTGCCCGGTCATTGAAGACCGGAATGATCGCCGTCACTTCGGTTTCAGCCATGTGCAGGCACCTTCATGATCCGTTCCGCCGCTTCGTGTGCTGCCCTGACCGCCCCCTCCATGCTCCGTTCCGGGTAATTCGGGAGCGAGAACATGCCGGCCATAAAGAGCCCGTGCTGTTCGTAGTCAGGGACGAGCGACCGGTACCCGGTTGTATAGACCGGTCCGGCAAACGGGTCTACTGCCATCCGCGTCCAGTGGATCTCGTTCTCTCTCACAGAAAACCGGCTGCAGAAATCCGAAAGCATCTGCCGGACGGGGTCCTGCGGCAGGACCCCGCTGAAATACGAGGCGAGGTAGACGATGTGTTCACCATAGCGTTTGTGGGGGACAAAGTTTGTGTGCGAAACGACGGCTCCATAGGGTGCAGGATCCTTCATGTTCAGCCAGTAGATCCCGCTGGTCACCTCCCGTTCCAGGCCAATCGCCATACAGGCAGCTCCCTGGTAGGGAATCTTGTGGGATTGTGGCCCGCCGATTTTTTGGAGTTCCTGCGGGGGGATTGTCGAGAGCACGGTATCGTACCGGGTGCCGTTGACCTCCCAGGAACCCTCGGTCCGGCGTATGGCAGAGACCGGGGACTGCTGCATAACCCTCCCCCCTTTCACCCGGATGGAGCGGTCAAGTGCATCGATCAGCCGGTAAAACCCCCCGTTGAGATACCCGAGCCGTTCCCCTGACAGCCCGCGGTCCGAACGGATCGCAATCCTGCTCAGTAGCCATGCAGCCGAGACATTGGTGCGGTTTTCCCCGAATTTGCTGTTGAGCAGGGGCTCAAAGAACGATGCATAGGCTGATTCTCCGAGAGTCCTGGTAATAAATTCCTGTGCCGTGACAGTATCCAGGCTTTCAGGGTCCATCTTTTTTGAACTCAGGGTGAGCCAGGCGAGTTTTGCTTTGTCAAGTACGGAGAGATGGGGATATTTCAGAATCTGGAACGGGGTATTCAGGGGATATATCGTACCGTCCACGTAATAGCCGGTTGTCGCTTTCATCCATTCGAGGCTGCCTGATAATTGTAGTGAGTCCAGCAATGAAAAAAAATGCAGGTCGTGTGAAAAACAATGGTGGTAATAGTGTTCAATCCGGTAATTGTTGATCTGGTACGAAGCGAGGCAACCGCCAAGGAAGGATCTTTTCTCATAGAGATCGACCTCGTGCGTACCTGATAATTCGTGGGCAGCAACAAGACCGGTTAATCCACCCCCGATGATGCAGATCTTCATGACCGATATCTATAGTATTTTTTTGGCTGAAATGAAAAAGCCTCCGACAAATCTGGCTCTTTCCTCAAAAAAACCCCGGGTATTTATAAGAAAGTTTTTTTACTGTCGAATGAAAGTTCTTTAAAGGAAAAGGACTTACCAGCAAGTACCATACCAGATGCGTTCATCCAAGTGGATGGTGTCTCCAGCAATGAAGGTATTTTTCATAGGTTTTGGCCAGGCGGGCGGAAAAATTGTCGATATGTTTATTGAACAGGACAAAAAGCTTGGCACCAACAGCTTCCGGGGGATCGCCATCAATACCGCCCGAACTGACCTTATGGGGTTAAAGAACATAGAGATGCGGGACCGGATCCTCATAGGACAGACACTGGTAAAGGGCCACGGGGTAGGGACCGATAATGTCACCGGGGCGCGAGTCACCGCCGATGAGATTGACAGCATCATCACAGCAGTCGACACGCGGGGCACGCATGATGTGGACGCTTTTGTCATTGTTGCAGGGCTTGGCGGGGGTACCGGTTCCGGTGGCTCTCCGGTGCTTGCACGGCATTTAAAGAGGATCTACCGTGAACCCGTGTACGCACTCGGCATCATCCCGGCCCCGGAGGAAGGGCGCCTGTATTCCTACAATGCAGCACGCAGCCTGACGACCCTTGTCAACGAGACCGATAACTGTTTTATCTTTGACAACAGCGCCTGGAAAAACGAAGGGGAGAGCGTCAAGAGTGCATTCCACCGCCTGAATAACGAGGTGGTGAGGAGGTTCGGGGTGCTCTTCCGTGCCGGTGAAGTGACCCGGATGGGCGTTGGCGAGATGGTGGTCGATTCCAGTGAGATCATCAATACCCTCCGGGGCGGGGGCATCAGCTCGGTGGGGTATGCAATCAGCGAAGTATTGAGCAAGCAGTCCAAAAAGAAACGGGGAATTTTCGGCGGGCTCAAAGACAAAATCAGGAAGCGGGAGGCCAACGAGGAGGTGCTGCTGGGCGAGGACAAATCTGCAAAAATTGTTGCCCTTGTCCGCAGGGCAATGCTCGGGAGGCTTACCATGCCCTGCGACTATTCCACCGCTGAACGGGCACTGGTGCTTATTGCAGGCCCCCCAGATGAAATGGACCGAAAAGGTGTCGAAAAGGCAAAGAGCTGGGTCGAGGAGAATATCGCGGGTGTTGAAGTCCGTGGCGGGGACTACCCGGTTGACAGTGAGTATATTGCCGCGGTCGTTATGCTTGCGACCGTCGGCAACGCACCGCGGATCAAGGAACTCCTCGATATCGCCAAGGAGACAAAGGAAGATGTTATTAAGTCAAAGGAGAAAAAATCGAGTATGTTCGATGAAGGCATCGAGCCGTTGTTTGAGTGAGGATGATGATGAAGAGGACCAGTAGAATCCTGTTGGCAAGCCTAATTCTTATCTGTTGTATTCCGATCGTTTCTGCATATGTGCTGACAAATGTGAATATTGACCCCTCCGGCGCCCTTACCCCGGGCCAGAGGGTCTCGGTAACTTATCGTGTAGATTTTCCTCTGGTAAGCGGCAAAACGTTCGAATCGGCAAATACCCTCGATATGTATACAGACCTGGCAAATGCGAAATGGTCAATAATCAAGATCGAGACCTACGAAGGGGTACCTCCAATTGAGACCCCATTATTTAACTATGGAGGGCCCCGGGCGCAAGTCGGAGGCTGGGTTCTGAGTTATCCTGACCGCGAATTATCGATCCGGGTCACTCTCGACGGGATCGCTCCCGAGGTTGACAAGACCCAGAATAAGACAATACTCAGTGTCAACGAGCTCGATTCCTATGGCAAACCCGTATCCACTGTCGGGTATGTCAAAGAGGCTATTGTTGTCAATATCGCTGATATAAATAACGCAATCACCACTGCCGATTCGGACTTGCAGGTCTTCAGGACTCATATCGATGAAAAGTACGCGATGGAGGTCGATACTTCTGTTGCGGAAGCGAAGTACAATGATGCAAAGGCAGCCATCGATAACGCCCGGTCCCAACCATCCTCACAATATGCGGTAGCCCAGGCAAGTCTCACAAACACCCAGAACCTCATCGCCGATGGTGAAAAGGAACTCGATATGGCATGGGCAGAAAAGGCGGTTGCCGATGCACAGGTCCCGATAACCAATGTCGATCAGGTCATCAGCTATGTAAAACCGAACCTCAGCAGCACGGATTCCCGCCTCTCCCCCATCATATCAAAACGGGAGGTTGCAGCCGGGTTCATATCTACAGCAAATGACGAAATCTTTGCCGGAAACTATGAACGTGCCCGCGAGAAAGCACAGGAAGCATTCTTAAAAGGAAACGAGTCATATAACGATGCTCTTGACTTAAAAAAGCAGGTCAGTGAGGGGTTCAATCCTCTGGGGGCAATCGGCAAACTCTTTGGCTCCGGCACGCTCATCATCATCATTGGTGTAATTGCTGTCGTGCTGGTTGTAGTCGGTGTCATCATCTACCGCAAGCGCACCCGCTGGGATGAACTGGGTTAATCATATCCCCTTTTAATTATTTTTCCTTATAAAGAACCTGATAATGTAACAGGATCACGTCTTCATGATTTGGATGCGGATCCGGATTCACTCCCGGGTTATGAAAAGGACCCGCGGGTTATGAAAAAGGGTTATGAAAAACATTTTCAATGATATTCACGTGGCATTCTTTTTCGTGAAAATATCGAGGTTCATGCTCCCCATTGCACCATCACGGCGGAGATAGTAGTCGAATAACCGGTTTTCGTTATCATAGAATGAAAACCAGTAGCTGAGCTTGTACGTTCTCTTATCGTATCCATCCAGCGACTCATAACTTGCCCCGTCATGCAGGATGACCATATCCGGATGAGAACCGGTCAGGGTTGTTTCGTCCTCTTTGTCCGCGTAGAAGGTGATCTTGTCCCACCGCTCACCGCGATAATACCACGGAAGCGGCCAGTAATTTTTCGATGCGAGGACAACCCGGTCGGAATGGTCGATCATGTCCATGACAACCCTCATATCTTCTGAGTTCTGGACCTGCACAATGGGTTCATTGATGTCCATTGGCACAAAGGCAACATGCCAGGTCATCGCAACCAGGAAGATCGTCCCGATGATGGCAAACGCGACCTTCTGCCAGTTAAGCCGGTAGACCGCAACAAATGTCATGGGTAGGAGCTGGTGGATGAGCAGCCATGGCACTTTCTCCTGCACATACCCGTAGAATGCCATCGAAAGCAGCATCCACCAGATGCAGAACCCGAAGAACTCATCAGATTTTGGGTTCGCCTGCTGTTGTGTCCTCACCTGCCGGTTATGTGCGTCAACAAGGTCGCCAGTGGTAAGCGAGAAGGTCCGGTACCGTATGCTGTTTCTTATGCGCCTAGAGAGTGATGTGAAATCAACACCCGATGCGAGGAACTGGAGCGTTCCGGTGATTGCCAGGATCAAAACCGGAAGTTCGTACAGCATAAGGAGGGGGATATAGAAGAACCAAGGCCCTCCAAGGCGCTGCTCGTTGTGCATTGCCGTCCAGTGCTCGATTGCCTTGTACCACCCCGTTGTGTTCATCTGGAACTGCTCTCCCACAAGCGTCCCCACATGGCCACCGAATGCGGAATAGAGCACGCTCATGATGGTGATCACGATGAGCACGCCCATGATCAGGTCAGCCTTCCACTGTGCCGGGAGGACGAACCGTCCTCTCCAGACGGCAATGATGAAG
>JAPKXX010000120.1 GCA_026394595.1 Methanoregula sp. | reverse complement strand
GTGTCAACACCGATAATATCCTGATGGTATTCGTCAATCGTGGAATCCGGGGTCATGACAACCGCGCTTATCATCTGACCATTCAGGAACCCGTAGAGCCGCCTGAACGACCAGTCATTGGAAAGAACCGTCACCCGCTCGTAATAGACATCCTGCGCAAGGGCGTGGGTGCAATAGACCCCTTTTCTCACCTCAAATAAAACCTCTCGGACGTAACGCCGGATATACCAGCGCAGCTCCGAAACGAGGGAGAGAGCACTCCCCAGCGATACAACGGTAATGTACACACCACACCGCTTCTTTTTCGGGTGGTAGAACCGGAGAGCCATCCTGCTGGTCTCCGATGTAAAAAGTGTGTGGTGGAGATCGACACCGTCCCGCTGGATGAAAAGGATGTTCATGGGTAAACCGAAAAAAGGCGGGTTTTATTACCGGGATCAGTGGTCATGTGTACATACGGTTGTCTGTCACCATTTCGTTCTTGACCTTGCGGACGGCATCCATGAAGTCGTTGCGATCGATGGCTTCCGCATCGCGCCGCACGGCTATCATGCCGGCTTCCCGGCAGATTGCCTGCAATTCAGCTCCGGTGCACTTCTCGGTCATGGTGGCAATCTCGTGAAGGTCGACACTAACGAGCTGCATCTTTGACGAGTGGATCTTCAGTATCTCGAGTCTGGTACGAAGATCCGGCAGGGGGATCTCGATGATCCTGTCAAACCGTCCGGGGCGGAGCAGTGCGGGATCAAGCATGTCAACGCGGTTTGTGGCCGCCATAATACGGACATCTCCCCGGTTGTCAAACCCGTCCATTTCAGCGAGAAGCTGCATCATGGTTCGCTGGACTTCAGCACTCCCGGAAGTACCATCATGTGTCCGTGTACTGCCTACCGAATCGATCTCATCGATGAATACGATAGCGGGTGCACGCTCACGAGCCAGCATGAAGAGTTCCCGGACAAGCCCGGCCCCCTCTCCAATGAACTTATGAACCAGCTCGCTGCCCGACATCCGGATAAACGTTGCCTTTGCCTCATGGGCAACCGCCTTTGCAATAAGGGTCTTTCCCGTTCCGGGTGCCCCGTACAGGAGGATGCCCTTGGGAGGTTCAACGCCTATACGCCGGAAGATCTCGGGTTTTGTCAATGGGTACTCTACAGATTCCCGGACCTCCTTGATCTCGTTCTCAAGTCCGCCGATGTCCTGGTACGAGATCGTGGGCGATTCCTCAAGTTCCATCACCCGTACCCTTGAATCATAGACGTTTCCGATCAGTTTTACAATTGAGAGCGCATTATTGACTGCAACCTTTGCACCGGGTTTTAAGAGTGGGAGCAGGTCCTCGCTTGCATGGGTGATGTACTCCTGGTTGTTGCCCTGCTGGCGGAGATACACCTCACCAGTCTCAAGGATATCCACAACGACTGCGACAAAGAGCGGCATCCGTTTGAGCTGGTTGTTCTCCCGCCGGAGCTGGGCGTTCTCTTTGGTGAGTTCATCCACCTTCAGTTTCAGCTCGAGTACTGACGCCTCCAGCTCATTGAGCTGGATCCGGAATTTGAGTTCATCTGAAGTTGTGGCGTTTTTTATGGCGCTCTCTTCCATATGAATCATATATCTCCATCTTCAAACATAAATTAGGTGTGATTTTGCATATTCTGGCCCGGAGCATATCCCGCGGGGTTGGAAGAGGGGAGCTTCTGGTAAGCCCGGCGCCGATCTCGTTTCTGTCGGGTGTCGACCCCGAGACCGGGATTATCGTTGAGAAAGGCCACCCTCTCTATGGGAAATGCATCGCCGGCAAAGTACTCGCATTTCCTTATGGCAAGGGTTCAACTGTTGGTTCATACGTCCTGTATGCGCTGAGCCGTAACGGGCATGCCCCTGCGGCAATTATTAATACGGAAGCAGAACCGATCATCGTGACCGGTGCGATCATGGGCACCATCCCGATGATTGACCGTATCGATGTGCCGATGAGCCGGCTGAAGAGCGGTGTTCCGGTAACGGTGGATGGTGACCGCGGGGAGATAGAGTATACCGGTGACCTTTGGGCTGAATAATCGTCGGATACTCCCCGCTGGCATAACTTTCATAAGATCCCGGCTCACATCTTCTGATATGCAGTTCAGAATTCCCCTCATCATCCTTATCTGTGCCACGGTCGCCATTGCCGGTTGCACCGGAATACAGAATCCCCCTGCAACCCCAACCCCGGCAGGAACTGGTGCCGGCTCGACTCCAGCAGGCGGGAGTCTTGTCCCATCCCCGACGGACACGATGCCGGATTACAATGTCGTCAAAGTGGATGTTGGAGAGAAGGATTACCTTGGCACCATTCCGGTTACATTCCAGGGTGGCCTGGGAATGAGCCATGTGAAAAAAATTGATGTAAAACTCACACGGGCTGACGGGTCAACCCAGACTGCTACTGTCGGAAATAAAAAAGGGGATGAAGTGGAACTTCAGGGGACACGGGGGTCAGGATCCGAGAGAGGGCAGGCTGACCGTGTCGAAGTATGGGTCTCTATGGATAACGGTCAGACCTACAAGGTTGCCGATGTCCTGCGCGAATACCGTTCCCGGGGATAATAAAACGGAGACAACCCCGGCTCCCATTTTTAAAAAGACCGACAACCCATGAAATTTAACTGGCGGCTGATCCATGCCGCACGCAACTCTTATGCCACACTGTATGCCGTCTGTGAACAGTCGGGATTCATTCTGCACCCCGTTAAAGAACCTGCAGGGGATGTCATCTGCTACTCGCTCAACTCCATCAATGAACCTTTCCTGAAAAACGAGATCGCAGATACTGACTGCATTACAATTGCTGGTGGTCCTCACGCGACTGCCTGCTATCAGGACGTTGCAGCATATGCGGATTATGTTATTGTCGGTGAGGGGGAGTAGACGCTCCCCCGCCTGCTGACTGCAATCGAAGAGGGGACCGGTGCATTGGTACCAGGTGTTGTGACCAGAGGCCATTATCGACCTGCAGATACCTGTGTCCGGAATTTGTCTGTTATTGCAGCACCTGAACCGCGGGCATACTGTCGAAGATGTTATCAATGCGGTAGAACTTTGCAGGGAATACGGGATCACACCTGTCGTGGATTTTGTTCTCGGATTTCCGTTTGAAACAGACGAGGATCAGGCAAAGACGGTCCAGCTGATCACATGGGTGGCACAACATGGCATGGTTCATGTCCATCATTTTATTTCACTACCCGGGACCCCTCTCGCCGGCACGCTGCCATGTCCGCTGCCTGCAAAAACTGCGCAGCTGTTAGGAAAACTCGCCCTTTCAGGCAAACTGACGGGTTCCTGAAGCGACCCTGAGATAAGGTTTTTTAAACAACCTTCAAATGATATACCATGAAAGATGTGCTCTTGATAGCAGATCTCCACGGTGAATTCGGTAAAATTGATTCATTTCTTGAATTATCCCCCGAAGCTGTCTTTATTGCTGGCGATATCACCAATATGGGACCGGTTGACACAGTCGATGAGGTTCTTTCACGCATCGATGTGCCGTGCTTTGCAGTCCCAGGCAATTGCGATCCCCGCGAAATTATTGATGTGCTCGAGCACTCTGATGCAATCTGCCTTCATGGATCGCAGATCAATCTGGGTACGATGACGATTGTCGGAATAGGGGGCTCAAACCCCACACCATTCGACACACCTTTCGAGCTCAACGATAAGCAGATCGATGACCTGCTTCAGGGTGCAATTGGCAAGATGGAGAAGTCTGTGCATAATGTCCTGCTCTCCCACGCCCCTCCGTACGGTGCACTCGATAAACCCGCCGGTGAACATGTCGGGAGCAGAAGCATCCGGCGTCATATGAAAGCGTTTGATCTGGTGTGCTGTGCCCACATCCATGAACAGCGTGGCGTGATAGACATTGATGGTGTTAAAGTTATTAATCCCGGTGCTGCAATGATGGGATACTGTGCCATGCTCCACTTTGGCAATGAACCCAAGGATATCAGAGTGGAGTTGCTCACTGTTTAGCCTGTAACAGTTCCAGATACGAAGCGAGGATGGCTTTCCCCTTTATTCCCAGTTCTTTTTTGATGTGGTCTATTCTCTTCGTGGCTGTTGAGGTCGTATTATCTGCAAGTACTTCAATCTCGATAAATGTTCCCAGATTCTCCACTTCATCAAGGGCAATCGAGGCGTTGGAATACCGGTAATTCTCGCGCCACTTGTTGACTTCAGCGCTCTTTTCAAACCCGAGCCGGGAGAGGATATGCCCGAAAACCTCCCCGGATTCTATTGCAGTATTCAGCTCTTCCCGTGCCTTAATGCCGAGGTTTTTTATTTTGGCTCCCTTGTAGGTAATGGTAATATTTCTATCTGTATATCGCACCCGCAGGGCCTCATCAGTTTTTTTAAAATCGCGATGCGGTGCATTGTAATAGATATCGTGCTCGTACACCCTGCCGAAGAACTCAGCGTTGTTCTCCTGTAGCTTTTTCCGGACCGGTCCGAGTGAATCAACACGGACTTTCAGTTCTATCTCCAGCATGCCAGTGCCACAGTTTTATCTGGTTTTGCTGCAATTTATTATAGTCAGGTGTTTTATGCCGATACAAGAAGGAAATTTCATCAGATTAATCTATACAGGCAGCACAAACGGGCGCATTTTTGATACGACCGATGAATCGGCTGCGAAAACTGCCGGCATCCACAGCGCGACTGCAATCTATGGACCGGTCACGATCTGTGTCGGCAGCAAGCATGTGATCCTCGGGCTCGATGAGGAGATTGTCGGAAAGGACGTCGGGTTTCAGGGAACGGTTACGGTCCCCCCGAAGAAGGGATTCGGCGACCGTGACCCGAAAAGGATCCAGTCCTTCCCCAAGAACAAGTTCAAGGAAAAACCGGTGAAGGGGCAGGAGGTCAAGGTCGAGGATTTGGGTGAAGGGACTGTTGTCGATGTGATAGGCGCCCGTGTCATCGTTGATTTCAATGCTCCCCTTGCAGGAATGACCCTTTCCTACACCTATACAATAGAAGAGCAGGTTGAAGATCCACTCGAGCAGATGAAGGGGCTCATCCGGCTCTACGCAGGACGGGATATCGACACTTCCCTTGAAGAGGGAAAAGTCACCATCAACCTGCCGGCGGGCATCACCTACGACCGCCGCTGGCTTCTCTGGCGCGGAAGGATCATTCACGAAGGATTTGAGCTGATAAAGGAGATTTCCGAGATTGTGCTTGTCGAGACGTTCAAGCGGCCGGAAAAGAAGGAAGAGTAATCCAATATTTCACTAATTTACTCTCTTTTTTTGTAATTCAGGATCATTTTTCTTTGACGCTCCAGGGGGTTCCGCTACGGTCAATCCGCCATCACTGAATGTGATGGTGAATTTAAGAAGATGTTACAGAAGAACATCTTCGCCGCACCCCCGCCACGTGGGCGCCCCCTTTGGTGAGATCTTTACGCACAAAACGCCTGTCGGGTTTTGCGCTACTCACGTGATTACATAAACCATTCGAGCTGATGAAAGGATTTCTTCAAAGCATCGTTATCTGGTTAGTTTATACCTCAACAGTGCAGCTATCCCGCCGAGAGCATCCAGCCGTTCACCGGGTTCGAAGGAGCTGGAAAGCACAACAATTGACGCCCGTATACCCTCGGCCTTTTCGACAAGCCGGGTGACGGTTGCATTGCGGAGAAGCGTATCGGTGAGAAGGACCTGCTCGGCGGCACCGTAATCGATCGCATCGGCAACGTCCCGTATCCCGTATGCGACTGCGCCGTCCTGCGAAATTCGCATGAGCACCTCGTCCATGAGTTTTACTTCGCGGCTGAGCTGGAGATCGCCGACCAGCTTGTCGATCGCACCCAGACCGACCACGTCCTGCACAGCCCCGCGCCCGATCCGGCGGGTCTCCACAACGAGGGCCCGGCCTGCAAGGGCGCTGTCTTTTCCCTTCATGTATTTCACGAAGTCGTCCTTGACAAAGCCGGGCCCTGCGATGACCAGCGGGCCGGTGACATTGGCGCAGAGGGAGAGGAGCTGATCGAAGAACGCCTGCCGGGTGTTGACCTCCGCCCCTTTGCCGCTCCCCATCGTTACCGTAACTACGCTCTCGGGCCCGTACTGCCGGAGCCGGAAGAGCTCGGCCTCGCCCTCCTCGATTGTCAGGATATGGATCACGCCGTAGACCGAGGCTTTCACAGCCCGGTCGATCCGGTCTAAGTCCACCCGCCGCCAGCGCCGGATCACCGAGATCTCGTAGCCGGTCTCGACATTGAAGGTGTGGTGCGATCCCGCATCCACACCGTGTTCGATAAGCCCGCTGATCCGCAGGCGGACCCCGTGGACGGAGAACTCGACTTTGTCCACACGGACACCGAGCCGGACCGGCCGCTTCTCGACTTTTTCCGGCCTGATCTTATCACTCGCCGACTCAACGCTCCGGAGCGTTGTCGCAAAGACCAGATCATTCGGGGCGATTACGTGCTGGAGGTGCCAGAGGTCGTCGATGCTCTCAGGAAGCAGCCGGATCTCGCCATAGTCCCCCCGCATCTCGCACTGTTCCGCTTTCATACCTCACCTGATATGTCAGAACCACCCGGAGGGACAAAAGCTGCAACCGTTTCCGTATTCAGGATATTTTTCAACCCTTTGAACTCCTCTTCCGGAAATTTACCCTTCAGGATACGCAGTACCTTCTTTGCCACGTCATTTGGTTCGAACTGCCCTGGCTTAAGCTCGACATATGCCATTGCATGCTTCCGGATGGCAGAGAGCGGTCCGCCGATTACTGCTGCCTGCGGTTCGAGCTGCATGCCAATGGCGATACCAAGCGGCACATTCCGGTACCAGGTGCGTTCACCCCGGACAATAAATGACCCGCGGGACACATACTCCCCATGCTCCGGTGTCTTGCTCACTTGCGGGAGGAGGGCACTGTAGACCTCGGCAGAGAAATGCCCGCTCTTCCACGCACCGGAGTATGAAGCGGCAAACTGCGCCACCTCCTCCATCTGCTCTGTCTTCCCCTTCACGACCACCACACTTGCACCATGCACATCTGCGTGGACAAAGAGATCACCGCCCGCCATGTATTTCTTGACCAGTTCCTCATTCTGACCCGCATCCCGTCCGCCAATCACCACAACCCCGTCAGAAGTGATAAACCACCGGAACCGGTGGTACCATTGTTTTTTCTGCGCCACGATATTGTGCTTCACTGTCTTTTTTCTTATCACCGGCTTTGCCATTGCGGTACGAGCGCCCTCTTTTTTCCGCTTATATTTCTTGATCTCATCGTAATACCTGCCGGCGTTCTGCTCGACCCCCTCTTGAACGTGGATCACCACCCGCTCCCCGAGATCAAGCTCCACGGCAGCTTGATCCGGATGGATTGCTGTGATCTTCCGGGCGATACCTGCAGGATGTGTTGCGAGGGTGGCTGCAATCTCCTGCCATGACCGCTTTTTGCTCTCTGTTGAGAGTGTGATAATCGCATCAGCGACAAGCTGGTAGTTCTCATAGATTGCCGCAACGATCCTTTCTGCCTTTGCGATCTTTGCATCGAATTTTTTTACTGCTGTTTCCTGATGGCGCCGGATAAGCTCTTCTTTGGGGATCTTTTGTTTCGCTGACCGGATTACATCGGCTTTTGTCATAGGGTAAAAGGCATCAAGTGCTTCGTTAAACGTAGGAAACTGACGGGCTTCGTTGGTATTTCCCAGATTGATAGGTTCGCACCCATTCGGAGAGATGACCGGGTTGCGGTTATTCAGGACACGGCCAAAAAGGTGATTGATTGCGGCAAATAGTGGTACAGGGTCGGCATCCCGTGCCAAAGAGCTCTTTTCGACCCCGGCTTTATGGCAGATATACTCTGCATAGGCACCGCCCAGCATGCAGCCGATGGCAAGCGCCCGGACAAGGTCCCTTTCCTCAGTCCTGAGAAATTCAGTAAGGGTTTCCAGCGAAGCAGTTGGATCGCTGCCACTCATCGCATAGGAAATGCCGGGCAAGATATCCCGGTCTTTGAACCGGTGAAAACTGAGAGGATGTATGATCGTGTAATGTTCATCAGTGAGGATTACGTTCCCCTCATCATACAGCTCGGTGATGAGCCGGTAGGTGAGATCATGCTTTCCGATATCGAGGATGAGGATCCGTTCCAGCCCGTGCTGCCGGATGGCAAGCACCTTGCCCCCGCTGATGTGTTTGCGCAGGAGCATCGCAAAGTGCGGCGGGTTTTTCGGTGGTTCTGGCAGTCCGCTGACAAGGTGGGCTCTTCTCCCCGCTTCAATGATCAGCTGGTATTTTGCATGCTGTTCGCCATTAAGACGAATACCGAGCGTCCGTTTATCAAACTGGTAGACTTTATCCACCCAGAGCGGGAGCTTCTCCTGCAGTTCCGCCACGACTGCTTTCACATCAATCCCGCTCATCCCTTTGACGGTCGCCATCGGATATACCAAATTACATATGGCTTGTGCACTAAAAAATAAGACTACTGGTGTAACGGATGAGCGAAGAGGTGCACGAAGGACAGCCCGTAATGACAAAAAAGCAGTTGACACGGGCTGAGAAACAGGTGGAACATATCGAAAGGATCAAACGGACGCTGATCGCGTGCCTTTTGGGAGTTTTCACGGGCATCCTGTCGTACGTGTCCGGAGGAGTTCCCAATAGTCATGGGCTCCAGAACAACGGGCTGCTCGCCTTCATGCTCATGCTCGCAGGCATCGTACTCCAGAAACACATCTTCATGCTCCTTGGCATGGACACATCGAAACTCGGGGCAAAGGACTGGTTTTACCAGGGGTTCATGACGTTTGCCCTCTGGTTCATGGTCTGGACCATCCTGCTTTCATCTTCGCTGCCCGTCGCTGATTTTTCTGCAAATATCACATCCGCCACAGCCCCTGTGGCTGTTGCCTTCACTGACACCTCAACCGGTTCTCCGATAAGCTGGATCTGGGATTTAGGCGATGAGACGAATTCAACAGTCCAGAACCCGGTGTATACTTACACGAATCCCGGGAAGTACAACGTGTCACTGAAAGTAACAAATGTGCACGGCAACAATTCAAAGTCAAAGACAGATTACATCGTTGTTGCCCAGAAAATCCCGTACTGACCTCCCGTTACCATTTGATCATCCATGCGGATCGCCATCGTCCATAAGGATCGCTGCCATGCGAAGAAGTGCGGCACCGAATGCATTATTTACTGCCCGAGAGTCAGGACCGGTGACGAAACAGTAATTATCGGAGAGGATGGCAAGGCACTCGTCTCAGAAGAGCTCTGCGTCGGCTGCGGTATCTGTATAAAAAAGTGTCCGTTTGAAGCAATCGATATCGTGAGCCTTCCTGAAGAGCTCGAACACCCGACGCACCGGTACGGGAAAAACGGGTTTGCCCTATACGGGCTTCCCATACCGTCCGAAGGGAAGGTGGCGGGGATCCTTGGTGCAAATGGGATCGGGAAGAGTACCGCCATCAAGATCCTTGCAGGACAGCTCCGCCCCAATCTGGGAAACTTGACATCCGAGTCTGCATGGGAAGAGATCCTGAAACGCTATGTTGGCACTGAACTCTTTGACTATCTCCAGACTGTGGCAAAGAAAAGCCTGAAGATCGCTACAAAACCTCAGTACATCGATTATATCCCAAAGATATTTACCGGCACTGTCCGCGACCTGTTGGAAAAGACCGATGAACGGGGTAAACTGGCAGAGTTTATACCTGCACTCAAACTTGGATCAATTCTCTCCCACCAGATCGGTACACTGTCGGGCGGGGAACTCCAGCGGGTCGCAATTGCCGCATGCCTCGCACGTGAAGCAGACTTCTACTTCTTTGATGAGATCACCCCATTCCTCGATATTTACCAAAGGATTGAAGCGGCAACGCTTATCCGTGAACTGGCACAAAAACGCCCCGTCGTGATTGTCGAGCACGACCTTGCCATTCTCGACATGCTTGCAGATACCGTCCATATTGGCTATGGCAAACCGGCGGTATTTGGGATCATTACCCGTCCAAAGGGTGTCAGGGTTGGGATAAACCAGTATCTCGAAGGTTTCCTTACCGAGGAGAACGTCCGTTTCCGGGAGACGCAGGTGGTTTTCGAGAAACGGGCGCATGAGAAGGGGTCGGCACGAGAGGACCTTGTCGGGATCCCGCCGATGACCAAAAAGTATGAATTATTCCAGCTCACCGTTT
>JAPKXX010000114.1 GCA_026394595.1 Methanoregula sp. | reverse complement strand
AAAAAAGGTGGTGCTCTTTTCCTTTTCAGTGAGAGGTCCGAATCCCATTTTGGTTGTTATCTTCCTAGTTGGATGCAATAACAGGAAAAACCATCCTTGTGGGAATTCCGTTTATCCATTTGCAAACACATTAAACCCCCGGCAACGGAAATTATTGCAGAGATGGCGCAGCTTACCGTTGACATTGGGGGTCGGGCGGGTGTTGATTGCCGGGGGTTCTGCGAATACTGCTATTTTAAACATGTAAAAAAAGTCCAGGCATTTGGTTGCCGGTACTGTCTTCCGTTCAAGAAAGGCTGTGATTATTGTACCAAAGGAGTGAAAGAGCAGTATAGCGGATTTAAAGACCTGAAGTCAATTGCTGATGAGGTTCTCGCAACTCTTCAGGCAACCCGGGACGACCTCACCAAAGTGACGATAAGTGGAGGTGGCGATCCAAGCTGCTACCCGCACTTTTCCGACCTCATTGATCTCCTGGGGAGCATGGGAGCGCCACTTCACATCGGATATACAAGCGGCAAAGGATTTGATGATGTCAATGTTGCCAAGCTGCTTATTGACAATGGTCTCTCTGAACTATCGTACACTGTTTTTGCGACAGATCCTAAACTGCGCAAACGCTATATGCACGATCCATCTCCCGATGTCTCATTGAAGGTGCTCGAACAGTTATGTGAAAATACCGATGTCTATGCTGCTGCGGTGGTGATACCGGGCATTAATGACGGTAACGTTCTCGAACGTACCTGCGTGTGGTTGGAGGATCGGGGAGCCAAGGGATTAATCCTCATGCGGTTTGCGAATGCAACCGAACAGGGATTGATCCTTGGCAACTCACCTATTCTCAAAAATCAGCGTGTGCATACGGTCGAAGAGTTCCAAGATCTCGTCACTGACCTGAATGACCGGTTCAGGATGAAAATTTCCGGTACTCCCCTCTGGGATCCGGAGATCGGTTCACCGTTTGCACTTCTCTCAGAACCGGATCTTATTGCAAAACTACCGCGGATCCAGCGACGGGCAACGGTCATCAGCGGAAAAGTCGCAGCGCCATTCATCCAAAAAGTCCTCAAGTCCTGTGGTTTTAATTCGGATGTTATTGCCCTAGAAAAGGAGATAGCCTGTCTGATTACGATTGAAGATCTGAAAACCCTCGACCCTGCCACTCTTGATTCTACAATCATACTTCCGGGACGCGCATTTGTCTACATCCGGGAAGCGCAGGAGGTGCTCAGTTCAGATGGAACCGAACGGAACGTGGTCTGGGGTCCTGAGGTGCTTACCGCTGATGCGGAAACCAGCATGGGCATGACGCGGGATCAGGTTCTCGCCATGGAGATGAACGGATTTGCCGATCTTATCCGTACGATTAATATGTACGGAACATGAGTTGGAAAATTCAGAGTCCGACTGAAAAAAGAATTAAATTAAAGCAGCGGTGATGCCAAGCACACCCGATTGAATAATCACGGCTACTGCAATAATTACACCTGCCATTTCCAGCGCCACCGCAACATTGCCTTTTTTGATCTCTTCGAATTCATCAACACCCTTGGTGAGTTTGTCCAGGATGTTGAGCGCAAGGTAAATTGCCGCAATAGAGAGGACAATACCGAGGATTAGCTGGACTAATGCTGCCCCGATAGCAAGAAGACCATCAAGGGACAGAAGTCCTACCGATGCTGCCTTTCCAATACATCCCGACAGCTGCATTCCCTTTTGCAAGTTCCTTTTCTTCATCAATGTCCTTTGTGATTTTTGCCAGCGTGATAAATCCTATATACAATGCAATAACGGAAAAGATAATGGCGACAATAAGCTGGACCAATCCAACAATAGCATTTACAAGAAGCATGATTTCACCTCTGAAGTTTGTTAGAGAATTGCATCAGACGCTAAATAAATATATCGCCCATTTCACGGGCGAATAGAAAAATGGACAGAAATATGGCGTAGATCCCTCTTTTTTGTTTATTTAATCAGTAAATGTAATGAAAAATCTGTTATAAGAACTAAAAACCAAAATGACTGGCATTTGAGAAAAATGATGCTGCGGGTGGGTTACGATCCCACGATCTCCAGATATCTCAGGCTGAACGCATACATTGCGTCCTATTACATTATGAGTCTGGCGCCCTGACCAGCTAGGCCACCGCAGCGCAGACGTGCATTATAACAATACCTTAAAAATTATTAAAGATTCTGATGCAGGTATCCTGAACCTGCATCATGCATCCGTGCCTCTTCGTCCCGCTGGTAACGTTCAAGTGTTTTTGTGATATGCTCTTCCTGGAGAAAGTGAGTATGTGTGTTGCCTGCAATGTATTCGCTGTTATTCATAATTGCATAGTGGAGCGGAAGAGTGGTTTTAACACCAAGGATAACATATTCGGATATCGCCCGTTGCATCCGTTTTATAACCCCATAACGTGTGGTATGCCATGCGCAGAGTTTTGCGATCATTGAATCATAGTTTGGCGGGATTGCGTACCCCATATGGATGCCACTATCGACCCGGACCCCCGGACCTCCCGGCGAACGGTAGCGGATGATCTTACCAGGATCCGCGGTGAAGTTATTGAGGGGATTTTCGGCATTGATCCGGCACTCAATTGCATGCCCGCGGATACTGATATCATCCTGCGTATAGGGGAGGTCTTCCCCGGCAGCGATTCCGAGCTGTTTATGGACTATGTCAACACCCGTGATCATTTCCGTAATTGTATGCTCAACCTGAAGCCGGGTATTCATCTCCATAAAATAATACTTCCCGTCTGAGTACAGGAACTCGACCGTCCCTGCATTCGTGTACCCAGATACTTTTGCAACGGTGAGTGCTGATGCAGCCATCTGGTCCCTGAGTTCCGGTGTCATGATGGGACAGGGCGCTTCTTCAACAAGTTTCTGGTGACGGCGCTGGATTGAGCATTCGCGGTCGAACAGGTGAATTCGGTTGCCGTGTGCATCAGCAAGAATCTGGAATTCGATGTGACGGGGCTTTACAAGATATTTTTCAAGAAATACGGTGGGATCACCAAACGCGGATTTTGCCGTGCGCATGCCTTTTTCAATGGCGTTCTGGAGACCTGCAGGTTCCTCTACAATCTGCATCCCGATCCCTCCCCCTCCGGCGCTGGCCTTGACAATGACAGGATAACCGATCTGCTCTGCAATATCCATTGCTTTATCGGCCGACGTGACCCCGTTGGGGGTATATGGCAGTACTGGGACGCCTTCTGACTCCATCATATGTTTGCTGCCAAGCTTTGAGCCCATCATCTCGATTGTTCTTGCAGAAGGTCCGATAAAGATGATCCCCTCTTTTTCACAGAGCCCGGCAAACCTGTGGTTCTCGGCAAGAAAACCGTATCCCGGGTGTATTCCCTCTGATCCGGATTTGTGCGCTATGTCAATGATCCGGTCCATGTTCAGGTAGCTTTTTGAAGGGTGCGCCTCGCCGACATGGAATGCTTCATCGGCATATTTGACATGGAGGGCGTTTTTGTCTGCGTCAGAATAAATAGCAACCGTTTCAATATCGAGTTCGCGGCATGCCCTCATCACCCGGATTGCTATCTCTCCGCGGTTTGCGATCAGGATCTTCTCAAAAAATTTCATTGCACCACCAGCAGGACATCCCCGCTTGAGACGACATCGCCGGTATCAACAAATATCTCGCTCACCCTGCCGTCAACAGGGCTGTGTATGGGGTTCTCCATCTTCATTGCCTCGAGCACGATGAGGACATCACCCCTCTTGACAGCAGCGCCCCGGCTGACCATGACTTTGAGCACCATACCCTGCATATTGCTCTTGATGCCCCCGGCAACCTCACCTCGCGGTATTTTTTGCTGCGGTGTGGCGGCCGGGACTTCGACGCAGCTCCCCCCAACAG
>JAPKXX010000048.1 GCA_026394595.1 Methanoregula sp. | reverse complement strand
AATCCTTGTGGATTCGGTGCGCAACCAGATCTGCCCCCAGAAGATATCCACGGATGAATGGGTACGGATTATCAGGGAAGCACACAACCTTGGCATCCCCACCACTGCGACGATCATGTACGGGCATTGCGAGAGTGTTGAGGATTGGGTACAACACCTTGCACTGCTGCGGGAGATCCAGGATGAAACCCGCGGATTTACCGAGTTTGTCCCCCTCTCGTTCATTCATATGAACACGCCGCTCTATAAAAAAGGGCTTGCGAGGGCAGGCGCTACGGGCAGGGAAGATCTCCTGATGGTAGCAGTGTCGCGTCTCTTCCTTGACAATTTCCGGAATATCCAGGTCTCGTGGGTGAAAGAAGGGGTCAAGATGGCACAGCTCGGGCTCCTAGCCGGTGCAAATGATCTGGGCGGCACTATGTTTGAGGAGAGTATCTCGAAAGGGGCGGGCGCCACAAATACTGATTATCTGGACCCTGCCGAAATGAAGCGGATTGCAGAGGATATCGGGAGGCGTCTGGTTCAGCGTACCACGCTGTATGGGGTAGTACCCTGATTATAATTAAAAAAAATTATCGCTGATCCAAAAGAGCGATTCAATAATTTTTAGTCATGATGCGGTTTGAGCAGGCGGACGATTTTGTCCCCGATCTTCTGGGCTTTCTGGACTGCGTCCTTGTCGTTTACCACGTCGCCCTGCATATACCCTGTCCCCTTGACCGAGCCAAGTGAAGAGAACTCATGCGTGCTTAAGAAACCCTCCAGTGTCTGAAGGGTCCGGTTTGCACCCTTATGAGCCTGCACCGCCACGGCGATACCTTTCCTTCCCGCAAGCTTCCGGTCATGGTAGAGGCAATAGGTGCGGTCGATGAAGTTCTTGAGGTGCCCGCAGACATCGTAGTAATACGTGGGCGAACCAATGATGAGCACTTCGCAACTGAGCACCTTTTTCATCACCGCCCCCCAGTCATCGTTTTCGATCACACACCATTTCTCTTTCTTGCACTTTTCGCAGCCAAGGCATGGGAGGATTTTCTTGCCGGCAAGGGAAACGAATTCGGTCCTGATACCCGCAGAATCACAGCGTTCGAGTATTAATCTGATCAGCTGGGATGTATTCCCGTCCTTGCGCATGCTCCCGGATATCCCTAGCACTTTCATACGTTACCCTTTGCGTGCAGGGTAATGATTGTTTTGATGGAACAGAGAAGCCCCAGTCCCTGGAATGCGATCATTATCTGGTCCCGGGGGTCATTGGGAGTATAAAAGAGGTGTGAATGGCAGGAACAGTCGCTGCACCCGAAGAACGGGACGGGCGATCCCGAAAGGGCTCTCGCGAGCTGGCATTCTAATCTCTCAATGGTGGATGCGCACACAACAGAGATGAGGCTGAAGTTGTCACTGGTGAGCAGATGATCAATATGCCATTTCGGGCGGCGATCCCGGTCCTTTGCAAGGAGAATATGGCGCCGTACCCTTGTTAACCCGCCACTGCCCTGCGCCGAGCCGACGTAGATATGGAAGCCGGCAGCAAATGTTCTTGCTCCCAGGGCCCCGACAGTCACGGTGCATGCCGGGTTCCGGAGCACAAGGCAGTATACCCCTTTATCCATAACCACTCTTCAACAACTCGCGGGCGGATGCGATATGCCCGCTCCCACCGCTCTCAACCGGCACCCCGTGACCCGGGTAAAGCCCCTCCACATTAAGGAGCGATAGCCGGTCGATTGACCGGGCAAGTTCCGTTCTGCTCCCCCCAACAAAATCGTAGCGCCCGAACCCGCCATCGGTAAATACCGTGTCCCCGCTGATCAGTACCTGTTCTTGTTCAGCAAAAAGGCAGATGCTCCCCGGCGTATGTCCCGGGGTGTGCAGCACGCAAAGTCCGCTGATGAGATCACCCTCCTTTAGGATGATGTCAGGAACGATTCCAAGTAAGCGTGAACCAAAGTGCATCGCGAGGTTCCGGGCATCATCGAGAAGACCTGGAGCGTCCAGTGTATGGATCGCAACGTTCGCCCGGCACATGT
>JAPKXX010000011.1 GCA_026394595.1 Methanoregula sp. | reverse complement strand
GGTTCAAATCTATGTTCGAACCTTCCTTCATACGTTGAACCTCATGGGTTCAAGCAATAATGGCTGATTTCAGGAAATAAGGGTTATGCTGGTTTTGAACCAAGAACGGTGCATATTGTCAAATCAGGAGCGAACCAACAGACCAACTGCCTGACACAAACACGGACATATCAAAACGTTGCACCTTGGTATTTTATCCAGCGATTTTCATGTTGTGGAAAATTTCAGGATCCTCATATTCTCCAAGCGGAATACCCCTCTTTTTCATCCAATACCTTCGACAATAATTCATGTACACTTCAACAAAATCAAGATCGCAAATTTTATCTTATCCACGATTAATTATAAAGAGGATTTCGAAAAACCCCATTTTTAGATGAAGTTTCAATCAAAACTTCGTCGTGAATAAGTAAGTTGAATTCACATTTCATGCAGTTAATCGAAATCCTCTAAAATTCATCAAAGTCGGGTGGACAGGATTGAGGGAGTTTCATTGAGGGTAAACATACATCTTCAGTTAGTAGCCATCGATCTCATGGCACCAGAAAAAATCCCAGGCATAAGGTACCTTATCAGGAACCATCACTGAATACCAGTTTGCGTTCAGTCACTTCTCGATCCGGAAAAATTATTATTCCGAGGTGCTGCCATGCTGCAAGTTCAGACGCCCATTCATTCAATAACAGACTTAAAACCCGGTGACCATGTCTGTTGTATCTATGATACTGACGAAGAGCACCAGAATATTATCACACCGTTTCTCCGCAAAGGTCTCGAACAGAACGAGAAAGTATACTATATTGTCGATGCCAGAGACCCTAAAACCATTATCAACTATCTGAAAAATGATGGTGTTGACGTTAAACATTACCAGAAAAAAGGACAGTTCAACATCCTCTCAAGTACTAATACATATCTGAAAGGGGGAGTATTCGAGCCTGACGGGATGATGTCAATCCTTTCATATGAGACACAGAAAGCACTTGATGAAGGGTATACCGCACTCAGGGGGACTGGTGAGATGTCATGGGCGCTTCGTGGGTTGCCAGGGTCTGAACGGTTGATTGAGTATGAGGATAAGTTGGACACCTTTTCCATAGGGAGTAAATTTCTCGCTATTTGCCAGTACGACAGGCGTTGTTTCTCCAAGGAACTATTTCATGATATGCTCGTAATACACCCGTTCGCCATTATCGGAACCAGTGTCTATAATAACTTTTACTATGTTCCGCCAAAAGAGCGTGCGAAAGAAAACCAGTCGGGTAAAAAACCGAATTCCTGGATCTCAAATCTCATAGACTATAAGGCAACAGAAGAGGCGCTGCGGGGGAACGAGGAGCGTTTACGCGGAATCGTTGAAAATACGCAGGCGGGTTACTTTTTTATTGACCGGGAGGGCCGCTTCCAGCGCGTCAATGATGCTTGGCTGTGCATGCATGGCTATGATTCCCCGGATGAGGTGATCGGTCAGCACTTTGCTCTGACGCAGGTTGAAACCGATCTGAAAGCAGCTCAGCAGATTGTAGAGGAACTATTCGCGGGACACCGTATCCAGAGCGGTCAGTTTTCCCGCCGTTGTAAGGATGGCTCCGTTGGATACCACACGTTCACTGCTCATCCGGTCGTGCGGGGCAGCGTGATGGTCGGGCTGGAAGGTTTTCTCATTGACATCACCGAGCGCAAGCGAGCGGAAGAGACTCTTCAGGATTTCAACAAAAAATTACAGCAGGGGATCGAGGAAAAAACGGCGACACTCCATGAGAGCGAACTCAGGCACCGCATGTTGTTTGAGTCTTCGCGGGACGCCATCATGACACTGGAACCGCCGGACTGGCGGTTTACATCAGGTAATCCCGCCACCATTACAATGTTCCGCGCAAAAGACGAGGCCGAATTTACATCAGCAGCACCGTGGGAACTGTCACCGGAATGCCAGCCGGATGGACGACCTTCCGGTGAGAAGGCAAAGGAGATGATTGAAAAGGCGGTCCAGGAAGGGTCTAATTACTTCGAATGGACCCATAAACGCCTGAATGGCGAGGACTTTCCGGCAACAGTCCTCCTGACGCGGTTCGAATGGAAGGAGAATAAGATCCTGCAGGCAACGGTAAGGGACATCACCGAACAGAAACATGCCGAGGATAAAATCAAAGCATCCCTGGATGAGAAAGTCCTGCTCCTCCGTGAGGTCCACCACCGGGTCAGGAACAACCTCCAGATTATTTTAAGTCTCATCAGACTCCAGTCCCGGAATATCAAAGACCCCAATCTTTTGGATACCATGGAGGATTTCCAGAACCGCATCAAGGCGATGGCACATGTCCACGAGAGGATGTGCCGTGCCGAGGACATCTCCAGAATCGACCTGTCTGAAATCGTCACATTTCTGGGAACGAGCCTTTTCAAGTCCTATAAGGTCGATCATCAGCATATCCGGTTGAACGTCGAAATGAAAGATCTTCAGATTACCATAGACTCTGCAATCCCCATCAGCCTAATCATCAACGAACTCATCTCAAACTCAATAAAGCACGCGTTTCCCAAAGGGACTCCGGGGGAGATCATCATTGCAGGATGCCGGGAAGCCGATACCCTTGTGCTCTCCATCAGGGACACGGGGATCGGGATACCAAAAGACTTTGACTGGATGAGAAGTAAACAATCGATTGGGCTCCGGTTGGTGGTGATCCTGGTGGAACAATTGAACGGCACTATTGAACTTGATCGGACAACGGGAACTGCGTTCAATATCGTCGTTCACGAAAAATAGAGATGCAACATCAACTTAAACTAAAATTTTTCAAAATTCCCCGTTCACCGTAGTTCTCAAAATCCCTCACATCACTTTGCATTCCGTGCCTCTAACTTCACGTCCGATATACCTCTGGGACAATGTACCTTCACGAGTCTTCGGGATATGACGAGACTTGCAAGTCGAATCCCCATATATGTCCACTCGTACCCGCATCGATGACACAATACACGACAACTTGTATACTGGCATTCCATAATCCCGTTATTACAATGGAGGATATTTGGAGAATGCCCTCGAATCGTGAAAGTAAGAGGGAAAACGAATGACTGGCGAGAGTGTTCGCGCAATAATCACTAATCCAGAGGTCATGGCGGTGACCTTTATCACAGGAATTGGGTTGGGTTTGCTCCTCGAAGGTGTAACCGTGGCGTTTGCAAAATCACAATACATGCCCGTAGTGTTCGTTGGTGTGGCGGGAATCGTGTGCATGGCACTCGTTTATTGGATGGAGAAAAGACGTAAATCGCCGTTCTCGTAGTTCAACCGTATAACACAACGAGAACGGCGCGTGACTGTGCATTGAAAACAAAGTATCTTTTGAGTGGGGGGAATACCCGTCGAAGGGTAATTTTCCCCATTAAACAACGTCCGCACCCGTTTACGATGGTTCTGTAGTGTGAACGATGATGGCCGGTATCGTTTCGTGCCGGTCGGATGGTGGTGCCCCGGTGTGCTGCAGTGTCCTCGAAGAAATAATGATAAGCATATCAGAAGCTATGGTGAGGTATGGATTTCTTTGACTCGGCATACAGGGGCACACCTCCCTGGGACATCGGCCGGCCCCAGAAGGAGTTCGTTGAGCTGGTCAGGAGGGGAGAGATAACAGGATCTGTCCTGGACATAGGATGCGGGAGAGGAGATAGCCAAGTAAAAAGAATATAACAGGAGCTAACGCCATCGGCAGGAGCATGCTCCATTCCCGGAAGATGGCAAGTACCACAAACGGCAGAAGAGTGGCAATGCCAAGGAACTCGAAGACCAGCCCTATATCATTGGCGATCGCCGCAAGGTGCTCGATCCGCTTCATGTACGAAAAGGGGGTTGAACGCCAATCATGTTATGGGTATCGCAATGGATGGGAAAGACAACATAGTCATCATGCCCGACATACCTATTAATTCAGGAATTGCGCACCTATAATTAGGTATGGGCCAGTTCCGGACAGACCTTTTTCCCCTCGTGCTCATGATGGCGATACTGATTGCCACGTTTATCATCTTCTGGAAACTGCTCGATGTGGTGGTGCTTGCCGTCTCGATCGCCATCTTACTTTTTCCCCTCCATACATATTCAAGGGAATATATCAACCGTTACCTGTCCGCAGCCCTTATCACGGTTCTTGTGTTTGTTGTGCTTGTTGCCACGGCACTCATCTGCATATCAATTATTTCCCTGAACACGGGCACGTTGCAGGAGATTGTGGGCACTATCGAACGATGGATACAGAACCCCACAACCGATTCCCGGGTCTTCGGGCTCCCGATCGAACGCCAGCAGGTATCAACATGGCTTGAACAGTCGAAATCATGGTTTTTCCGGTACTTGCAGATGCTCGTTTCCGATTTTACCACGATCGCCCTCAAGACCGTTGTCTTTTTCGCATCGCTGTATGTGCTTCTGCTCCGGGGAGAGCACATCAAGGAGCGTATCATGGGGGGAATTCCGGAGTCTGTAAGGGAACGCGTACAGAAAATGGCTGACGGGATTGTGGACACGCTCTATGCAATCTACATCGTCCATGTAGGAATCGCGGCCCTTACCTTTGTGATCGCAATCCCATTTTTCTGGTTCCTCGGCTACGGGAATGTCCTCTTCTATTCATTCCTCTGTGCCTTCTGCGAATTGATTCCCGTTCTCGGATCCTCGATTGTCTTTATCTTTCTGGGCACATACGCCCTTTCCATCAACGATATCAATGGTGTGCTCATCCTGTTCTTCTTTGGCTACATCGGTGTATCGGCGCTTCCTGAGATTTATGTACGACCGGTCTTTATGGGTCGGCGTGTCAGGTTGCACCCTCTCCTCATGCTGATCGGGTTTTTTGGAGGGGTGATCACCATGGGAATGGCAGGTTTTGTGCTCGGCCCGGTCTTTATTGTGCTGCTCTTCAACGGGTACAAAATTCTCATTGAAGAGAGAAAGGGATCAGAAAACCCGGCTGATAATTAAAATCGCTCAAATAGTCAAATTCTGACAAAAGGAACTATTGGATCTTCAATTCATCCACAGATTAAAAGACCCGATAAACCGGAAAACCAATCGGCGATATGGGCCCGCTTCGGTTGTAGTGAACTGGCTCCACAATGACAGCGGCAATCTATTAACATTTCCCTGTCATATATTCCGGGCACGCGAGGGTTGCCGAGCCCGGTCAAAGGCGCTGGATTTAGGGTCCAGTCTTGAAGGAGTTCGCCGGTTCGAATCCGGCCCCTCGCATTAGTTAAAGGGGTTATAGTTATCTAGCGAAATGCCACCCTTTTCATTTCGATATTACTTCAGAATGAAGGAGAAACAAAATAGAGTATTATTAAATCATACCTTCAAACTCTTTTCGAATATGGTCGTGCGTCTCTTTATCTATCGAATTTCTGATAAATAATCCAAAAAGGTCAGTAAATCTGATATGCAGATCCAACTTTCCATTGTTCATCTCTCAGGATGCATGTGCAGTGCATATTTACTGTATTATACACCCTTCCATCGCAGGGGATTTGGCTCTTTCCGATGAATGGTGAATTGACAAAACATATTGCAGAACCGGTTTCGCACTGGGAGGGACAGGGTGTAGTTACTGTGTCAACAAGGGGACAGGAACAGGGAACCGGCTGCTGGTTTTTATCGATACTGATCTGGGTTTCAGTTCCTAGACAGGTATCCTGGGGCGTGTGGACTATTTGCGGATTGATCTCGCAATTGACATACCCGTTCCCGCCCAACCCAAGACTGACAGTGCGGAGATAGCATGCAGAGGGGCATAACTTTGGGGAGGTCTCCGCCGATGATGTTCCGGTCGTGGCTGTTGCGGATGTCCTGGCAATGGTAGTGGTCGGCCTCGGGAACGTGACAACCGGTAAAGTAGTTTCACGGGTAAGTATATTCGGAGCACCCGTTGCGGATGTCCTGGTACCCGTAATGGTCGGTTTCAGTAATGTAATAGTCGGTGAAGGGGTATTCTGGATAAGCGCATTCGGGATACCCGTTGTAGAAACCGCTGGCGGAATTGTCGATGGACCGCAGTTATTAACCATCGCGTCACTGCCGCGTACCTGTTTCCGGGCCGCATCGTATGCACAGTTGGCCGGTATTGTCGGACTTCCCGCCCACACAGCCGGTGCACAGGGAGCGGAACAGATAATAAGGCCGTCGAAAATGCCATCTGACCCGCAATACACGGATTTCGCATACGCGGTATTCATCTTGAGCTTACAGAAATTATCGACCGCGCCCGGAGATCCGCAAGCAGCATAAAATATATTACCGAGCGGGTACTGGTAAAAGTCACAGCCATATGAATCTTTCAGGTACTCATCCATATATTTCTTTAAGGAGTCTTTACTGAAAATGTTCCACACATTGGAGAGAACTGTCAGCCGTAGACTGGTATATATCCCGGATAAAAAGCTTGGTTGAAATTTGAATAACGGTATATTCGGGTTCAGGGTTTCCGTTGCCAGGGGCGGAGGGCTTAATGATGACGCCCTGCATTCAACGTACATTTCATTGTACTGGTCAGATATCACCGTGGTACTGTCGACATTCAGATTGCAGGCCGGGCATATGTCACAGGTATTGGTTTCTCTTGCGCACTTACCTTTCTGCGGCGGGCCGTTGCAGTAAAACCCGGTGTTGCTCCCGTCCACTCCTTGCGTGACCGCGGCAGACGGATGGAACGATTTGCATACATCCGTCGTGAGCGCTGTGAATCCGATATATTCTGTTCCGACCTTCGCACACACCTTTGCACCGGTATCTTCAGTTGGTTCAGCCGAGTTCACCTTGTAATAATACTTGCCCTGGTAGATTACCGGGCCGGACACTGCCAGAACAGGAACCGTAAATAACAATATGAAAACAAGAAGTACCATCCATCGAACTGTTTTTTGCATATTATTTGTCCTTCCCCTTTATGATGCAAAATGAGATTATATCTATTAAAGATTTTTGGCTCTGTGGTTCTGATGCGTTGGCAGTTGGCAAGAAAATTTTAAGAAGGTGAAATATCGGTCATCAACCGTAGGCGCAACAGCATTAGGGTTGCGACCAGTTAGGCAAGACAGCAAAATAACCGATGCCATCCGGGAACTGGCTAGTATTGGTAAAGATCCGGGTAACCTGCGGGGACTCCACGGTCAGTTGGGGGATGACAATCAGGTATCAGAATGATCAGAATTTCACCGACATTTCAACGAATGCAGAGTCGTGTATTGAATTCAATCATCACAGGAATAACAATTGGAGGGGGTTTGGATTTGCAAATGTCACATCTGATTGGCATGCGGATGTCGAATCAGAAGATGGGTTATGACCAACCTACGGGGATCTTCAACTTTTGTGCATAGTCAATTTTGACCACAGATCCTCATAAAAATACACACCAAACATGGTGTATTATTGTTAAAAATATGGGTAAAGTGCTAGTTTAACACCTAATTCAAAGATGGATTTACGAGGTTAATAATAGAAAAAACTGCATGCCCAAAATCCGAGTAATAAAAGTTATTTCTCTCTTTTTATGAATTTATCAGGTACTTGTTTAAGGTTATAGCCTGATATCGCAATGTTGGGGGATGCCGCAGCGGCGGGGGCAAGCCGGAGGCGCAGCCCCCAAGAGCGTCAATTAGATTGGATGACATCTGCAATCTATGGATAATTGCAGTAATTGTTTTGAGCTACGTTAGTAGTTTACCCATTTTTTTCAGGCGCATTTGCACTGACTTTATCAGCAGGGAAAAGGATACGATCCGTTGAAAGCCCGTATCTCTATGTCTCCTTTATACGCCAGTCCGGGGCAGCACGATGTTTGAAAAGTACGACCTTTCCAAAAAGACCGACGACAAAACCTTTGAAAAATCCATCGGGCCGCTCCAGCAGCAGCTTGGCGTCCTCCAGCGCTCGCTGCGTGACCATAAAATCCCGGCCATCATTGTCGTTGAGGGCTGGAACGCCTCCGGGATCACGCGCGTCATCCATGAACTCATCCAGTTCCTTGACCCCCGCGGTTTCTCCATGCACTCAATCGGGTCCCCGACTGATGAGGAACGGGCACGCCCGCTCCTGTGGAGGTTCTGGGTTAAGACACCAAAAAAAGGGCGCTTCGCGATCTTTGCCCGG
>JAPKXX010000068.1 GCA_026394595.1 Methanoregula sp. | reverse complement strand
CGCGGTTAGGAGTGCGCGCAAGTTTCAGGACCCGCAGGTATTTCCTGAAAAACTCTTCCTGGACGTTAACTTTGAAATTCGGCTTTGATATCTCCATATTTACTCACTTGAGAAAATCGATCTCAAACTGTTTCTGGACTTGTGGGGTAAGTTTCTCGCTCCTCCCATATATCTGTGGCGACCGTACGCCGGTCACTACAAGCAGTGTCCGCATCTTGTTCTGCATCGCGGAATCGATCTGAGCTCCCCAGATGATCCGTGCGTTCGGGTCGACACGGTTGTAAACTTCCTGTATGACGCCCTCCGCCTCTTCCATCGTCATGTCAGGACCACCGACAACATTGACAAGCGCTGCAGTGGCGCCGGATATGTCCACGTCAAGCAACGGCGAACGGATAGCCTTCTTGACTGAATCTGCTGCCTTGTCCTCGCTGTCGCTCTCCCCCATCCCGATCATGGCAACACCGCCCCGCTCCATCACCGTGCGCACGTCGGCAAAGTCCAGGTTCACGAGCCCGGGCATCGTGATCAGCTCGGTGATCCCCTTCACCGCACGCATGAGCACCTCGTCTGCGACCTTGAACGCAGCGTAGAGAGGTAATTTTGGCACGACCTCGAGCAGGCGGTCATTAGGCACCACAATGACCGTGTCCGCCACATCCCGTAAGCGTTCGAGCCCGGCTTCCGCGTTCTCCATGCGGATTGCCCCCTCTGCACCGAACGGCAGGGTGACAATTGCGATCGTGAGTGCCCCCTCCTCCCGAGCAGCCTTGGCGATGATCGGTGCACAGCCGGTACCGGTACCACCACCCAGCCCGACGGTGATAAAGACCATGTCGCTGCCCGATACCGCTCCGCGGATCTCCTGTTCGTTCTCGAGCGCTGCCTCTTCCCCGATCTGGGGGATAGAGCCGGCGCCCAGTCCGCGGGTGCGCTGCCTGCCGATCAGGATCCTCTGGTCAGCATGGGTGCGGATCAGGTGCTGGGCATCCGTGTTGATCGCGATCAGGCGGGCGCCAACGATGCCCTCCTCCATCATGCGGGTGATGGTGTTTGAACCGCTGCCCCCGCAGCCGATCACGGTGATCTCGGTTTTGAGCTCGGCCAGAACCTGGTCAAGGTCTTCATTATTCTGCGCGACGGGCGTCTTGTCGTCCCGCGCCTTGGTGAGTGCCTCTTCTACAATTGACCTCATGTAATGTTCTCCAATCCCGGGATGTGGATTTTTATCTCACTGCGCGAAGACACCATTGCTGGTGTTATCACCTTTCCGCCGACCTCGACCGCCTGCCCTGCTGCCAGTGCCTTATACAGGGGTCCTGCCGGCACCCCCAGCGTGCGTGCTTTCTGGGGGTCAAACCGGACTTTCTGTAGGATCAGGTGATCGCCGTCCCGTGCAGTGATCTCTTTAATACGTATGATTTTTACGCACAATGTATTTAAATCGTTTATTATTCGGGATGTATACTCTGCATACGTGATGAAAACCGGAAGCAGGCTATTTTTGGGCCCGGACAGGTGAATGACGGGCAATCCTTCGAGCCCTGCAAGAAAAAACTGTTCATCCGCCTTCAAGGTTTCTGACAAAAGGACCGGACCGATGTGTACCGTTTCCAGCTGCCCCTCGCGTTCCATGGCATGGACATGGCAGCGGGTGCCGGATGACAGGGTGTCTGCCAGTGCCCGTGCAGCACAGTACGTCGCCCAAGGGAGGGGGCCCAGATCAGAAAACTCAGTCTCGGTGAGCCGGACAATCCCCAGAGCGTCCAGCTGCACGGTGAGCCGGTGCAGTTCGTCCTTTAACAGCGCCTTTTTGTCGATATACGCCGCGACTGCCCCGGTCTTTTCAAGCATCATGCGGACCATGGTGTCATCAAGGGAACTCACCTCCCGGGAATGGGCGATGTGCCCGAACGCACCCCGCGTGGTGAGTGCAATTTCCGTCTGCCGGGCTGCGTAATGGTTTCCTGCAAAGCCGATGAGCGGGACGGCGTCGACCGGGGTTGCAGAAAGCACGCTCCGCGCCACCGCCCGTCCTGCTGCGTCGTCCACCCATTCCTTCTCCGTGCTGCCTATTTCGACAAAGAATGAGGGGGTGTTGAGGTCTGTCGGCCCGTGGTGGGTGACCTCGTACGAGACCCGGTAGCCTGACGGGGTATACTTTGCCAGTGCCCGGAGCACCGCCTGCATCATGACCGGCGCGGCGGGCGGCAGGGAGCGGGGGCTACCGCCCAGCTCCGCATCCCGCAGGTTCCCGGTCACGTGCACGGTGAGGACGGGGACAGGGTTGACGCTCGCGTGCCGGGAGAGAAATATCACAAGGTCAGCATGGAGTCCTGCATCAACACCATCAGCGTATATGAGCCTGCCCTCAACCTCATGAAACCCATAGGTGTGCCCGGTCTTCCTGATATCATCGGTGTGCTCATCTAGCAGCACCTCAATGTGCTTCCTGATATTCACGCCGGCTTTATCCTGTGCCGAATGTATCAAGGCGACCTTCATTTCTATGATATTGGGTGGATGCCTGAATAAGCGTGCCGGATGGTTACCGGACTGAACCATTCTTGCGGGTTCGTGAATACCCTGTGCTGCATTCCGTTGATGTATGATCAGTAAACACCATAAAGAAGTACATGAAACAATGTTACCATGAACGCAGAGAAGATAGCTGAGATATTCAAAGAGGCAGGAATCGAAAAAGAGATCAAGTGCCCGCAGGCGTTTGCGATTGCACAGAAACACAAGCTCTCAAAGAAGGCGATCGGTGACTACTGCAACAGCCACCATATCAAGATCCGCGCCTGCCAGTTAGGCTGCTTCAAATGAGTATTTTCTTACACGTCGTCCCGGTATCAGAGGCAATCGCCACCGTGCAAAAGATTGCACCCCTGCCGGTACAGGAGACCATTCCGCTCGAAAAGGCAACTGGTCGCGTCCTTTCGGCTGATATCCACGCAGATGTCGACATACCGGGATTTGACCGCTCGGTCGTGGACGGGTTCGCGGTGCATGCCGCAGATACAACCGGGGCAAGCGATGCGATCCCGGCGATGCTGCACACCAAAGGAAGGGTCGAGATGGGGCACCCTGCAGGCACAGGGATTCATCCCGGGGAATGCATCTATATCCCGACCGGGGGTGTCCTCCCGGCCGGAGCTGACGCAATTGTGATGGTTGAAAATACCGAGCAGGCTGGCGGGGATGTGCTTGTCAGAAAAACCGTGGCACACGGGGAAAATGTCCTCCTGTACAATGAGGATTTTTCAAAGGGTGCCGTTGTGCTTTGCCGTGGAAGGCGCCTCTCTGCCCAGGACATTGGCGTGCTTGCAGCAGCAGGATGTGCCCGGGTCCCGGTCTTTTGCGTACCGGTCATCGGCATCATATCAACAGGAAACGAGCTCGTGCCGGTCACCGACACCCCAAAAGCCGGTCAGATCCGGGACAGCAACTCCTTCATGGCCGGGGCATTTGTGCAGGAGCATGGCTGTCTGCCAAAGCATTACGGCATCATGAAGGACGACCGCGAGGTGCTGCGGGCAGCGCTGGAACGGGCGCTGGGCGAGTGTGATGCAGTGCTCATCTCCGGCGGCAGCTCAAAGGATGACCGGGACATGGCAGCTGCCCTCATCGCTGAACTCGGCGAGGTGATCATCCACGGGATCGCGATTGCACCGGGGAAACCCACGATCATCGGTCGTGCCGACAAAAAACCCGTCATCGGTCTCCCAGGTCACCCGGCATCGGCATTCATCGTGCTCATCGCGGTTGTCCGGCACCTGCTTGATCGCATGACGGGAGATGCAGCACCGGAGCAGAAGGTTGTGCAGGCAGTACTTGCCAATAATGTCCCATCCCAGAAAGGAAGGGAGGACTACGTGCGGGTGAAACTTGAAAACGGTATGGCAACCCCGGTCTTCGGTAAATCCGGGCTGCTCAACACGCTTGTGAAAAGTGACGGGGTAATCCGCATCCCGGCGGAGAGCGAGGGGCTCGAGTCCGGTGAACGGGTCGGGGTGTGGCTGTGGTAAAACGGTACCTGAACGTCACCTCGCTTGACGATGCCCTTGCCCTCATTTCAAGGGAGTTTTCCTGCACGCCTTCAGCCGTGCAGGTACCGCTGGAACTGTCAGCCGGGCGCATCACCGCCGCCCCGGTCTTCGCCCGGTACTCAGTGCCCGAGATCCACCTCGCGGCGATGGACGGGATCGCAGTTGTAAGCACCGAAACGGAAGGTGCAAGCGAACAGAAGCCGGTCACGCTCCCGCATGCAGTCCGGGTAAATACCGGAAATATCGTGCCACCTGAGTATGATGCGGTGGTCATGATCGAAGATGTGTGGGTTGATGGTGACCGGTTCACCATCCGGAAATCGGTTGCACCGTGGCAGCACGTACGCCCTGCGGGTGAGGACATTGCAGAATCGGAGATGGTGCTTGCCTCACAACACCAAATCCGCCCGCACGAGCTCGGGGCTCTTGCGGCATACGGGATCACGGAAGTTGCGGTGCTTGCAGTGAGAGTCGGGCTGATCCCTACCGGCAGCGAGCTGGTCGTACATGGTACGCGGCCGGCTCCCGGGCATGTCGTCGAGAGCAATACGGTGATGGCATCTGCGATGCTCACTGCGTCCGGCGCCACGTGCACCCGGTACTCGATGGTGAAGGATAACCCTGAACTGATCCAAAAAGCGGTTCAGAAGGCAGTCTTAAAAAACGATATTGTAATCATCTCCGCGGGATCTTCCGCAGGCACCCGGGACTTCACCGCTGACGTTATTGCGAATCTCGGTGAGGTGCTCGTGCACGGGATTGCCATCAAACCGGGAAAACCGGCGATCATCGGCAGGGTTGCCGGTAAGCCGGTGATCGGCATGCCCGGCTACCCGCTCTCTGCACTTACGGTTCTACGGGAAATTGCAATGCCGCTCCTGTCGCGTTATAGGCTTCCTGTGCCGGATCCTGAGATTATTGAGGCACGAATCACATCAACAATCCACAAAGAGATCGGAACCGATGAGTTCGTCCTGTGTGCACTCGGCAGGGTGGGTAACCGCTGGGTGGTCTCACCCCAGTCCCGCGGCGCCGGAGTGCAGATGAGCGCAGTGCGGGCAAACGCGTACATAAAAGTACCCGCAAATACCGAAGGCTACGAGGCGGGCGAGGGTGTGCCGGTCCGGCTTATAGTGGGGCAGCGCGAAGCGGAACAGGCACTCCTCGTTACCGGCAGTCACGACCCGGTGATCGATTACATCGCCGATATGCTGGGGGGCAGGGGCATTGAACTCCACTCCACGCATGTGGGGAGCATGGGGGGGATCCTCGCGCTGAAAAAGGACGAGTGCCACGCCGCCCCTGTGCACCTGCTCTCGCCTGACGGGGACTACAACACCGAATACCTGAGGAGATACCTCCCGGGTGTAGAACTTGTCCTGCTATGCGTTGCGGGCAGGCAGCAGGGGATCGTGTCGCGGGACGGTGTGGTGTTCGATCAACTCCCCGATCACACATTTATCAACCGGCAGAAAGGCTCGGGCACCCGGATGCTGCTTGACTTTGAACTCAAAAAAGCAGGTATTGACCCGTCAGGCATCCAAGGATACGGGCATGAGGCGACGACGCACCTTGCCGTTGCACTCGCGGTAAAATCCGGCGAGGCGGACGCGGGGATGTGTGTCTATTCTGCGGCAAGAGCGCTCGGGCTCCCCTTCGTCCCTGTGGCACAGGAGCGATATGAGATTGCGATCCGTGCAGCCCACATGGAGGACCCCAGAGTGATGGCACTCTGCGATGCGATTGCATCGCCCGGGTTTAAGGAGATTCTGGGCCGGCTGGGGGGCTACGATACGACGGAGACAGGCGTGCGGCGCGTACTGCCATGACAACTGCCTCTTCAGGTGTTGCACACCTGAATATACCGTCAATATCCCATGTTTTGTAGCCGAAGACCGGCTTTTTTAATTTCAGTGCAATCCCAATCTCGGAGAGCGTCCCGTACTTCCCGCCAATTGCAACCACTGCATCAGCCGACTGCACCAGCACCACGTTACGGGAGTACCCCATCCCGCTTCTCACGCGGATGTCGAGGTAGGGATTGCCCTCCCCCATATCCGGCAGGATGCCCACCGTTGTCCCGCCCTGCTCCTTTGCCCCTTTGCACGCCGCCTCCATCACACCACCCATCCCGCCGCAGATGAGCGTCTCGTGGTTTCCGGCAATCAGGTAGCCCACATCCTGCGCCGCTGTGTATTCCTCCGGGGTACAGTCACCGGCGCCAATCACTGCGATCTGCATACTACTCCATCGGGAGGAGATGCATAAAGAGCTGCCCGATCCGGTCACGATAATTACGTTGTCCTGTGGCTGTCCGCCGCTTATGGAGCCGTACTCGTCACCGCTCGCCCTCAACCCTTGAGTACTACCCGGCACTCATCATCTGCGCATGAGATCAGCTGCGGGTAATACTTGGAGACGTACTCTTTTACCATCCGCTTGGCACAAAACCGGGGTGCAACACTTTTTACCGATTCTTTCATCATCTTCACCCAACCGTGCGGGATGCCATCAAGGGAAGTGGAATAGTATAGCGGGACAACTTCTTGCTCAAGGAGATTATAGATGGCAGGGGCATCAGCTGCATCCCGGTTTCCATTGGGAGTATCACCACCGAACGCCCAGCCGTTCTTCCCATTAAATCCCTCGATCCACCAGCCATCAAGGATGCTCAGATTGAGAACGCCATTCAGTGCCGCCTTCATACCGCTCGTCCCGCTCGCTTCCATCGGCGGCAGGGGGTTGTTAAGCCATACGTCGACGCCGTGCACCATGTACTGTGCCGTCTGTTCACTGTAATCTTCGACGAATGCGATCCTCCCTTCAAATTCAGGCTGCTGGGCCATGTGGTAGATTTTCTGAAGAATCCGTTTTCCTTCTTCGTCCGACGGGTGTGCCTTTCCTGCAAAAATGATCTGGACCGGCCTCCACGGATTGCATACGATCTGTCTGAGCCGGTCGATGTCGTAAAAGATCAGGTCGGCCCGCTTATAGGTGGCAAAACGCCGTGCGAAACCGAGGGTGAGAATGGATGGATCCAGGAGCAATCCCCCGGTGACCAGGGTGAGAGGGTCTTCCCTCCGCTGCGCCCATTTTATCCGTATAGGCTCGCGGATCCTGTTGAACAGCTTGATTTTGAGATGCGTATGGAGTGCCCAGAGCTTGTCGTCCGAAATCTCATCGACGAGTTTCCAGATGGCCTCATCATCATGCTCCTGCTGCCAGTTCGGGGTCACCGGGTAGAAATACGTGTCAATGAGGTCTTCAATCCGGGGGTTCATCCACGTGGGCAGGTGAACCCCGTTTGTTATCGCATCGATCGGGACCTGGTTTTCTGGAATCTCTTTCCAGAGGCTTCTCCACATCTGCCGGGTAACCTCTCCATGGCGACGGGAAACGGCATTATGATATGCAGAAAGCCGCATTGCAAGGACTGTCATGTTGAACCCGTCATTGGGGGAATCCGGGTGGGCACCCAGAGAAAGAAACCGCTCGCGATCGATCCCGAGTGAGGGAAAATAGGAGCTGAAGTACCGATCCATCAGTTCCACAGGGAAGACATCATGGCCCGCATTGACAGATGTGTGGGTGGTGAAGATGGAGGTTCCCCGCACCTGCCGCAGTGCCTCGTCAAAAGAGATCCCCTTCTCCACACGTTCCCTGATCCGTTCCAGCAGCGCGAACGCCGGATGGCCCTCGTTGAGGTGGACGGCTGTATACTCAATTCCAAGAAGGCTCAATACCTTGCGGCCACCGATGCCAAGCACAATCTCCTGCTTCAGCCGCAACTCCCGGTCGCTGGTATAAAGGCTGGACGAAATTTTACGGCTCGCGGGATCGTTTAAGAGAATATCGGTATCGAGAAGGTAAAGGGGAACCTTGCCGACATCCACCTTCCATACTGCAACATAAATCGGCGGCTCGATATGCGGCATCCGGATGACCAGTTGCTCTCCGGCACTGTTCAATACCCGCTTGACCGGAGCGGCATCACGGTCGAGGATTTCCCGGATCCCTACCTGCCAGCCATCGATCCTGATATGCTGGTGGAGATACCCCTCCGAATACATAAATCCCACTCCCACCAATGGTACGCCCAGATCGCTGCATTCCTTGAGGTGGTCGCCGGCGAGAAAGCCAAGCCCGCCTGCATAGAGGGGGAGGGAGTGGTGAAGGCCATACTCCGCGGAAAAATACGCGATGGTTACGGCCCGGCTATCGGGATGATGCTCCTGGAACCAGCCGGCCTTTGAGTTCATGTACCGGGAAAAACGGTTCATGATAATATCGTACCGCCGGAGATATTCCTCGTTCTTTACAGCTGTTTCAAGGAATTCAGCTGGGATTTCACGGAGCATCTTCACCGGATTATGAACGCTCGCCTTCCATGCCTCCGGGTTCAGCTGCTTAAAAAGAACCCGTGCCTGGGGGTGCCAGCTCCACCAGAGATTATACGCGAGGTCCACAAGCCCGGATAACCGCGGGGGGATATTGACAAAATGATTGTTGGTGCCGTTCACACTACCTATCTCCACCGGAAACCATATAATATCTGATATGTTCGCCAGATCCATCGTAAAAAAGAAGAGAAGAATGAAGGATTTGGAGTCGGACGAACTTTTTTATGTACGTTGCAGTTACAAGCTCCGATCACTGCGATCTGCATACCAGTGCATCAAACAGGATACATATAGAGCTGGCCGCTCTGTTCACGATAATTACTTTGTGATCAAGCGCCAACATGTGTAAAAACGCTTCGGGCGTCCAATCAACTGACAGCGAGGGGCAACGTGAAGGAAGTCACCGCGAACTTTGACGCAAAAGGCATTGAACAGGAAGTGCGGGAATACTGGCACACCCACGACACATATAAAAAAGTAAAGGAGCTACGCAGGGACGGCAGACCGTTCTTCTTTGTCGATGGCCCACCCTATACCACCGGGCATATCCACCTCGGAACCGCGTGGAACAAGATCATAAAGGACAGCATCCTGCGCTGGTACCGTATGAACGGGCGGGACGTGATCGACCGTGCGGGCTATGATATGCACGGGCTGCCCATCGAGGTGAAGGTCGAGCAGGCTCTGGGATTTAAGTCAAAAAAGGATATCGAGACATTCGGCATCCAGCCGTTTATCGACAAGTGCCGGGAGTTCGCAGAGAGAAATAAGCTGCTCATGGATACCCAATTCGAGAACCTCGGTGTCTGGCTCGACTTTGCAAATGCCTACCAAACCGTAAAACCCGAATATATCGAGGCAGCATGGTGGACGCTCGCCCAGGCCGATAAGGGAGGGATGCTTGAACGCGGGTACCGGGTCGTGAACTGGTGCCCCCGGTGCGAGACGGCGATCGCAGACGCCGAGGTGGAGTACTGGGACGAGACCGACCCCTCGATCTTTGTCAAGTTCCCGGTCAAGGGAAAACAGGGCGAGTACCTCGTGATCTGGACGACCACGCCATGGACGCTCCCTGCAAACGTCGCGGTCGCTGTTTCAAAGGACTTCATCTACGCAAAGGTACAGGCAGTCAGGGACGGCAAAGAGGAGATCCTCTGGATCGCTGATGACCTCGTGGAGAGCGTGCTTAAGAAAGGGCGGTATAAGGATTATACGGTGCTCGACAAGCAGGCAGGTGCAGCCCTTGTGGGACAGGAGTACGATTCCCCGCTCGCGGACTTCGTCCCGCTCCAGAAGGAGATCAGGCACCGGGTCGTGACCGCAGACTTTGTTGCCATGGAGAACACCGGCATGGTGCACATCGCACCTGGGCACGGGTGGGACGACTTCGTGCTCGGGGCAAAGGAAGGACTCGCTGTTGTCTGCCCGGTGGACGAGGCCGGGTATTTTAAGGACGAAGCGGGCAGGTTCGCGGGGAAATTTGTCAAGGATGCAGACGCGGACGTGCTCGCAAGCCTCGGCGACAAACTGATGGCAAAGGCATCAGTTGTCCACCGGTACGGGCACTGCTGGCGGTGCAAGACCCCGATTATCTACCGTGCCACTTCCCAGTGGTTCATCAAGGTGGCAGAGATGCGCGACAAAATGCTCGATGAAGTCGCAGCGGTCACGTGGTACCCTGAATGGGCGGGCAGCGCCCGGTTCTACGACTGGATCAAGGAAGCCCGTGACTGGTGCATCTCGCGGCAGCGGTACTGGGGTATCCCGATCCCGGTCTGGGTCTGTGCGAAGTGCGACAGGTACCGTGTCATCGGCACGATCAAGGAACTCGAAGATGCGAGCGGAAAACCCCTCATGGACCCGCACCGCCCGTACGTGGACAGCGTAACCGTCCCCTGCACCTGCGGCGGGACGATGAAACGGGTGGAGGACATCTTCGATGTCTGGTTTGATTCCGCAGTTGCCTCATGGGCCACGCTCGGGTACCCGGGGAAGACCGGGGAGTTCGAAAAGCTCTGGCCCGCGGAGTTCATCACCGAGGGGCAGGACCAGACCCGGGGCTGGTTCTACTCGCAGCTGGGTGCGAGTACAGTCGCGTTCGGGAAGGCGCCGTACCGGAGTGTGCTCATGCACGGGTTTGCACTCGACGCCGAGGGCAAGAAGATGTCCAAGAGTTTCGGGAACGTCGTCTCGCCTGAGGAAGTCATTGCAAAGGTCGGGGTGGACGTGCTCCGGCTCTACGTGCTCTCGTCTTCTGCACCATGGGACGACCTCAAGTTCAACTGGGAGGGTGTCTCGACCATCAACCGTGCCGCAAACATCCTCTGGAACGTGTACCGGTTCCCTCTCCCGTACATGATCCTCGATCACTTCGAGCCGGAGTCCGGCAAAGGGATCTGGGGCGGGAAGTACATCACAGATCATATCAAGAAGATGCCGAACGAAGACCGCTGGATCATCTCGCGGGTAAACTCGGTTGCAGCGCAGGTCGATACCGATATGCGGGGGTGCCAGCTCCACCGGGCGACCCGGGCTCTCATCACCTTCATCCTCGAAGACCTCTCGCGCTGGTATGTCCAGCTCGTCCGCGAGCGGATGTGGCTTGAAGAGGAATCAGAGAGCAAGGTCTTTGCGTACGAGACGATGTATTACGTACTGCGCCGGCTCATGGGGCTCCTTGCACCATTCTGCCCGCACCTTTGTGAGAAGATCTATGGGAACCTCAAATGCGCTAATGACCCCGCAAGCATACACATGCTCGACTGGTTCACGGGGGATGTAAACCTTGTCGACACAGATCTTGAGGCAGCGATGGAGACCATCCGTTCGTTCGATGATGCCGTGGCAAACGCACGGCAGGCAGGAAAGCGCAAACTGCGGTGGCCGGTGGCAGAAGTTACCGTGGTCACGGGTTCAGATCAGGTGGCAACTGCAATCGGCCGGTTAAACGCAGTCTGCATGGACCGTGCCAATGCCCGGAACGTGACCGTTGTAACCGGGACATGGGACAGGATCCAATGGCAGGCAGCGCCGGTGATGAAAGCGCTCGGCCCGGCGTTCGGCAAGAACTTGCCAAAGGTAAAAGCGCTCATCGAAGCTGCGGATGGTTCTTGTCTTAAACGGGAGACAGAAGCGGGTAGGACGGTGACCCTCTCTGATGGTAGCGGCAGCTACGAGATCGGAGCTCAGCACGTCACGTTCTCAGAAAAATTGCCTAGCAACGTCTTCTCAGCTCCCATGCAGGACGCGACCGTGTATGTCGATGTCGCGCTCACCCCGGATCTCGAGTCCGAAGGGTATGCACGGGAGGTTATCCGGCGGATCCAAGAGATGCGCCGGCAGCTCGACCTTGCGGTCGAAGACTTCATCGTTGTCGATGTTGCGGTACAAGACCCCAGAGTTTGCGCACTTGTCAGTGACAACCAGAAGCCCGTCATCGCTGATGACGTCAGGGCACGCAGGCTTGCACTCAGTACTGCATTGGAGCCGGCATCAGGTTCAACCATCCATCTCGAAAAAGACTGGGATGTAGAAGGCGTGCCGGTAACAATCCGAATCTCACGGGCAACCAACTAACTTTTTTACGAACGTCTGCCCCTCCGGGGAAGTGAACAGGGGCAGGTCATCGTCCACCACAACGCTGCTGCGTATCGCTTTTACTTTTTCTTTTGTCAAGGGATTGAACCCTTCCTTCTCTGCTGTTTTCTTATACACGAGCACGCCCCGCCGCTGCCATGAGGGGGTCTTTGCTAGGTTGACGCCACGGGAATGCATCAGCTCATGCAGTTCGGGTGCCGGCATCCCCTTGAGCTTTGACGCCGCCTGCCGGGGCTTCATGCCATCGGCAATGAGCGCCTGCTGGCAGTATGCATTCAGGTGGTTGCGCCATGCCTCGTCCTGCCGGTTCACCAGATACTCAACAGCATATTCCGGTGTCGCGGGAATTACCCTCGCGTCAAACGCGATCGACTCGGTGCATTCCAGTGCGAGGGTGAGCGCACTTGCTGCAAACGAGGCGGCAACCGAGTCGATCTTCTCTACTCTTCCCGAGAACGGGAGCTTTGTCAGGTACAGGTTGATCTCATCGGAGAAGGTGTAGGCAAATTCCGGGCAGAGCCCGCTGTCGGCGACGAGGCAGCGGCAGACCGCCCCCATCGCACGGGAGAACCGGACATCAAAGGGTTTTGCCAAGCCGAGCATATGGGCAAGCGCGTGGAACGCCCTGCCGTCAAGGCGGACAATGACCGGCGGGACAGAGGTTATCGCTGCAAAGAGTTCGCGGTTCTCCATACGGCAACCAGACAGGGAAAAAAGAGGTGTTCTATCGTACCTTTGGGAGTATCACTCAATCGTTGAGGACTGGGTGAATGCCCCGGGCAGGTGGCGGATCAGGACGATATCATCGATTGCGGAAATGATACGGTACGGGATCTTCAAGCCTTTGAAGTTTTTCAAATCGACCAGCTGATCATTTACTTTACCGACGACAATCGAATCAATCTTCTTCTGGTCCACATCGATAAGGACATCCTCGACTTCCCCGACAAACATGCCTTTGTCAGTGTATATCAGAAGCCCGAACAATTCTGTTAACTGGGTCTGCATCGTTATCAATTGAAAGTATATACTATAATGGTTAAAAAGATAATCCTTTCATTATGGAAGGATCGTTCCGGATCGGGCGCATTTTCGGCATTCCCATCCTGATCCATTTTACCTTCATCCTGATCATCCCGCTCTTTGCCTGGATCATCGCAAGCCAGATTGTTACAACGACAGACCTGATCCGCGAGATGTATGAAGTCCCGCTTGACACATCACTGATCACCGCAGGATATATGCCTTACATCCTCGGGACTGTCGTCTCGCTCGGGCTCTTTGCCGGTGTGCTCGTCCACGAGCTTGCCCATTCCGTCATCGCACTCCGCAACGGCATCAGGATCAACAGCATCACGCTGCTCATCTTTGGGGGAGTCGCCTCAATGGAGGGGGGCGCCCCCGATCCGGTCGTTGAACTGCCCATGGCACTCGTTGGGCCTCTCGCAAGTCTCCTGATCGGGATTGTGTGCAGCGGACTGGTGTATGTCGCTCCCGTGATCACCCCCGATCCCGCAAAGACCGGCGTTCTTATCTTTATCTTCGGGTACCTTGGCGTGCTCAACGTCATCCTCTTTGCATTCAACCTCCTGCCGGCATTTCCCATGGACGGCGGCCGGGTGCTCAGGGCGGTTCTCGCAAAACGGATGCCGCTGCACCGCGCCACCCGGATCGCCGCCGATGTGGGCAAGGGCTTTGCCGTGGTGTTTGCCCTTGTCGGCATCTTCTTCTTCAACCCACTGCTCCTGCTCATTGCGTTCTTTATCTATATCGGTGCAAGCCAGGAGACGGTGGCAGTGAAGTACAGCGTGCTGCTGCAGGACATACGCGTCGGGAGCATCATGAGCAAACCGGTGATTACCGTCCAGCAGACACTCCCGGTCACCAAGGTGATCGAGATGATGTATGCGACCAAGCACCTCGGGTTCCCGGTTGTGGAACATGACACGCTTATCGGGATGGTAACAGTGGCGGACGTGCAAAAGATGTCCCCGATTGACCGGGACGCAATGCAGGTCCGGGACGTGATGAGCCGGGACGTGATCGCAGTAGTGCCAGAGACCCCGGTGACAGACGTCCTCAGGATCATGTCGGCAAAGGACATCGGACGCGTACCGGTGGTCGATAAGGGTACGCTGGTCGGCATCGTGACCCGCACGGACATCTTAAAAGTCGTCGAACTAAAAGAGATCTGATTTTTTTTAAAGGCTGATAAGGTGGTCAAGCAAAGACCTGCCTGCCACTGCATGAAACGCATCCATTGTTGTGAACGGTCGCCTTGCAAGGATTGCAGCAGCCTGTTTCTTTCCAATGCCCGGCACCCATTTGATCGCTGATGCCGGCAGGGTATTGATAGTGATCGGAACGGGGAGGGCGGTGACTGACCTCATCCCCCAGTCAACAACGACCGCATCCAGCACGGTCCGGGGTGCGATTCGCATCGGTATGCCTACGAGAATCGGATAAGATCCCATCTGGCGCCCGAACGAGAGCGCCCCATTGATTTCCACGATCACATCCCGCAGAATCGTTCCAACCGGGAAGACCCGTTTAAGCATCGGGAGATCGAATTGCTGGCGGGCATGCTCCTTGAACTGCCGGAACCGGCGGTCGAATGTACCCAGCGTGTGGTTGTCATACGCAGGTGTACCGGGGAACGGCATGACCTGCCGGATGTTTACCCGCCGCACGAGAAGCCCGGATCCGAGGAGCCGCGAAAGGAACTGTTCGTTTTTATCATAGGTCTTTTCTGTTTCACCGGCAAGCCCGCAGACAAAGTTGAGCCCCGGCAGGAGCTCCGGTATACCGTCCCTGCGCATCCTCCCGGCTTCGTTCACGATCTCGATTGCCCGGAACACTTCGTCCGGCTGTGCCTTGAGATTGTTTGCCGCAATGACTGCCGGATCAGCAGACTCCATGCCGAACGCGGCAACATCTCCTGCAGTATGGTGCCGGACGATTGCCTGCAACGCTTCGCGTGACGCTTCTTCATGCCGTGCAATTGTCGCCGGGTTCGTGTTGTCGATGTGGAGCGTTTTTAAATCCGGTGCCGACGCCCGGATCACCGCAAAGAGTCGTTCGACCTGATCGGGATCCGGTGCGGGATACTCCCCGCTCCCGGCCAGGTACGTCAGGATATCAGGCTGGCGCCCGACCCTGAAATGCTGTGCACCATGGGTTGCGAGCGCTTTCACTTCGGCAGCAATTCCATCGATGCTTCGGTACTGGGGTGAACCGTAGAACGGCTCTGTGCAGAACGAGCACCCGCCGTACGCACCATGGGAGCACCCGCGTGCGGTCTCCAGCTCGCACATCACGAACGGGTAGTCCGGGTGCTCCCTGATAATGCCGCTGCCCGCAACACTCCACGCATCCGAGCGGGCATAATCCAGCACCCCACGGGGTTCGTTCCCGCGGAGATGTTCATCGAGCGCCTCAGCAACCGGGCCCTCAAGCATCACATCAAATCCGCTGATCGCGTGCTTCACCGCTTTCTGCCCGCCCTGCGGAGAGTACCCGAACCCGATTGGCCCGCCGATCAATTTCTTTTTGCACCGGAGCGCTGTGCCTACCTGATAGATCTCGGTAAGCGTGGCGGGTGTCCCGCCAAGGTATTTCCCCGGCACGGTGGCACCGGTGATCATCACGACAAGCCCTGCAACGTTGAGGACGTTGAGCTGTTTTGGATCAGTGCGCAGCTGGTCGATGGTGAGATAATGTACCGAATACTTGTGCTCAGAAAGGACCCCGGCAACCGTCCGGATATAGGGGGAGATGTACGGCGGGACGCCCAGACACGCGGGTTCATCCACGTACCCGTCGAGGATGACTGCCGTCTCACTCATAGCTGATGCCCAATCAGGGCGAGGAGTTTTCGTGCCCAGAACAGCTTGCCCTTTTTTAACGGATCCACGTTTTTGTCATCGAGATCGAAGCCGATGATCGAAATTCCCGAAGCGCCGAGTTCGTCTGCGGCAAAGACCGCACGGTCGCCATCGGTAAACCCACCGAAGTTATGGATGTGCGGGAGCGGGGCTGCCTGTGTGGTGCCGACAACCGGCCCACGGAACCGCGGCACCCAGTGGCGCAGGAGCGGTATATTGTCGCCATGCGCATGGATGACGATAATTGTCCCCTTGTTGTTCATCTCAATGAACCGGTCGGTCGCCCCGTCAAGGTCAGTGAAGATCGCATCTGGGCGTATGTTGTGATCAAGGAGCACCTCCGCAGCTGCATCAGCCGCAAAGACGATCCCGTTGATTTTGGACAACTCTGTTTTCAGGCAGGGGGCATTTCCGCAGACAGTGACCTCGTTGCCGTCAGTAAGCGAGGCAAGGGACATGAGGTTGTCATGGTCAAGGAGGGAGGCAAGAAGCTGTGCAGCATCTTCGTCTGCCGCACGGTCGAACCCGAAGTAGGTCAGGATCTCCCGGTAGTGCTGTTCCCAGTCCTTAAAGTTCATCTGTTGCCCCGGAAATTCCCGTCAGCCAAATTGTAAAGTACCGGCCACAGCCGGTTGTTAAGCCCCGTTCTTCTTCCCTTCGTTCTCGAGCCCGACAAGGGTCTTGAACTTCTGAAGGATGGGCGCAATGGCGATGTTGAGAAGATCGGCTTTCTGCTCCACCCTGCCGAAGTAATGGAGCGGGAGGGTGGCTGCTGCCATATTCGGGTGTCCGCCGGCGTCACCGATATCCCCGAATGCTTCTGCGAGCGCATTGCCGATGTGGAGCCGGATGTCTCGGTTCCGTGCCGAGACAACGATCGCGGTGTCAGTGATGCCGTACACGAGAACCGTATTCACCCCTTCAAGAGTTATGAGGAGATCAGCAGCCTGAGGGAGCGAGTCGCGGTTCATGACATACCCCACGTTGGAAAAAAGGTACCCGCTGACCAGCTGCCGGTTGGAGATCGCCTTGCCCAGCACATCGATCGTTTCCTGCGAGAGCGAAGGTGA
>JAPKXX010000046.1 GCA_026394595.1 Methanoregula sp. | reverse complement strand
CCTTGAAGAAATTTACCGCTTCAATGACTTTTGGATCAACCATGTGAGGATTTCCTGAGTTTCGTCCACTAATTTCTGTGTCTGTCCTTTGGTATATTGTTCGAGTACCTTTTCAAGATTGTGGGGATACCGGCCGGTTATGCCAAGACGGTTGATGACAATGAGGGAATCGAGAAGGTGCGGCGGGGGCTCTAGTTCGAGAAGATCAATCAGTAAGACAAGGCTGTGCGTCTTTTCCGGGATATCATTATATTTTTCTACATAGAGGGCTTTCAAGGCTTTTTCCAGAGCGAGGTGACAGAAGAAGATTACCGGGGGATACCGTCCTGCTGCGATAAGTGACTCAGCAGTACCGATATCATACTGCGCCTGCCTGAACCATTCATCGGAATCAGTAGTCATCAGAAAATCCTGTGTATTTCTCTATCTTGCGTGTGTTGTCAGATGAATATATAGTTTCATTTCCCACGTTCTGATTCTATGATGTGGATCTGCGCCGGAAATCCCAACAGCTCATACACCCGCGTATCGATCTGCTTGTTGGCTTCCTTAATCTTTTTCAAAAAGCCCAATAGTATTTTTTATGTTCTATCATAATAGTCCATTAATGATAAGCGATTGTTTTGTGGAAGTCTGCGAATGAGGTCGGGATCGAGGACATCATCAATCTACCTATTCTTCCCCTCAATACACTCAAAGAAGAGCAGCGCCAGATCCTTGATGCAATTGGTGGAGGCGGCATCGAATCGCCAGCAATCACTTCCCGCAAAAAAACGGCTTTTATTGCGTCAGAAATAAAAAGCAGATCCGGAGGCATCGCCTTCCTTGACAAGCTTGTTCTCCTGCTCAATCCGAATATTAGGAAAGGATCAGATGCCTTTGCAACAGAGTGCAGTCGACTCAGTCATCACCTGAAAAATTTCGAGGCACTGGGACTTGTTACAAAAGCAAAGAGTGGGAAGAACGTCGTAGTGCGATTACCAGGATTGGGAGAGATGTTTGGTTAATCTGAATTGTTGAGAACGATTTGGAGTTTTTTTTTTAAAAAAACCGCAACTATTTCTTACTCCCCGGTATATCATCTCCATAAAGAATGTGATCCTGATGCAGAAGATTAAGAATTCCCGCACCCCGACTCTGCGGATTGTTGTCCTGATCCTGTTCATTGTTTTGACACTGTGTATCGTGCCGGTATCTGCCCTCACCCTCAATCCCGGTGAATCCCCGTCAGCGACCCAGACCATTGCAAAGGGAGACCCGGTGTATATCCGCGGCTTTGCGAGCGGCCACCCGCAGGTGGGACTCCAAGTCTGGATCATAGGGAACAACTATGCCCGCGTCAGCACGATCTCGGTCAACGCGGACAGTTCCTATGAGTTCGAGCTGAGGGCGTCCGACACGCAGAACCTTGCTGCCGGGCAGTATTTTGTCCTTATCCAGCATCCGATGATGAACGGGCAGTTTGATATTGTCTACAATGCCGGCACCGGGCAGGTCATCAACATGCAGAAGGGTAACGGCATGTCGATCTTCATACTCACCGGGGCAGGGGGGCTGCAGGGACCGGCGGCTGCGTCAGCGCTCCTCAATGCCGTCAGCGACCAGAACATCGATGATATGTTCACGACCGTATCGTTCACCGTGGGCGAACCAGCAACGCTCATCGACCCCATCGGCGAGCATACAGTCGGGGAACGGTTCACCATCACCGGCTCCACTAGCCTTGCACCTGGTGATGACCTGCTCGTCGATATCTACTCGGACGCGTTCCAGCCGACGTCAAAGGGGCAGCCCAATGCATTCTCCGGTACGTCGGGTATGGTAAAGGTTACTCCTGGCACTGGGCGGTACAATCGCTGGTCGTACGATGTGGATGCATCCGCATTCAGTCCGGGCACATACAGTGTTAAAGTCTCGGCAGTCCTGCAGCCGGTCACGGACAGTACGACATTCAGGATTGTCGAATACCGTGCCCCGGCACCAACACCGGCGACGTTCACAGCGACACAAATCCCAGCGCAGACCGTCACGCATACTCCTGCACCTACGACATGGAAGTCGCCTCTCCCTATCTGGGCGGTGCTTGCCGGTCTCATTGGCGCATCAGTCCTCACCTGCCGGCTCGTCCGGGACAAACTATAAGAATCGCATCTCCTAATCACTGCTACAGAGGGCTTGTGGATGGACCCGGAAAAGAAAGCACCTCTCGTACAGCCGGTCGTGCCGGAACAGAAGGCATCGCCACCGGTTGCGGAGAACCTTGTTGAAGTGAGCGACCTGACCTGGGAGAAGACGGTCGAGAAAGGAAAGACACCGGTCGCGGTCATGTTTTATTCGCCGACGTGTGCGTTCTGCCGCCAGATGGAGCCCTATTTTACCACGTTTGCCCAGGAATTCAAAGGATCTGTGCTCTTTGCCCGGCTCAATATCCTGACCAGCCAGTGGACTGCCGAGCGCTATGGGGTTCTGAGCACGCCCACGTTCAAGTTCTTCTGTGACGGGAGACCGGTGCAGGAGATGGTCGGCGCTGTCTACCCGGCATTGTTAAAACGAGTGGTTGAGGAAGTGCTTGTCCATGGAAAGGAATGTGTAAAGAATTCCACCGCAATCGATTACGAGATTACGGGATACGGATAGGACAGCACCCGGGGAATAATTCCGCTGCTGCAGTAAATACACGGAGCAGCGATAAAAAAGTAATTGTTAGACCAGCCTGCTGCACCCGCAGAGCACGGCGGCATCTTTCACTGCCCGGGCAACAACCTTTGTGACTTCCTTGTCAAGGATGTTCGGGAGGATCCGGTCACGGGTGGGTTTTGCAATATATCCTGCGATGGCATGGGCAGCAGCCACCTTCATCTCATCGGTGATCCTGGTCGCACGGGCGTCTAACGCCCCGCGGAAGATCCCGGGGAATGCAAGCACGTTGTTGATCTGGTTGGGAAAGTCGCTCCTGCCCGTGCCGACCACAGCCGCACCGGCGCCCTTCGCATCGTCCGGCCAGATCTCAGGGACCGGGTTTGCCATCGCAAAGACAATGGGATCCCTGCTCATGGACCGTACCATCTCTGCTGTTACAATCCCCGGCGCAGATACACCGATGAACACATCTGCGCCGATCATCGCGTCCGCAAGTGTTCCCGAGAGTGCAGAGTGGTTGGTCTCCTCCCCGAGGATAAACTTGTACTTGTTCTTGTACAGCCCTTCCCGGCCCCGGAATATCGTCCCGTGTGTATCACAGACGATAATCTCGTGTACCATGGTGCAGAAGTCCGGGTTGTACCCGATGCATTTGAGCAACCGGGAGATTGCATATCCCGCAGCTCCTGCGCCACTGATCACGATGTTGAGGTCTTCGTACCGTCTCCCGGTCACTTTGCACGCGTTCAGAAGCGCAGCAAGGACCACAACGGCAGTGCCGTGCTGGTCATCATGCATGACGGGGATGCCGATATCCTGCAGGGCATCCTCAACCTCGAAACATTTCGGCGCAGCAATATCCTCAAGATTGATCCCGCCGAATACCGGCGCGATATTCTTTACTTGGTCGGTAAAATCTGTTTCATAGCTCTCAAAACAGATGGGGAACGCGTCGATACCCGCAAACTCCTTAAAAAGAATCGCCTTTCCCTCCATGACGGGGATTGCCGCATACCCTCCGATGTTTCCAAGCCCGAGCACCGCGGAGCCGTCGGTAACGATCGCAATCGTGTTTGCCTTTAGCGTGCATTTGTACGCAAGATTTTTGTCCTTTGCAATTGCACGGCAGACTTCAGCAACGCCGGGGGTGTATGCACGGGAGAGATCATGCCGGGTCTTGAGCGGGACTTTCGAACGGATTTCCAGTTTTCCATGATGTTTTTCATGGAGATCCAGTGCTGCTTGGTAGATCTCATCGCTCGGTTCAAACAGCATGCCCCTTTGCTCCTTATAACGTGAGAAGGAGGGCAGAGGCAATGAAGGTTTTTATAGGGTAATATGTGTGGAAAAAGGGTATGGTTTTTTAAAAAAGGAGCTGGTTCAAGGTTACAACAAGGTAGGGGTATTTAGCCTCCTCTTATCCTGGCGGTATAGAGAAGATTCAGGTCAGTTCGATAATAGGCATGCGTGAGGATATCCCTGATTCCTGCCATATCTTTCCATGCGATCTCCGGATATTTCCGGCGGATGTCATCAGGAATATTTTTCACCGCTTCGCCAAGAATAGAAAATTTATCCCGGACTGCACTGATGGTCTTCTCATCATTGGAGAATTCCTCAATGGACATCCCTCCGGTTAATTTCTGAATCTTATCCATTGCATCAAACATGTCCCCAAGATAGATGAGAAGACTCCTCATACATACTTCACATCGGCAAGGACTGCTGTTTTTAGTTCATCCCGGAGAGCACGGGCGGGGATGACATCCACGCGGGTCTGGAGGGTCTCTTCTAAATAATTTTTCAATCCGGCGAGATCAAAGAGGTCAGCACCATCATGAAAGTCTACCAGGATGTCAATATCACTCCCTGCCCTCTGCTCTCCACGGGAGTACGAGCCAAAAAGGCCCATGCGTTTTACATGATATCTTCGTTCAACCTCCCCTTTTTTTGCCCTGAGTCTCTTGAGGATATCGGTTTTTATGTCCATGACGTTATCCTTCTGTTGAAAGAATTCCATTCAATCCATTTCTGGCACAACCACATAAGGATATGTGACTGGGTGCTGCCCGGTACTTTGTTTCATAGGGTGAACCTGAGACAGGTTCTCCCCTGTATGGATATACCATAAAGAAGAGGGGGGTTTAACCCCAATACAGGACGCCCCGGCCGGGATTTGAACCCGGGTCAAAAGCTCCGGAGGCTTCTAGGATGTCCACTACCCTACCGGGGCAATAAAATTCCACATAACTGATGTTATCAATGTGTTTAAAGCTTTGGAGATTGCGGGCAGGAACATTCTTTGTTGAAACTGGTACAGGCGGTTATAATATACCCGGAACCGGAACTACTTTTTAAGATACCATGGACCCGGTACTCAGGCACGAGATTACATCCCGCGGCACATCGTACATCCTGACTCTATCAAAACAGGATCTCTCTTCTGTCTATCCGGGGTTGGTACGGTATCAGGTATCGGTCAGTTCAGGTGGGCAGGTGCTTGCACGCTCCGGCACCAATTCCTACGAATATTCCCCGACCGTACCGCTCACCGCTGAGCAGGTGGCACGCGATATGGCAGAAGCATGGGAGCGCAAGCTTGAGGCGGACCCGGAAAAATTTCTTGCTGCACACAAAATACAAGGGGTAAAAGCTCCCACGGGTGTAGTGACGGATGTTGTGGTGATCCAAGGCAGCCCGAGAGCGGACGGCAACTGCAGCATTCTTGCCGGATGGACGGTTGAAGCAGTGCATGCAACCGGCAGGACGGTACAGGTCATCTACCCCCATGATCTCAATATCCATGCCTGCATCGGGTGCTACCAGTGCTATAACACCGGCACCTGCACATTTGAGGATGATATGAATAATATCATCGGCGCAATCCGGCACGCGTCCCTGCTTGTTGTTTGCTCTCCGGTATACACAAATTCAGTCCCCGGCGATCTCAAACTCCTCATCGACCGGTGCCAGGCATACCATGCCGACCAGACAATTACCGGGCATGCAGCAAACGGGAAAAAGGGACTGATCCTTTCTGTAGCAGGAAGAAAAGGAAAAACGCATTTCTCATGCATCACCTCGGTCATCAGAGCGTTCATGAGAAATGTTGGCATCAAACCAGCCGGAGAACTCTTAATCGATGGCGTTGATGAGGCCCGGGACATCAGGAACTTGAAAAATCTTAAAGAGGATATCAGGGCCCTTATCGGGAAGACATTCAACAGAAAAAATTAGCAGATCCTAAGGTATCAGGCTTTTTTCTGGTGGTACAGGTGCCAGATCCTGCAGGCGCCTTCATGGCTCACCATGCACGGGCCGATCGGAGTTCTCGGGTTACAGGCTTTTGAAAACAACCTGCAGTCAGACGGCTGTGCGATCCCTCGCAGGACTTTGTCGCAGATACAGGCGGAATGCTTGCTGATGTGCTCAAAGACAATACCAAACTTTTTCTGTGCATCGTACTGTTCAAACTCTTTTTTTAACCGGAGCCCGGAACCGGGGATGACCGGAAACCCGCGCCATTCGACATCGCAGGGTTCAAAGACCTCGTACATCACTTTTTTCGCCTTGACATTGCCCTCCCGGGTGACTGCCCGCGGGTACGCATTGTCTACCCGGTGTGTTCCCTCCCTGACCTGCCGGACAAGCATGACAAGGCCAAGGAGAATATCTTCCGGTTCGAACCCTGCCACCACCTGCGGCACCGGGAACTGTTCATAGTCTTCATATCCCGTGATCGTGCAGACATGGCCGGGCAGCATGAACCCGTCCAGCTTTGCCTCGCCCTGTTCAAGCAGCCATTTCATCGCGGGCGGGACAATGCGGTGGCAGGACAGGATCGAGAAATTTTTTGGAGGCCGGGTGAGCAGCATCGCAGCAACGGTCGGGGCTGTTGTCTCAAATCCGACAGAGATGAAGACGACCTCCTTATCGGTTTTTTGCGCGGCCTCGACTGCCTTATGAATGCCCTGCACCACCCGGACATCCCCGCCGCATGACTCAAGCGATCCTTTCGAGCCGGGGACCCGGAGCAGATCGCCGTAGGTTGCGATAATGCACCCTTGTCCTGCCAGTTCCAGTGCAGCATCGATCTCTCCCTGCGGGGTGATGCAGACAGGGCAGCCCGGGCCCATCACGATCTTCAGCCGCTCCGGGAGCAGGGCACGCAGCCCTGCCCGTGCAATCGATGCCTCGTGGGTGCCGCATATGTGCATAAAGGCCAGGTCACGATCCACCAGTTTATGCAGGATCCCTGCGATCTCATTGCCTGACGCCATAAATCTCATAAGTATTTACCGCTGCATGTCATAAGCTGTATGTATATGGAGATGGGTTACGTTTACGCGGCAGTCACCATCCTGTTTGGTGTCCTGCTCGCACTTATCGCAAATTTCATTGTCCGCTGGCTGAAATCCAAAGCGGGTGAGACCGAGACCCGGTGGGATGACATCATCATCGCGGCAATCGGGAAACCCCTTCAGATCGCAATTGTCGCTGTCTAGGTCTATATCGCGCTCAAATATTTCGGCATCGTCCCGACCCAGTACCAGTGGATCCTCGACGACCGCACCATCAACTCGTTCTGCATCATCATCGGAGCCTGGGTCATCTCATCATTCCTCCATGACATCATCCTGATCTACGGGCATGCATTCGCTGAAAAATCAGACAGCGACTGGGACGACCGACTGGTCGAACTGCTCGAGCTCGTGGCAAAATACGTGGTCTGGTTTGCCGCAATTATCCTGATCCTGTACACGTTCAAAGTCGATATCACACCCTTCCTTGCCGGTGCCGGGATCGCAGGTCTCGCTATTGCGCTGGCGGCACAGGATATCATCTCCAATTTCTTTGGCGGCGCGATCATCACGGTCGACAAGCCATTCAAGGTCGGTGACCGGATCAAGGTCGACCAGTATTATGGTGATGTTATCAACGGGGGTCCCCGGAGCACCCGGCTTAAGACGCTGGATTACCAGATTGTCACCATCCCGAACAACAAAATCACGACCAATGTAATCGTCAAATTCGCAGAGCCGGACCAGAAACTCCGGATAACAATCCCGGTGTCAGTTGCCTACGGTACTGATGTGGAAAAAGTCCGGCGGATCCTCCTTGAGATCGCCCACGACGTCATTGAAAAGACAGAGTACCTTCTCGATGACCCGGCTCCAAAAGCTTTTTTTTCAGAATTCGGGGACTCCGGCCTGAAGTTCATCCTCTATGACTGGGCAAAGAAATACAACCTGCCTGACGAAGTAAAGGATGC
>JAPKXX010000100.1 GCA_026394595.1 Methanoregula sp. | reverse complement strand
CAACAACCTCTTTACCGGCATCGAGGGTAACGCCAAACCGCTGTTTGTACCAATCGGCAACAGCACTCCGGTACGCGGGCATACCCACGTACGACGGGTAGTGGTGGTTCTCCGGGTTCCTTGCTGCTGTGCAGAGCGATTCTACGATATGGGGCGGGGTAGCAAGATCAGGATCCCCAACGCCAAGGTCGATGATATCTACACCTTTTTTTACCTGTTCGGCTTTCATCTCGTCGATCCGTGCAAAAAGATACGGCGGGAGATTGCTCATGCGTGCTGCGTACATATCCAGTACCCATGTGTGGTATAATCTCTAGTAATTAACGATACTAAATGGTTATTCTTTTCAGAGCACATGATATGTGTCATAGGCTTATAAGGCGGGACTCATAATATGAGCTTTATGGAGATGAAACAGGGCATTATTGTGACACAGGGGCTTATGAAACAGTTCGGTGACGTGGTCGCTGTAAACAATGTCTCGGTGTCAATCGGGCAGGGGGAGCTCTTTGGCCTCCTTGGACCGAACGGGTCAGGAAAGACAACGATGATCAAGATGCTGACCGGGCAAATCCGCCCGACCTCAGGATCGGCTACTGTTCTTGGGCTCGATGTAAAAAAAGATCCCATTGGTGTCCGGGAACGGGTGGGGATCATCCCGGAACAGGAAACTCCGCCCAGTTTTCTTTCCGCCACCGAGTACCTGGATTTTGTCGGAGAAGTGCGCCATATACCTGACGTCCAGAAACTGGCGGACTGGTGGTTCGATTTTTTGGATTTCGGTGATAAAAGGGACGTGCTCTGCAAGGACCTGTCCCGCGGTACCCGCCAGAAACTGATGTTCACCCAAGCGTTCATCCACAAACCGACGCTGGCCCTGATCGATGAACCGCTCATCAACTTCGACCCGATCATGCAGCGGAAGGTGAAAGATTACCTGACTGAATACGTCAAACGCGGCAACACCATCTTCATATCAACCCATATCCTTGAGATCGCAGAAGAGATCTGTTCGGGGTTTGCAATCCTGCACAAGGGAAAACTCCTCTATACCGGTACTGTTGCGGAATTAAAAGAGAGAGACCAGCACCTTGACGACTTCTTCCTCTCGCTCGTGGAGAAGGATGGTCATGTTTAAGCTCTTCACGAACATGATGAAGGAGGAATGGCGGGTCCATTCCACGATGTTCGGGAGCCTCTCTTTTGCGCTCTTTCCGGTAATGATCTTTGGGATCGCGTTCATGGGCTCTTTTCTTCTTCCTCTCTTCCGGGCAGTTGTCCCGCCGGGGTATCTTGCGATTATCATCCACGCCATGTTCCTTCTGCTCGGTATTATGGTCGGGGGGTTCGGCCTTCTCGGTATGGAGGTGATGAACCGGCGGTTCGGGCAGGCAAGCCTGCTCTCGTACTCTGCAAGAAGCCTGCCAATCTCCGAACAGGAAATCTTTTGCACCTTTGTTGTGAAAGACACCGTGTATTACATGATCCTGTGGGTCTTACCGGTTGTTGCCGGATTTGCCCTCGCGTCCCCATTCATCGCAGTCCCCCCCTATCTTCCCCTCCTCCTCCTCCTTACGCTTACCCTTGCATTCCTGACCGGTCTTGCCCTTATTTTCTTCCTCTCCACGGTCTATTCACGGTCGAAGCAGGTGCTCGGCGTCCTTCTGATAATCATGGCCATCGGGTGGGCTGCTTTCTCCCTGTATACCGGCATCGGCCCGGCTGCCCTCTTCCCCCCGCTGCAGCTCTTTTACACGTTTTCATGGCCCACCCTCCTTGTAGCGTGCGCTGTCGTAATCATCCCTTCTGCCATCGCCGTACTCCTTTTCACATCAGAATGTGCGGATGCAACAAAGAGGTTTAAAAACGCGCTTGTTCCGCTGACTAAAAAACTGTCGTTTTTTCCCTATCCCCCTCTTGCTGCCAAGGATTTAATCGACCTTTTGCGCAGCGGCAGCTTCATCGGGCAGACACTCTTCTCCTTTCTCATCCCCCTAGGGCTCCTCTGGTTTCTCCTTTCGGTGCTTGCACGGTTTCTCCCTCCGGGCGATATCCTCCTCCTCTTTGCAATACTTACCGGCGTGATTGCTTCAACGATGTACACTTGGCTCACCATGTTCGATTCCTTCAGTTCGTACACCTGCCTGCCGGTCAGTGTCCCTTCGCTCCTGAAAAGCAAGATGTGCAGTTTTGCCGTGCTGCAGATGATTCCTGCTGCACTCATCGTCTTTGTCAGTCTGGCATCCGGGGGGGCTGTGTTCCTCGCACCCGCACTGGTGCTGTGCCTTTCTGTTTCATTCTATGCTCTTGCGGTAACGGTCTGGCTTACCGGGCTCTCACCGAGCGTGCTCGTGTATGACGCCAGAGTCCTGCTCACCTATCTCCTTGCAGTTGGCGTGGCCCTGGTCGTCCTGATCATGCTTGCATTTGTTAACCCGTTCTATGCAATTTTGTCGGCGCTGCTCTTCCTGCCGGCATGGTTGCTGGTGAAGGTGAGCTATGCAAAATGGGATATGCAGGACCAGCCATGGTTCTAGGAGTCCGATGATGAGCATGCCAGGACAGACCGTTGTGATCCTCTCAACAGCACCTGCATCCGAATCTGCGGCAATGGCACGGGCGCTGGTCGACCGCGGGCTGGTTGCCTGCGTTAACGTAATGCCAGTGCGGTCGATCTACCGGTGGAAGGGGGAGTTCTGTGACGATCAGGAGCACCTGCTTATCGCAAAGACGACAGGGGAAAAAGTGGATGAGGTTATTGCTGCGATCAAAGCATTACACCCCTACGAAATACCGGAGATTATTGCGCTACCGGTCATTGCGGGTCACGCCCCCTACCTGGAATGGGTTCAGCAGGCGACAGAAAAAGATGCCTGAATCCGCGGCGGGGACGCGTATACTTTCACCTTTGCATCCCAAAATTTTAATAATTCCGGATTTTTATGAAATGACCTCCCATGCGTAACCTTATACATTTTCTCAAATGATAGTAGGTGTACAAAAACAGGGGTCTGATTGATCTGGCTGATGAGGTAAAATCACAACGATCCGCATTGCTCGTGCTCGGGTGCCCGCAGGTGCCAGTACAGACAAGTATTGCTCTCTACCTGATCCACCGCCTCAGGCAGGCGGGCATTTCACCGGTAGTTGCGGGCAACCGGTCAGCCGTCACCCTTCTGGTTGTCGCAGATCCCAAGCGGCACTATCTCGGAGAGGCACTGGACCTTGACCGGGCTATCGATCAGATCACGGAAAAGAAACGCGATTTCGATCTTTGCTTTGTATTTATCCATAATGACGCAGGCGTGAGCTATGCTGCAACGATGGGCGCCATCTCAAAAGCACGTCTTTATGCCATCATTTACGGCGAGCATTACGACAAAATTGTCTCTTCCATCGAGTTCCCCTGTATAAACATCGCTGCAAACGCGGTGCATAATCCGATGCCTCTCAAAAAAATGCTGGATGAGGTGGCGCCATGGGCTGTATAGAATCATTGCCGTACGAGGTGATCATGAGGGGCGGATCGTTCAAGGAATGCCGGGACTATGTCCGGAAACAATTCGGGGAGTCCCGTGATGTCCAGCCCGGGTTCAAGATCTTTGATACGCACATCATCGGTGTGCCGCCGATTTCTATTGGGCTTGACGGTGATTTTGTGATCTTCCCATTTACAAAGCCCTGCCACGGGACATTCCTCCTGCGTGTCGAGGACAAGGCAGAAGCTGACCGGTTGCGGAAGCGAAAATGAGCGCCACGTGCCAATGGCGGATACCGGTGCATCTGGTCTCATGAACGCAACCTGCAACCTGAAGGCAAATCTCTTATAGGTGTCGTTCAAGACTGAAGGATATCGGATATGGTGGCACAGGAATGACCGGAAAGGGAAAGGTGCTCTTAATGGATGATGAGCAGGTGATCCTCGATGTCACCAGCGAGGTAATGAAGTTTCTTGGTTACGAGCTGATGTCTGCACGTGACGGTGCCGCCGCGGTCGAGCTCTACAGCCAGGAGAAATCGAAAGGCCACCCGTTCGACCTTGTGATTCTCGATCTTTCGGTACCGGAAGGGATGGGTGGCAGGGAGGCATTTGAAAATATCCATACGCTCGACCCGCAGGCAAAAGTGATTATGTCCAGCGGCTACACCAATGATTTGATGATGACCGGGTATGCATCGTTCGGGCTTGCCGGCACCCTCGCAAAACCTTACAGGATTGCCGATATCAAGGCGCTTCTTGAGAATATGATCCCGAAAAAAGGGTGATGGTACCAGCCCTTTGCCCCGGATCAGGACTGGATCAATTCAATTGCTTCTTCTGCTGCATTACGGACGTATTCATCCTTGTCTTCGAGGGCATTTTTAAGGAACTCAAGTGCTCTCTTGTCCCCGATCTTGCCCAGCGCCTCAACTGCGCCCCACCGGACTGACCAGTCCGTGCTTTTCAGCGACTGGACGAGGGCATCGACCGATTCTTCATCGCCAAGGTTGCCCAGCGCCCACGAAGCCGGCAACTGTACAAACGAATCGGGTTCCTTAAGTGCGGTAATAAGGCATTTGGTCGCCTTCCGGTCCCCGATCTTACCGAGGGCATCAGCGGCGCTCCAGCGGACATACCAGTCCTGGTCATTTACCGATTGGATCAGAGGTTCCACCGCATTGGTATCTCCAATCTCGCCCAGCGCCCACGCTGCCCTTACTCGTACAAGCCAGTCTTTATCCTTGAGCGCAAGGATCAGGGGCTCCACAGCCGGCTTTCCGATGATCGAGAGCGCAAGAGCACTGTGCCAGCGGACATCGCTCTCATTATCCCCGAGTAGATTGATGAGCGATTCGACTGCCGCCTCTCCATACTTGGCAAGGATGATGGTCGCCCGCCAGCGCACATCGGGATCCTTCTCTGTCATGGCGCGGATCAATTGCGGGATCGCGACCTTTCCCATCCGTGCAAGTGCAATTCCTGCGAGCCACTGGACGTCCTTATCCTCATCTTTTAAAGCCTTTATCAGGGGTTTGAGAGCCGGTTCCCCGATCTCACCAAGGACAAGTGCAGCCCTCCAGCGGATGCCAAGGTTGTTATGCCTCATCGCATTGATCAGGCTCTGAAGGTCGATCCCCCCCTTCCTGTGGAAAGAGAAGGTCTTTTTATCTGAAATGATCGAATTGGTTTTCACGCGTTCACATCCGTCAAGATCCCCCATTGCGTGCGGGAGCATTGTCACAATGGCTGGATATGGCTTCCGGTCTCCCGGTAAAGGGGAGCAGGATCCCCAACCGGAATACTGCCTATGTGATGATGGTTGACGCCTCTCTATTTGAATATAACTATACCGATAAAATGGGGCCCGATGCGATAAGAGTGGACACGCTCATCACGACGTATCAATAAAACACCGGAACGCAGCGTATGCCAATCTATATGCATCAGCATATTGTATTGGAGTGTAGGGGAAAAAATGGCTCAGGACGTGTCAGTTCTTGTCGGAGGGAAGGCGGGTGATGGGATCAACAGTGCCGGTGCGGTTGTCGCCCAACTGCTCAATTCTGTCGGGTATCACACCTGCACGTATTATGAATACCCCTCTCTGATCCGCGGCGGGCACAACTTTGCAATCATACGGGGAGCAGACCATCCGGTGGATGTCCACCGGAATATGGTTGACTATGTCATTGCCCTCAACATGGATACGATAAGCCTGCACAGCGGGCGTTTCCATGAAAAGACGGTGACAGTATTCAATTCAGATGTGGTAAAAGCACCGGGGCAGGGCATATCGGTCAGCGCAGCGCTCACGTCTGAGAACGCGCCGGCGATCATGGGAAACTCTGCATTGATCGGGGCATTTGCCAGTTCAGCAGGGATCCCGTGGGATACGGTCAGCGAGGTCTTCAACCGCCACATCCCAAAAGGAGCTGATATCAATCTGCGTGTCGCACGAAAGGGGTACGATCAGGTCACTGCTGTCCATCCAATCAACCGGATCGGGGACCGCCGCTTCTCCCTGATCTCAGGCAACGAAGCGATTGCTCTCGGGCTCATTCACGGGGGGCTCTCGGCGTATGTCTCATATCCTATGACTCCCTCTTCAAGCCTCCTTCACTTCCTTGCAGAACATGCGGACCGGTTTGGGATCACTGTTATCCATCCTGAGAATGAGATCGCGGTGATCCTGATGGCGCTCGGGATCTCCTATGCCGGAGGGCGGCCGGCAATCGGAACTTCGGGTGGAGGGTTCTGCCTCATGACGGAGGGGCTCTCACTCGCTGGCATGGCGGAGATCCCCCTTGTGATCGTTGTTTCGCAGCGTACCGGACCATCGACAGGTCTCCCAACGTTTACCGGGCAGTCCGACCTCCATTTCATTTTACACGCTGGGCAGGGCGAGTTCCCCCGGTTCGTTGTTGCGCCCGGGACTGCCCGGGAGGCATATGCCTGGTCGGCAGTCGCGATGGATATCGCAGGGCACTATCAGGTACCAGCCATCATCCTTGCTGACAAGACCCTGTCTGAAGGGACGTTCAGTCTTGATCCGGTACAGCTTCCCGAAGTGCCGTTCAGGGGACCTGTACTCTGGGATGGATCAAACACCTACCACCGGTATGCAGACAACGGTTCGGTAGTCTCACATCAGGCTTTCCCCGGGACCCGTGGAGCCGTGGTCAAGGTGAACAGCTATGCGCACGATGAAACGGGGATCACGACCGAAGAGGCAGCGATCGTAGCGCAGATGACCCGCAAGCGGATGAGGAAGGCTGCCCATCTTGCCGAAGCGATGGAAGCATATGATACGGTTATTACTGATGGTCCGGTACATGCAGGGACAATGCTTGTATGCTGGGGTTCTGTGCAGGGGGCCTGCACTGAAGCAGCCCATGAGCTCGGGCTCCGGGCTGTCCGGCCGGTCGTGCTTTCACCATTCCCAGAGATCCGTCTGAAACAGGCGCTGGAGGGAGCCCGGCGGTTGATCTCGGTCGAGGAGAACGCGACGGGCCAGCTTGCCGCACTCCTGCGCCTTCACGGCATCACCGTGGATACGATGGTCCTGCAGTATGACGGACGCCCGCTCACGCCGGAAATGCTTGTAGAGCGCCTGAAGGAGGCGGGTGTATGACCGGCCGGCACCTAATCACTGATGCCCAGAACACGTGGTGTCCTGGGTGCGGGAATTTCTCAATCCAGCACACTCTCAAAAACGTACTCACAGACCTTGAACAGGAAGGGGAAGACCTGGATCAAATCGTGCTGGTATCTGGTATCGGCTGCCATGCGAAGATCGCCGATTACCTAGATATCAACAGTTTCTACTCGATCCACGGCAGGGCGATCCCCGTTGCGAGCGGCATCAAGCTGGCAAACCGGGACCTGAAGGTGATCTGCTGTGTAGGAGATGGCGATGCGTATGCCGAGGGTCTTGACCACCTCATATTTGCTGCCAAACGAAACATCGACATCACCGTAATTGTACACAATAACCGCGTATACGGGCTGACCACCGGCCAGTACACTCCGACCTCCCCGCACGGGTTTAAGGGGAAATCGACACCTATGGGAACCCTGGAGTACCCGTTGAACCCGCTGGAGCTGATGCTTGCCAGCGGTGGGACATATATTGCCCGGGGCTATACCCAGAAAAGGGACCAGTTAAAATCCCTGATACGGGGAGCCATCGACCACAAAGGGTTTGCTTTTGTCGATGTGCTGCAGATCTGTGCCACGTTCTTCAACATGACCAGCCAGTATAACCCGCGGGTCTATCCTCTGCAAGAGTATGACCGTTCTGATGCAGGGATCGCCTGCGAAAAAGTACGAGAATGGGACTATAACAGCGATGCGCCAATCGCCCTGGGGCTGTTTTACCAGCGGTCGGCTTTGACATTCGATGAGCAGTTCCGGCACCAGTCATTGCATGGTAAGGAACGCCAGATTCTTATCGAAGAGTTCCTTGCTACACGACAATGAGGGTTTCCCATTTTTAAAAGGGAGTCCTGATATGTTCGGTTCATGGTGAGACCCACAATGATCGCTTCGGAAGAACACATCTCCGATCACCATAGGGAGCAACATCGTTTGTTCCGGTCTTCCAGTCAACGGCTCCTTATCATCCCGCTCATCATCTACGTTGTCTGGGTTCTCGAGACATTTCTGCTTGAAGGCAGCTTGGGGCTCTTTGAGCACTACCAGTCCCTGCCCATGATCCTCTATACTGTGTTTGCGAACATCATGGTAGGGATCCTCGTGCCCTTGTTCTGCCTCGGTTCCGCGTTCCGGAACGGTGCTGTAACGACACTCCAGATCGGGTTTCGTTCCCTGCGGCGTACTGCGCTTGCATCCACATTCACCGGGCTCATCGGGTATGTATCTTTCGTCACCTTCACGCCCTACGGTGCAGACAGGCTCGCTCTCTTCAACATGCTCGGGCTGGTGCTGCCCGTTGCGATTGCCAGTGTGATGGTGTGCTGGGTATTGACCGGCACCCACCTGCAGGCATATGTCCGGCATAGCGGGGCGTTTGCCTCAATAGTTGCCGGTGTGCTGATCACCGGACTGCTCTTCGGTCTCACAGCCCTTGCCCACAGCCCCCCGGTCAACCAATCGTACGGAATCCTGGTTTTTATCCTGACCGGTATGGCATCTGCGGTCTACTTCTTCTCAATTCGGGATGTCTACGCGTCATCGGTGTTTGTGGCATTCGGACTGGCGGGAATACTGCCCTCCCAGATCGATCCCGTCTACCGGGATCAGGCAATACCCCTTGTATATGGGATGGCTCTTCTTTCGATAATCTGCCTAATCGCGTGCCACCTGTATCTGGCAAGGAATTTTAAAACGGTCAGATTGCCCGCATGAGTCTGTTTGCCGAAATGCACTCCCGGAAATCAACTGTGGTGTGCCTTATATCCAGTACCGTAAAAAGGAGATACGTTTGAATCATATCATTGTATGATCGCCCGGATGGTATTCCCTGATGACTTCACGCCGCTTGTCACCCCCGATGACCCGCCCGAACCCCTGGTACGAGACCACGTAGATATGCCGGTCGATCAAGGCAGTCATGTCAATCTTTTTGTGTGCAACGAGCGGCGAGAGCCATGCACATCCCTCAGCCTCCCCGACAGTGTTTACGACATCTGCCCTCTGGTCGCTCATGAGTGCGCCGAGATCTTCCTCAAGAACGAAAAATTCAGCGCCCGCAATGTCCATCACAAGCCCTTTGCCAGCCCTTTTGAGGATTCCGGCATTTGAGTAGGTTTCACCCATTGCTTTTCTCATGAAATCACCACATACCAGATCC
>JAPKXX010000116.1 GCA_026394595.1 Methanoregula sp. | reverse complement strand
TCTCCCACCAGATCGGTACACTGTCGGGCGGGGAACTCCAGCGGGTCGCAATTGCCGCATGCCTCGCTCGGGAAGCAGACTTTTATTTTTTTGATGAGATCACTCCCTTCCTCGATCTTTACCAGAGGATTGAAGCGGCTGCGCTTATCCGTGAACTGGCAGAAAAACGCCCCGTCGTGATTGTCGAACACGACCTTGCCATTCTGGACATGCTTGCAGATACCATCCATGTTGGCTATGGCAAACCTGCGGTATTTGGGATCATCACCCGTCCAAAGGGTGTCAGGGTTGGGATAAATCAGTATCTCGAAGGCTTCCTTACCGAGGAGAACGTCCGTTTCCGGGAGACGCAGGTGGTTTTTGAGAAACGGGCGCACGAGAAGGGGTCGGCACGAGAGGACCTTGTCGGGATCCCGCCGATGACCAAAAAGTATGAATTATTCCAGCTCACCGTTTCCGGTGGTACAATCCGGTGTGGCGAGGTGCTCGGGGTCGTCGGTGCAAATGGCACGGGAAAAAGTACGTTTGCCAAGCTGCTTGCGGGAGTTGAAAAACCTGACACAGGATCGCTTGATACTACGCTGAGAATCTCCTACAAGCCCCAGTACATCAATGCCGATTCATCAGATACCGTTGAGATGTACCTGCGGCGGTGCGCTCCAAAATTTGACTCGTCCTTCTATCAGCACGAGATCATTGAACCGCTCTCCCTCCAGCCTATCTTCCAGTCCCCCGTGGATACGCTCTCCGGCGGGGAGCTCCAGCGCGTTGCGATTGCTGTCTGCCTTTCCCGTGAAGCCGATCTCTATATTCTCGATGAACCCAGTGCCCACCTCGATGTTGAGCAGCGGGTAAAAGTGACCCGCATGATCAAGCACCTTGCAGAAGGCAGGAAGACGGGGATACTTGTGATTGATCACGACATCTATATGATTGACATGATCAGTGAACGCATCCTTGTCTTCGAAGGCGAACCCGGTATGACATGTACGGCAGCCGGTCCTTTTGACATGCATGTCGGAATGAACCGTTTCCTGCAAGGGCTTGATGTTACATTCCGGCGTGACCAGAGCGGCAGACCACGGATTAATAAGCCTGATTCATTCCTTGACCGCGAGCAGAAGGCACGCGGTGAATATTATTACTATACCGCTGACGAGGCATAGCGGGGATATCGTATATTTTAATATATTGGCGCTCTATGTTCCATATATGGTGCGGGGGGAGAAACTCTCTGATGCGGTCATCTACAACAAGATGTACCTTTTAAAAAAGGACTTTTTCGGGTACATTGAAAAAAATACCGCAAAGGTCGATGCGAACCTTCCCGTTTTTTTTGGTTATGTTGTCTCCGCACTGGAAAATTCATTTCCAGATATTGCCGACGAATCGTATGATGACTTCATCGACAGTATCACCTTCAAGGTTCTGGATGTAAGCACCAGCGTCAATGATTTTGAATATGTAAAAAAGGTGATCCTCAACGCCTTGCGCTTAAAAAAACGCAAGGACGCGGATATGGGGATCAACATTGTGGTGGGTCTGAAACTGTTAAAGATAGGGGACTTCGCCCATGCCCTCGAATACCTGCGCAATTACTGGAATCTCGACATAATGCTCGGTGCGGCAGTTGCCCACTGCTATTATACGCTATCCCGGCGTGAATTTACCGAGCAGGAACGGGCGAAAAAGACGCGCCCCGGTGAGATTGAACTGCTGGCGCGCGAGAAGATGCTTGAGCTCTCGCGTAAAAAACCGCCCCTCCATAAAGTCCCGCAGCTGGAGCTTGAGGACACCGCTTTTCTTGATAAGATCTTCTGGCAGATGATCTTTCTTTCACTTGAGTGGTTCCCGAGCGAGGCGTGGTTTGTCACAGTCGGGCTCGAAAAGGCAAAGATTTCCAACAATATTGAGATGAAGAAAAGGCTGCTTGAGATCGGCTCTGAGCAGTTCTACAATGATATCAATTTCCTGCGGGAAATGTATTATTTCAAGCTCGACAGCAAGGATGCAGGTGGGGCAGCGGGAGTCGTTAACCAACTGATCAAGCAGTATCCCGACAATCTCGAACCCGTCTTTCTGGGACTCAAACTTTCACTCCTCACAACAAAAAAGATCACGTACCACAGTTTTCGCAAGCTTGCGCTGACCAAGGGGATGCCTGCCCATACGATCGAACTTTTTGATTTTGCATTTGACCTGCTGAACAAGGATACCAAGGAAGCGCTCGGGCACCTTTCTGATATCGAAAAGAATTTTCCATGGCTTGAGTATTATGTCATCACCCTGAGATATTTAGCAAAGGACTTCTTTTCTGATGACGAAACCCGCCAGAAAATGGCCAAAAAAGCCCTGCTTGACTCCATAGAGAAATACTGTGTTGAGGTTCTCCGCACCAAGGAACCCCTGCGGTGAGGTTTCATGAAAGAGGCCCCGGTCAAGGTCGACCATAATGGTTCATGGGTTGTCGTGAAGCTCGGTATCGGTGAAGACAGGATTGTCATTCCGACTCCTCTCAACCAGGAAATACTGTTTACATCAATTGTCGATCTTGCGGAAACCCGCAGTACACTCATCATTACGGTAAAATCCCCAAAAGAACTAGTTTTCAGGATTAAATCTGTTGATAAAGTACTCAAGATTTTAAAAAGGCTGATTCTGAACTCATGTGATGCGTACCGTCTCCGCGCGTATTTCAAAGCCCCTGCGATCCGCGGGGGTGTTATGATCCAGGAAGCCCGGTGGGAGAAAGGTAACATCGTCATCGTGCGTACAGGTATCTGGTTCATAAACCCGGCAAAACAGATCTTCGTCTCACTTCTGGACGTTACCGCGATTGAAATGATAAAGACTGAGGTGAAGGGAAAATCAGCTGATGTGATCCGGATTGATTATACCGAGCGCGGTGAAGTGGTATCCAGTAAGATACTCTGCCCGGTCTCTACCTTACAGGACCTCTACAGGTTCTTAAAAGGAGGGAACACGGAAATGGAGGAGAAGGGCATCGAGTTTGATGCCACCGATAAACAGGTAGCGATGCTTGTGCACAGTGGCGTGGATTCCCAGTCTATTGAGAACATGCTCAACATTCCACACGAGCAACTTGACGCGATCTATGATAAGTTTCTTGGCTTTGAAATTGCGGAGGTGCTGATAACACGCCGGGAGATCAAGCTCAACCCAAAAGGTGTCAAGAACATCTCCATTGCCATAAAAACCCGGTTAAAATAAGATTGCCGTTCATCCCGGGATCCAAGCCCATTGTTTGTTTATCTTATCCTTCTTGTACGCATGATGTGTAAGGAGGCGGCTTTGTATCCAACATGATAACGGGTTCATGCGACTGGACAATGCGAAAAAATTATCAAAGAAAGAAACGTGAACGGTTCCATTATCCAAGTGATCTCAAAACGCAAAAATTCATGTCGAAAAATACGGATTTTAACCTGTATACTATTTTTCCCCTTTTACTTTTCCTGCAGACGGGGAGATTGTTTGAGTGTTCTCTGCTTTTCAGCCGCGGTATCAAGGGCTTTGTATAAATCGGTTAGTTCTTCCTCAATCTCCTTTCCGGGCGCTTTGAAATCTTTCAGTTCACGCAGCAGGAGAAGGTCCTCCGATTTTTTAACAGTCTTGATATCTGCCGCTATTGAGTTTACCATGCTATCATCAGCACCGGTGACCGCAGTAAACGCTGCCATATCCGATTGATCTGCCCGACCCTGGTCACGCCTTATATCATAGGATGGTTGAAGGGCAGTCGTTTCTGCTCCGGGAAAAACCGGTGCCGATGTCGTTGCTTTGACTTCCGGCTCCTCCCCCCCTTTTTCATCATCAAGGTTTATTGCATCGAAATCGATGGTGTCAAGCTCCCCGAGATCCTGGTCGATGAATTCAGCATCTTCAAAATCCCCGAAATCATCAGGGTCGGGTTCTGCTGATGGGGGGACATCCTGTGCCTGGGATACGATTTCCTGTGGCGGAACAGGAATATCAGAGTCACCGAATGCAATTCCTGACCCGCCGGAAGGAAGCGGTACGGATTGTGATGTGGCAGGGTCGCTGTGTGCGGATGGACCAGTTCCCTGTTCCTCATCCTCGATCCCATCTAAAAGGCCGGTCTCGAGTTCATCACTGGAAAGGGAAAGGAAAGGATCTTCTGGCTGGTCCTGCGGGGAGGGCTGGTCGGGAGCACTTCTGGCACCCCCTTCCCTGGGGAGAGCCGCGGAGCCAGTTACCTCAGCGCCAGCCCCCGCGGAAGCTAAACCGGGGGCAATCACCTTTTCACTGATCGTCCCATCGAGAAGCTTATCGATCTCCTCGACTTTTTCTGGACCTTTTCTCTTGCGTGTTGCAAGGATCGTTCCCAGCGCTTTAAACGATGAGACAAGGGAACCCAGATGGAATGAAATTCCTCTTTCTCTCTCTTTCACCGGTGGGGGAACCGGCTTTACCACAACTTGTTCAAATGCCGGTTCCGGGCTTTTTTCCGTCTCCTTTTTTCCGTCGCTCTTTTTTAATAAAGAGATTTTGTTGGTTTTCACAAAGGGTTTTGTTATCAGAGTGACCGGAATTGCGCCAAAAAGGATGAGGAATGCAATCGCGATTGCAGCAGTCACGGGCAGGATGACAAGGAGCGGTAGGTTCAGCATGACGAAAAGCGTCCCGGTTGCAAGGGTGATCGTGAATATCAGGATATGGCGGAGATTTTCTTTCATTGCTGCCTCGCCTTTTTTAAGTTCATGTTCCTGCCACATTCGCAAGCGCTGCCGGGTTGAAGAATATATTGACGATAACAGGTGCAATAAGGAACACAAGCCCGGTGACTGTACAGAATATAGCTGCGTAGAAGTAGTACATATATCGATCTCCACCCCCCACAATCTTCGATGCGAGAATATTGGCAACCGTTATGATCGTAACGATGATTATGACGTATCGACCCATCACATCTTCGGGAAAGTTGGAGAACATACCCATTGAACTGCTCAGGGCGCTGTTTGCCGACACCCCCCCGGCAACAGTCGTCCCACTCGCCGCATTGGACAAATTCTGGAAGTGCATCATCATTTTTGAGACAGAGCCGGTAAGCGTCACCATAATGTGGAACAGCACGATAAAGATGCCTGCCATCGCTATATGCATCGGGACAAGGATCATGATAAAACTCTTGGCGAGCATGTCTTTCTTTTCCCGCAGGAGCACCTGTTCGAGCATCGATGAACTGACAATCTTGCCGATCGGCTCAGGCGGACCACCAAGCTTGACGGTATCGAGATAGATATTCAGGTACTTAGAGATCAGGTCGCTTCCCGAGTCCCCGATGAACCGGTCCCAGGTCTGGCGCTCATTGAGACCGAGGTTCATCTTGGAGTAGACAGAATTGATGAGAGGTTCAAGTGCCATGAAGGCTTTCCTGTTGATTGCCCCCAGAGCATGGACAGCTGTCGTGCTCTGCCCACCCATAACCGCCCCGTAATTACGGATGAATGTAGCGAAATCGGTATCTCGTAAGGTAATGTTATGGTCATCGATGAAGCCGATGATGCCGATCGGAGCCATCAGGACACCAACAAGAACAAAAATCCAGCCGATTGGGACACCGAGAACCCAGAGGACCAGTGCGAGGACGAGGGTAACCGGGACAATGATGCGTTCCATTGCATGGATAGTGTTCTGCTCATTCGATGCACGGTCCCACAGACCGTGGGTCTTGGGGTCACCAGGGACCGACTGGTACATCAAAAAGACACCAAAGAAACAGATGGCGAGGATGATCCCATAGGACATGTTCAGGGTCCCCTGCATTCCTTCAGAGGAGAAGATCGCAATTGAGATCATAAGCGTGATCGCGATCACGGTTCCTGCTAATAACATGGCGACGTAGGCATCGCCCCATTTCTTCACCATCTCAAAGCCGTTCTCGTAGTGATTTCGGTACACGCTCCTGATCGTAAGGAGTTCGTTGCTTAAAAATTCCTCGTCGGGGACATTGGACTCGATAGAATTTGAATACCGCATCAGCATGTTCTGGAGGATCTCATTCTTTGTCCTTTCGGCTACGTTGCTCAATGATTCAGCATAGCTGTAATTCCATTTTTTTACATACGAATTGACCTTGGCTATGTATCTGGAGGTGAGATACTCACTGCGTTCCGATGCATAAGAAAAGATTTCCGGACGGGTCGCATTGGCAAGAGCGAGCGACCCCATATATGTTGTCATATACAGGAGATCAGCGCCCATCTGCTTGTCCTCAAAGATCTGGGCAATGCGGTCCCTTAATGAGGCAATGCTCGATTCAAATGGAAGGGAACCACCCTGGGCGGATCGCAACCGGTCTTTTATGGTTTTAAACATGAGGATCAGGACCCGATGGTGAGGAGCCCCTGCTTCTTGATCTTTGTGATCATATGGAAGAGATCCCAGAACTTGACATACCCGGCTTTATGAAGGCGTTCGAGGATCTTTGCCCGTTTTTCGACTTCCAGATAGATATCAGCTTTTTTATTGTCCGGAATTCCCAGCATGGTCGCGATCTTGTTCTCGAGCAGGTAGGAACTCCCTTT
>JAPKXX010000118.1 GCA_026394595.1 Methanoregula sp. | reverse complement strand
CTTCATTGTCATCGCTGGTTATGAAACCTTCACTCATGAATAAACACTAATCCACATACGCTCGTGGATTGCCTGTTGTATGAATATAGATGAGATCGGTTAAAAGAATTTTTGGGTGTTTTGGGGATGGGGTGCTGCCGTCATATCTTCCATGGATGGTGTAACCACCCGGAGTTTCTCACCAAAATGGAATAAAGTTCATTACCTTTTATCACCATCAGTAATGCAGAACTATGCATATCCCGACACCAGATGAGATCCGGAACCGCCGCGAATCGCTGAACCTGCGGCAGACAGAGCTTGCACGCCGTGCCGGTATCAGCCAGTCCATGGTGGCGCGGATCGAAGCCGGGAGTGTTGATCCCCGGATCAGCACCCTGAATAAGATCATTGGGGTGCTGAATGCGGCGGGGCAGAAGAGCACGACGGCAGCGCAGATGATGCATTCACCGGTCTTATCCGTCCAGCCCCATGACTCCATCGCACGTGCCGTCGAAATTTTTGAGAAGAACAACATTTCCCAGCTCCCGGTGGTCGAGAACGGAATACCAGTCGGGTGCATTTCAGAATCGGTAATTGTCAAGGCGATCGAGCAACAGCGGTTGCACCGTACACAACCATTCTTTGTCCGCGACTTCATTGAGCCGGGGTTCCCCACGGTTCCACCTGATATCGATGTGGAAACCGTAATTGACATCCTTCAGCAGAACCATGCAGTGCTTATTGTCGATGGTGGAGAGGTCCGCGGGGTCATCACAAAGCACGACCTTATTTCCCTCATTGTCTGATGTCAGGACTTGATGAGTGTTCGATCATTGTACCGTTAAATAGTATAAAATAGGGAATTTTGGTACCTTTCCTGATGTAATAGTATCCTGATTTTTACGTGTAACCCCGCCGGTATCAGAGTTTTGATACAAGATCCCGAAGAATGGTGATCGGCTCTGCTGCCTTGACTACGCTTGAAGCAAGCAGCACACCGTCAGTGCCAAGATCAATGGCAATCTTCACACAATCTCCCGATTGGATACCTGCTCCCGTTAACACTTTTACCTTGGGGTTTACCGCATGGACCAACGCAACAGATCGCTTGATGATTTCGGGATTCGCTTTTGATACGGAGACACCACTGCCAATCAACTCCGGGGGTTCAATCGCCACATAGTCCGGTGCAAGAGCAGCGGCTCCGGCACTTGTGCTCTCATTATTCGAACAGACCACCGCGACCAGCTTATGAGCCTGCAAAGCCCTTACCGATGCTTCGATATCCGCAAGGGTAAGACGCCGTTCTGAGTGGTTGACAAGGGAACCATTGGCACCGGCAACCTTGATCGCCTCGGCAGTGATGTGCCCGGTGTGGGCGCCCGGTTCGTAACCGTCAACATGCTGCGCATAGACCGGTATCATGAAGTGGCGGGCAATCGGGTGGAGGTCGATATAGGTTGGAGCTATGCCGATCGTGACACCAGTCTCCTGGGCAACGGTCTGCGCTGCGGTAGCGATGGTGTGGGCGCGGGTGCCCATACTCTCTCTGTATGTCTTGAGATTGACGAGGATCAAAGGTGATGCCATTGGAATACTCCCTGACTATAATCAACTATTCTTATGGGAAAAGATGAAGATTTGGGAGAAGTCCGGGCAATCCTATCCTACACTTCTCGTAATCCACGAATAAAATTTCCTGCAGTGATTCCGCCAAGGGCGATCCCTTTGATCTGCTCTTTGAGGTGCATCAGGGATCCGCCCGCACGGGATCCATCATGCTGCGCTGAGGTTAAGGCACTCCGGTACAGTCTCACCATCTCAGCCGTATAAGGTGCAGGCCTTCCCCGTGCATCTATTGCAAAGGAACTCACGCCCATATGCAAAAGAGCCGGAATATGATCGATGAGACAGGTCTCAACCGCATTGAAGACATGAGTCCGGCACGCCGGGTCAATCCGAATGGGGAAGAT
>JAPKXX010000052.1 GCA_026394595.1 Methanoregula sp. | reverse complement strand
GGGTGTTGAAGAGGAGACGCTCTCATGTGGCACCGGTGCGACTGCAGCTGCCGCGGTGGCTCACAGATTAGGGTATATCGGAACGACCGTACACGTAGAGACAAAAGGAGGGCCGCTCACAATCTACCTTGCTGACGGAGCAAAGATGGAAGGGCCGGCTGCAACGGTATTTTTTGGTGCAATTCTTTTCTGATCGATTCTTTTTTTGTGCCAGTCCTCTTCCGGACCACAGATCCACCCCCCTGTCTCATGATCTTTTTAAAAGAAGCCGATTATCCGGCGGAATCAAAATTCCGCAGTCATTATGGCGTTTTTACAGCGGTTCTTATCTCTGTTTTGACTCAGTAATGTCCCGTGAGATCTCCAGTACTGCAGTCGGCCTGCCGCGATCGTCTCTCAGGGCTACATTTGCTGTGCAGTCAAAGAACCGTGTCTTTCCTTCCCTATCGGTCACGGTTGTCTCGTGCCTGTGCATCTTTCCATCCTGGAATGCCCTGAGCGTCAGGCATGGATATGGCTCGCAGGGGTGCTGCCGCCGGTGAAACACTTCGTAACATTTCCTGCCAACGATATCTTTGCCGAAATACTGTTTGGCAGTGTTATTAGCCCAGATGATGGTGAGATCTTCGTCCATCATGCACATGTGGTCGGTGATTGACTGCAGCATTGCATGGAGTTTCCCCTCACTCTGCCGTAGCGCTTCTGATGCCCGTTTCCGCTCGTTGATATCACGGATAATGATATAATCGGCAGGCTTTCCATCATATGAAATGATGCCTGCATTCAACTCAGCATAGAACCTGCTGCCGTCCTTGCGCATGAGGGTTGCCTCATATATGGGCGGGGGGAATTCACCTCTCATCCTCCGGTTATACCGCTCGATAATATCAGGCAGTGAATCAGGATGGATAAAATCCGCAAAATTCCTTCCAAGGGCTTCATCGACTGTTCCTCCCCAGAATTCAGTGATACGGCGGTTACAAAATTTTATAATGCCGTCTTGGATGACACAAATCCCGTCATTTGCCCGTTCGACAAGGGTCCGGTATTTCTCCTCACTTTCGTGAAGTGCTTCTTCTGCACGCTTGCGCTCGGTGATGTCCCTTATAGATACCTGCACTGCAGGGATACCATTGATCAATGTCCGTACGCCTCTGCCCTCAACGATCACTGATGCTCCATCAGCCCGAAGCATGTGTAATTCAATTGGGGGTGTTATATCCCCCCGGAGATCTTTTTGAATATTTACCCTGACGGTGTCGCGGAAATCGGGATGAATGAGATCAAGGATATTTTTGCCGATGATCTTGTCAGGGTGGGAAACGCCAATGAGGTCGAGGGCGGCAGGATTCATGTACACAATTTTTCCTTCACGATGAAGGATAACTGCATCAGGGGATATCTCTACGAGTTTGCGGTACCGGTCTTCGCTCTCCCTTAACGCCTCCTCTGCTTTTTTCTGATCTGTAATGTCACGCGTGACACCATAGATCTCGACAAATTCCCCGGTCTTCTCGTCAAATATTGCACGGAGGACAGACTCGAGCCAGACATAATGTCCGTCCCTGTGCCTGACCCGGTAGGAGATCTTTGCGGTATGGTTTTTTTGGTTGAGCCTGCTCTTGTATTCCGGCACAATATGGGCATCGTCGGAGTGGAGTACCTCAAATACCGGATGTCCGATCAGCTCGTCGGGGTCATAGCCGAGAATGGTTTTTGAAGCGGGGGAGATATAGATGCAGACGTCGTCCGGCGTGTGGCGGTGGATCATGTCCAGCGAATTTTCCGCAAGGAGACGGAACTGCCGTTCGCTCTCCAGAATCTTCTGTTCCGCCTGTTTTTGCACCGTGACATCCTCAAGGATCACGGATACCCCGCGCTGCCCCTCTTCGAATACGGCAGGGGCAATCCTGCAGGAAAATATAACCGCCTTATCTTTTATCCAGACTTCCCCCTTCCACTCCGTCCCTTTTAATCCGGCTCTTATTTTTTTTGCGAGTTTGTCGTACGCATCATCAAAAACGACAACGAGGGGAGTATACTCGATATTTTTCCCGTACAGGTCCTGGTGCCTGGTATCGAGAAATTTCAGCATCGGCTCGTTTGCATAGATCACACGCATGCTGTTGTCCAGCAGTATGATCAGTTCTGATGATATCGAGAGCATTGCGGACAGAGGGACACGCTGCGCGAGCCGGTAGATCTTTGCCATCCCGAACTGGCGCATCTCCACCTGCCCGGACACCATGAGGTTTTCGAGATATCGTCCGGCCGTATTCCGGTTCATCTTGATGGATCTCACAATCTCTGTGATATTCAATCCCCGCGGATTCTGCCCGAGCAGTTCCTTAATCTTTGCAGTGGTCTCCCGGTTCAGGGCCATTGTATGAAAAATATCTATTGAACCAAGATATAATAGTTAAGATGTTACTTCCGGTGTGAGCTCTCTCTCACCCCGGAATTTTTATACCCTGCTCTGCCATCTCGAACTCGAATCCGGCGTTTTCAGGCAGGGAACGGTGTTTCATAAGATGTGCCCGCCGCTCCCCCATCCCATCCCGTTTCTCAAGCCGGACGATGGCTTTTGAGATATGCGCAAGGGCCGTGCCACCCAGCCCCGAATATTTGTTGGTTACCGTATCCATGTACACCTGGTTCGTGATCAGGACGGGTATATTGTACCGTTTTGCATAGCCCAGCAGCATGAGCATCTGGCGGGTAAGCGCCTGCATCGCGTCCCTGCCCCGGTCAAGCTCCGTGCGATAGAGCGCAGTCGCAGAGTCCATCACAACGAGTCCTGCATTCTGTGCCTTGATCACCCGGTCGGCATCGAGGATCATTGAGCCCTGCTGTATGAAATCCACCGGTTCGTAGAGAATAAGCTGGTCGGCGAACTTCTCTGCCTCGTGTCCGGCAATCTGCCGGAAACGCTCAACAGAGAAGCCCTCAGAGTCGATCCACACGACTGAGTGCCCGGCGCGGATGGATGCAACCGCGGCGATCAGGCAGAGCGTAGTCTTCCCGCTTGCCGGTTCTCCGACAAACTGAGTGATTGTCCTCCTCTCAATGCCGCCCCCAAGCAGCCTGTCGACTGCGTCATTCCCGGAGCTCTGGCGGTCACTTTTCATCCTTTGCCCCGCCCTGCTTCTTCCTGACCGACTGCCAGCCAGCCTCAGCAACTGCCTGAAGTATTACCCGTACCGGAACGTCCAGATCTGCCGCCCATGTCCTCGCCGGCTCAAACTCTGCTTTGACGGTATAGACCGAGCCCCCTAACCACCCGAACTTGACGGGAATCCTGCGGTGGTGCCCGTGAAAGGTGACCTCGACTTCTTCAGTCGTCCTGTCAGCGATGAACCGGTGTACGGCGGGGGTGCAGCGGATGCCAAGCGTGCCCAGCTCGCGTGCCATGAGTTCAGCAAAATCAGCGCTCTTATCCTCTGTGCATATCACGCTGATACGATACCCCGGCCGCCCTTTTTTCATGATGCAGGGGATCGCTGTGGCGTCCCTTGCCCCGGCATCCATGAACCGGGTGATTGCATTGGCGATTACTTCCCCGCTCACATCGTCCACATTTGTTTCAAGCACGACAACAGAGTCCTGCAGCAAAACCGGGGCCGTCTCGATGAGCATCGCCCGCAATACATTTGGCGTATTTTGGGGATCAGAAGTACCGGCACCATAGCCCACAGCCTTGATCTCGTATGAACCAAGGTCTTCTTCCTGCAGGGTGACAAATTCGGCAAGCAATGCGGCACCTGTAGGGGTACAGAGCTCTTCTTCCTCCCCGCCCACTCTTGTAGCAATATTCGTACCTTCGAAAATATACACCGTTGCCGGTGCCGGAACCGGGTATGTGCCATGAGCACCCTTGGACGTACCCCGCCCCATCGTGATGGGGAGGACAGCCACCCCGTCGACACCCAGTGAATGGAGTGCCGTACAGGCGCCGATCACATCCGCGACAGCATCATCTGCTCCGACTTCGTGAAAGTGTGTATGTGATCCGTGCACGCGTTCCTCCGCAGCCCCGATTCGCGCAAAGACCCGTTTAGCCATCGACACCACTTCCACTGGTGCATCCGCCTGCTCACAACGGACCAGTATCTCGTTTAATGTGCGATGTGCAGGTGTGGCGCGGGTCTTCAGGCTGATCGCCTTGATCCCGCACCGCGTAACGGTGCTGACAACCGGCTCTCCAACGACTGACGTCATCGCCCGGATTACCTGCCCGCGGTCTGCCCCGCAATCAAGCAATGCCCCCACAATCATGTCGCCGGCTGCGCCATGGAAGGGATCGAAGATTAATACCCGCATAGTAATGACAGTACCTATAAATCCCTCCGTATATGACCTTTAAGGTAATGGCTGAAGTGCAACTCAGGGTGGACTCTGCATATCCCGGTGATCAGGGGGGCGGAAAGGCGCGGCTCGATCCAGAGACGATGCTCCTCTTGAAGATCTCTCCCGGCGATCTGGTTGTAATCGAGGGGAAGCGCCGCACGGTGGCAAAGGTCTGGCGTGCGCTTGTGGAGGACTGGAACCAGAGCAAGGTGCGGATCGACAACATAACCCGGATGAACGCGGGTGTAGGTATCGGGGACACCGTCAAGATCTCAACAATACCAAACGAGATCGAAGCAACGCGGGTTGTGCTCGCTCCGCCAGAGGACTTACCAAAGAATATGCAAATCGCCAATAATCCCCATGTGATGAACGCGCTGATCGATTTTCCGGTGACAAAGAACGATTCAATCCCCATCCCGCTCGGGATTCACTTTGTTCAACCGCAACTCATCTTGTTTAAGGTAATTGAGATTGAGCCCGAAGAAGCGGTGATCATCACTAAAAACACGAAAATCGAGTTTTCGGACAAACCTGCGCTAGGATTGGAGGGGCTAGATCTGCGTTCGTATGAAGACATTGGCGGGCTCAAGGATGAACTTCAGAGAGTTCGCGAAACGATTGAACTTCCAATACGTCATCCAGAAATCTTCCAAACGTTAGGTGTTGAACCACCTAAGGGGGTACTTTTGTATGGCCCCCCAGGTACAGGAAAAACCCTTATTGCTAAAGCCGTGGCAGGAGAAAGCGGTGCGCATTTTATCCATATTGCAGGTCCAGAAATAATTTCGAAATATTATGGTGAGAGCGAGCAGCGCCTCCGTGAGGTATTCGAGGAAGCCCGGGAGAACGCCCCCTCGATCATCTTCATCGACGAGCTGGACTCGATCGCACCCCGGCGTGAGGATGTGACCGGGGAGGTCGAACGTCGGGTTGTTGCCCAGATTTTAACTGAAATGGACGGGCTTGGAAAACGGGGAAAAGTTGTAGTGATTGGTGCTACCAACCGTGTTGAAGCGATCGATGTTGCACTTCGTCGCCCGGGGAGATTCGACCGGGAGATCGAGATTGGGGTGCCTGCAGAACCGGATCGGATCGAAATTTTGAAGATCCACACCCGTGGCATGCCGCTTGCGGAGGATGTGAGTCTCGAAGTGCTCGCCCAGCAGACACACGGGTTTGTGGGTGCCGACCTTGCGGCACTCGCCCGGGAAGCGGCGATCCGGGCCCTTCGCAGATACCTCCCAAATCTTGATCTTAAGATGAAAGAGATACCACAAGAAGTACTTGTTACGTTTAAGGTGCTCGCTGCAGATTTCCGGAGCGCCCGGCGGGACGTGGGCCCCAGCGCGATGCGCGAGGTGATGCTCGAAGTCTCGCATGTAAAATGGGAGAATGTCGGAGGGCTTGAAGCGGCAAAGATCGAGATACGCGAGGCAATCGAGCTCCCGCTTACCAATCGGCAGAAGGTCGAAGATATGGGGATCGAGCCGCCACGGGGAGTGCTGCTCTACGGCCCTCCGGGAACGGGGAAAACGCTCATCGCAAAGGCGGTGGCAAGCGAGAGCGGAGCGAACTTCATCCCAATCCGCGGCCCGCAGCTCCTCTCAAAGTGGGTGGGCGAGAGCGAACGGGCGGTGCGCGAGGTATTCAAGAAGGCACGGCAGGTTGCCCCCGCAATCATATTTTTTGATGAAATTGATGCGCTTGCACCCGCTCGCGGGTCGTCCAGTGATTCGCATGTGATGGATAATGTCCTCAACCAGATCCTGACTGAGATGGACGGGCTTGTCGAGCTCAAAGATGTGGTCGTTATGGGAGCGACCAACCGGCCGGATATCGTAGACCCGGCGCTCCTTCGGGCGGGCAGGTTCGACCGGCTTGTGTATATCGGTGAGCCGACACAGGATGACCGCAGGAAGATCATCGGCATTCACACGCGGTTCATGCCCATTGAGGGCTCCGTTTTCGAGGAGATTGTCCAGCTTACAGCAGGATATAGTGAAGAGGCAGTAGGCGAACTCGCCGAAAAATGGGGAAAGGATCGGAAGGTAACCGCTGACCAGATGAAAGCGACAATTGAGGAGAAGGATGACAAGGACACCGGGCTCCCGACCGGTTCACGCCGGAGACGGATCAGCGATCTCATGCATGAGAAAGGGCTCGCGCTCACTGATAAAAAACGCGATGCAATTATCACGACAATCGCGCAAAATACTGAAGGTTTCGTGGGATCAGATCTTGAGGCACTCTGCCGGGAAGCCGGTATGCTTGCACTCCGTGAAGGTGCAACAACAGTCACCATGCGCCACTTTGAGGAAGCCCAGAAGAAAGTGCACCCGATGATGAACGAGCGGTTAAGAGACTATTACGGCAAGATCCAGCAGCACTTCAAGGGCGGATTGCCAAAGCAGGTACAACCCCCGGAATACCAGTAATATTATCATTCATTTTTCCCAGTACCAACCCTCCTATCCTTTTCCCGCAATTGACCTGGTTGCCTCGAGGTAGAGAACGTGCTTGTGCACGACGGGAAGATCAGGGACGCGGCAATCTTCGGGTGCCCCGGATGAGCGGCGTGAGTAGATCCCTGTCGCTGCAGTCATGCTGCAAAACGGTACAGTATTTTCACAGGAAGAGATGGAAGCCTGCTGTCGCGAGCACCTCGCAGGTTACAAAGTACCGCGCCGGCTCGTGGTTGTTGACGACCTTCCGCGGGTTCATGGCTGGAAACGTTTGCGGCGGACGCTCAGGGAAACCTATTGTGGAAGCGGTGGATAAGCGAATCCAGGGAATATTCTGCGACAAATCGACTGAAATCCACACAAACCTTTTAAAGAACCTGTAAAATATATTAGCCGGTACAATCCGTTATGGACACTAAAAGTCAGATCGTTGATATCCCCATCAGCGGGAAACCCAAGAAGCGGTCAACCGGTATTGTGGGACTCAATCTCCTGCTGGACGGGGGTTACCCTGCCGGTTCTATTGTTATGATTTACGGGACGCCGCTGTCAGGAGTGGACATAGCGGCACAACAGTTCTGGAAGGTTGAGGGAGAGGAAGGAACGTATCTGATGAACGACGGTGATGTGGACACGGGTATGGTGGATGCGACAGAACTTCACCCCGAGATGTACCTGCCGCAGATGGCAGGCGGGAGGATTGTTATCGATTCCCTGTCCACAATGGTCAGCAAGTACGGCATCGATGGAGCCCTCAAATTTTTGCACCTCGCCCGCGAAGAGATCCGAAAACGGGGCGCAAACATGCTGTTCATTGTCTATACCGGTGTCCACACACCCATGGAGATGACTAGGCTGATGCGATCAGCGGATGTCGTCATGGAGTTCAGGACCGAAGCCAGCCAGAACGAGATCCAGCGGACACTTGCCGTGCAGAAGATTAAGGATGCAGCGACTCCGACGCGCCTGCTCCCCTTCATCATCACAGATCATGGGATCGAAGCCTCGACCACCTCGCGGGTCGTCTAAAAACTTTTTTTTAAAAATTTTATTACAGCGCGAGACGGACTTCCTTTGCCGCCTCGCACATGTTCTTCAGCTTGGCAAACGCTGCACCCCGTGTCCGCATCCGCATACCGCAGTCGGGATCGATCAGCATCGTTCTGGGCCCGAAGATCTCCACGCCTCTCTGTATCCGCTGCCTGATGCCGGCAACGCTCTCGACGGTATCGGTACTCGAGTCAACGCAGCCGTACCCGATCATCCGCCCCAAGAGATCTCGGCGGGAGAGGAGATCGAGGTTTGCCGGGTTGTTTGAGAATTCGAAGTCGAATACGTGCACATTGAACTTCAGGATCTCATCAATCACATTCCCCAGATTCCCGCAGACATGCATGCAGACCGGTACCCGCAGGGATTTGGTGAGCATGTCAATCGCCTGTTTTGCCGTTGAAAGGTCGGCGATTCCGGTCGAGAGGATCGGTTCGTCGATCTGCAGGAGCGTGATCCCTGCGGTTTCAAGGGCCTGTGCCTCCGGGACAAGGGCTGCGGCGAGATCTACTGCCAGTTCCTCCTTGTTCCGGTACATCGGGGTGCTGATATGAAGCCCGTGGGCGAGCGTGGTCGGTCCGGTGATAATGCCCTTTACTTTCGGGGCTTTTAAAAGGGCGTACTTCGTATCACGCACGGTAATCGGTGCAGAGGCGGGCTGAACTTTGCCAATCACTTCCTGCCCCCTGATGCCCGGGAGTTTTCCTGAAAACGCCCCGATCATGTCGCCCCGCACCTGCCCATCTGAAATGATATCTATCCCCGCGTTTATCTGGTCAGCAACTGCAATCTCGACCGCAGAGTGCAGGGGGTCAAAAATGCTCCTCAGCCCGCCGCGTGTCACCACGGGATAACTCCCAACGACAGTCGTTGCGAGCACTTTGTTGATAAAATAATCTTTCATGGCTCTAGGGCACCAGCCGGTGCATGTCACGCGGGAAGAGCACCGCCTCCCGCACGTTTGAAAGCCCGAGCATTGTCATGATCAGACGTTCCGCCCCCAGTCCCCAGCCCGCATGCGGAGGCATTCCGAACCTGAAGGGGCGCAGATAGAACTCGAAGCTCTCGGGGTTGAGCCCCTTCTTTCTGATCTGCTGCACGAGCAGGTCATGCTGATGGACACGCTCTGCGCCGCTTGCGAGCTCCATTCTTGGGTGCATCAGGTCAAACGCTTTGCAGATTGAGGGGTCATGCTCGTAGGGCATCGCATAATACGGGCGGATCTCAGTCGGCCAGTCCACGATAAAGTAATGCCCTCCCATCTCGGCGCCAATCACCCGCTCTGCGGCAGAGCCGATATCGTCCCCGTACTTGATCGGCTCCTCGATCTTTTTTTGTGCAATTGCGATTGCATCGGAATAGAGGAGCCGTGGAAACGGGGCTTTGGGCACCGCAAAATCGGTGCACCCGAGGTTTGCGAGCTGGTAACTACAGTTGTCATGAACGTGCTGATAGGTGTGCACGATCAGGTCTTCGAGAATGTGCATCACCCCGTGGTGGTCGATGAACGAGACTTCGATATCGATACTTGTCGCTTCATTGAGGTGCTTTGTCGTGTTATGCTCTTCAGCCCGGAAGATCGGGCCGATCTCGTACACCTTTTCAAAGCCAGCCGCCATCATCATCTGCTTGTACAGCTGGGGGCTCTGGTTCAAAAACGCCTCCTTATCGAAGTACGCAATGGGGAAGAGTTCTGTTCCCCCCTCAGTAGCTGCAGCGACGATCTTGGGGGTATTGATATTGATGAACCCGCGATTGAAAAAGAATGTATTGATCGCATGCATCGCAGCGCTGCGGATCTGGAAGACTGCGGTAACCCTCGGGCGCCGGGCATCGAGGAACCGTGCATCGAGCCGGGTGTCGAGGTCCGCCGGCACTTTCTCCACCACGTCAAGCGGGAGAGGGCTCTCGCACATGTTGAGTATTTCGAATAGTTCCGGCACAAGTTCCCTGCCACCCGGCGCCTTGTCGATCGCTTTCACGGCACCTGCCACCCGCACGACCGATTCGCGGGAGACTGCCTTTGCAGCGGCGAGTACGGCTTCGCTTGCTTTCTTCTTCGGGATGGTGACCTGAATAATCCCCGTCCTGTCGCGTATCAGGAAGAACGCAAGACCGCCGAGGTCTCGCACTTCGTGAACCCACCCGACGACCTCCGCAGTCCCGCTGGCTGGCGTGACTGACCCTATTGGTATCCGCATCAGAATCCTATAATGTTAAGTCACGGGGGATAATGGATTTTTTGGAGTACACCACGTTTAAATAGCGCCAATCCCCGTGTACGATATAATGAGTGGAGAAAAGGGACTCGCGGTACAGCCCCCGCGGACAGAACCCGTCGGTGGGATGGGCACTGGCACGAAAATCTTACTAGGGGTCCTCGTGCTCGTTCTCATCCTGATTGCTGCAGTCATCCTCACTCTCACGGTTTCCACCGTCAATCCGGAACAGGGTGCAACCCATCCCTACACAACCCTCTATGCTGTTTCGTTCCCTGAAGGCGAGGCGACAAGCATCGGGATCACGAGGATCGTCGTACTCTCATATCAGGACGAGATGGTGGCAGATGTTGACGGAGACCGGGAAAAACTGGTCATCGGCGAAGAGCGCCGGCTTGCCGAGCGGAGGGCGCGGATAACCGTCCTTGACATCCCGATTATTGAGACGAACTTCCAGATCACGCTGAAGCACAAAGGCGTCCGCACCAACCGTGCCTACTTTGACCTGACGTTGCAGACGCAGAAGCAGGTGCCGGAATTTATATTAAAGCGCCTGCTGCCAGCAAGCATTGATGCACGGGCGGTATAACGATCGCATAGTGTAAAAAACAACGGTGGTGCGGGTGGAGGTCCTCAGGACACCGCCCGGGTGCATCATTGCATCATAAATCTTTTTTAAACCACATGGATGGAAGAACGAGTGATATCGATCAAGCCCATATACCCCCCATAGCTGCCCGATTCGTGCGGCACCAACGGCATGCCCACCTGTTCCGGGTGCCAGGGAATCGGCATGTACTTTCATGTCTGGAGCAGGCCGGGCGGGTGCGGGACTTCGTGTATCGTCACCCATTACGGTGAGTACCCGGACTTTTACTGACCGCTAGGCAGGGCACAACGACTTCCTGTTCTTTTAAAAAAAGGAAAAAAAATTTCAGATCATCGGGACCGGCACGTCACGATAGTCCGGCCCTCCCTTTAAGTCGATTGTTTTGATCGTTCCGTTGATGTTGGCAAGATCTGTTGCGATAATCTTGTTTGTTGAGACAGTATACAGGCTGTTCTCAATATAGAGCGAGCGTTTCACCTCGTTTGCCGAACTGCCGTACCAGTAGTACCCGGAGCTGCCGGTCCCGTGCTCCACGGTGCCACGGAGCACAAATCCCGTATCTGGGTTGACTCCGAACACGTACGCCCCGTACCAGATCTGCTGCTGGTTATTGTAATAACCGGGTTTGGAAACGACCGGCACAGTTGTGACCTGCCGGACCGGGAGGACGAGCAGGTTCTTGCCTTTGTCAAACAGGAACGCCTTGTGGTCGTACAATGCTGCCGAATCGGTGCCCGAATCCCCGATCTCGACCTTTCCGACCTGTTTGGGGTGTTCGACATCGGTCACATCAAAGAGCGCGAGCTTGATCCCGCGGGTGGAGACCCCGCCCCAGTCGTTGGTTGCTGTCTCCTTCCCCACCCCGATGATATGGGTGCTGTCGTACGGGTGCAGGTAATCGGAGTAGCCCGGGATCTTGAGCTTGCCGAGGATCTTCGGTTGCTCCGGTGATGAAAGATCGATAACAAAGAACGGGTCTATCCGCTTGAACGTCACCATGTAGAGCCGGTCCCCGATGAACCGTGTGGAGTAGATCTTCTCCTGCTCGGCGATGTGGGTTAGGGAGCCGATCGTCTTCATGCTGCCATCAAGCACAAAGACGTTGTTGTACTCGTACTGCCCCTGGGTCGTCCACACATCAGAGGTCGTGGCAACCCGGAGGTTGCCATTGTACTCGTCCATCGCAAACTGGTTCTTTAAGTAACCGGACACCTCGCCCTGCGCGACGTATGCGATGTTCCCGCTGTTGATCCCGATCTTATGTATGATGGTTGTGGTCTGGTCATACTCCCGTTTCCGGATTGATTCCTGCTCGCCGCTCTTCATCTCTGCAATGAGCGCCTGTTTATCAAGCTCGCTCAATTTGTTGAAGTCTTCGTACAGGATCGGGGCGGAGGCTGAAGAACCGGATGGTACGCTGACTTTTTCGGCTGCAACCGCGATCTGCGGGCCGCCTGCATACGTCCGGTATACCGGGTGCCATTTCTGGTAGCTGACGTACATCGCGTCCTGCGAGACGTACAGGATGTTTCCGGACCCGATCAAAAACGTCTTTGCGTCCTTCTCCCCGCCGGTGGTCGCGTCGAGCGCGGTCACAGTCGAAAAGACGTAATTATACTCGGGGTTGTCGAAGTAATAGACATCCGGCTCAGCGATAACCTTACCGCTATCCCGGACCGCAGGAACGACGATATCGTCATACGAGTACACGTTCTCGCGGGTGAGCATGTACACCATTCCCCGGATCATGCGGGCATCCACATATTCGCCGTCAATCGTGTAGTCCTTTACGACGTCCGGGCTCTTCCTGTCCGAGATATCGTAGATAATGGCATGGGTAACCGGGTTCGAACGGTAGTACGGCGGCGTGATCGCAGCCTTCTCCATGCCCACGGAACTCTCCCTCATGGTCCGGACAGGCATATCAGAATTGCCCGTTGAAAAGAGCACGAGCCGGTCGCCGGTAATAAAGATCTCTTTTACAGTATCCTCAATCTCGGTCTCGGAGATGATCTTGGCGCCCTGTGCGGGATACGCATCCACGATGATAAGACTGCTTCCCGAGATGATGTAGATATACCGGCCGTCATTTTTGATAAAGTCCGGCTCATCGACACCGGCAACCTGCACGTTTGTTGTCGAGTAATCGGTTGTTCCGGTACTCCCAATGAAGTCGGCAGAGCTCTTCGCCGCACCCTGCGTTGCCATCGGAGGCGCAGCAACGGTTGTCTCCGCAAACCGCACGGATCCGTCCGTTACCCCGTATCCGGACTCCTGCGCTTTCTCTGTATTCTCCTTGATGTACTGTTTTATCTCGTCAGCGGAGCTGAACTTCTTGATATCCCCTGCTGGCGCCATCGAAGTGGTGCCCATGCACCCGCAGGCAAGGATAGCACAGAGCAGCACGAGTGTTGCTGCCAGCATAAGGGTCGCGTGTCGCGTCATGATGTATCATGCAGGCTATTGGAAAGAAAAGCTCATAATATTTGCTTTAACTTCAAAAATATTCGCAATTATAAGTTTTTTATTTTTTTATCAATCCCCTCCGGTTATTGCCGCTTGGTCGCCTGAGTCAGCTTCTCCACGTTGCTTTTCGTGAAGAACCCGTCAAAATCTCCATACCGCTGGATATACTCGGTGACAAGCATCGTGTGCGGAGACGGTACGGTGAAGATCTGCCTGAGCCCCTCTTGTGGGGAACCGACGAGGTCGAGCAGGAACCCCATCCCGTCGTCCTTCAGCGCAGCGACCGTCTCCTCAATCTTTTCGGTACGGAATGCGATATGGTGCACCCGCGTCCCGTAGTTGCGGATAAACTTCTCCGTGGGCCCCGATGCACCATCCCCGGTGTCACCGGTGATGCCCGAGGTGAATACCATCGCAAAGTCGTCTTTGGTACGCCGCGCCACGCTTGTTATCTAGTTAAGCGACTTGACGTATACGGCGAAATCGTAATGGTAGTTGGTGAGCGAAAGGAATTCCAGGATTGCAGCGTTGCGTTCCTGCGCCCGGACCCGTGTCGCTGCATGGTCGAGCACCGAGATGCTGGTCTGGTACCCGAATGAGGGTTTGGGCAGCAGGGGTTCTTTTGTGATCCCGGAGGCAGGAAGGTATGAGCGGTGGTCGTCCCCGTGCCATTCGACAAACCCCAGGGAGTTTCCCGTGAACTGAGAAGGCAGGGTCTGGATGAACAGGCCGTGCCGGAGCTTGACCGGGGTATCGGTGAGGAACGCGACTCCCCGCTCTTTCTGGATGGCGGTATACTCCCGGATGTTTGGAGTCGTAAAGACCAGCGTTTCAAGCCGGGTGTTGGGGAGGGTTCCAGCTACCGGGGCGGTGTTGAACCGTTCAAACGGGTTATACCCCCTGTTCCTCGAGCGGAGGATCAGAGAGGCGGATCCTGCGCACGAGAGTATGAACGTGGATGCAGACGGATCAGAGAATGCCTCATCACATATATGCCCGGTATATCGCAGGAGTTCGCTTGTTGCAGGAAGCAGCCGGTCCCGCTCACCATTGATGATGACTGCATCGAGTCCGCCCACGAGCCCCTCAAGCCCGGCATCCCTGCGTTTGTCAAGGATGAGCGGCACCTCTTCGAGAATCTCTGTCTCCTGCAGGGAACGATCATCCCCGGCCTGCTGTACCATACGCCCGGATCCCTCTGGTACAGAATAATGCAGCCTTCCTGTAATAATGCTGGCGTACGCCATACCCTAAAAGATAAACCATATTTATAAAACCGTGTAATAGTGGAGTAAGGTGAATGTATGAAAATCGCGCATAAACCCACCTATACCTTCCTGCTCCTGCTTATCGCACTCATCATCATCAACACGCTGCTTGCCCGTTTTGCCGTACTTGTACTTCCATTTGGCGGAGCACCGGGAGTATCCAGCCTGTATATCGCCATTGCTTTCATGATCCTCTTTACGCTCTGGTTTGGGGGCTACGGGGCGATCGCCGCATTTGTCGGGTGCTTCATCGGGTCGGGGCTCCTTTCTGGTATCCCCCCGGGTGTCAACTGGTACTGGTCGCTCTCCGGATTATGGCAGGTGTTGATCCCCCTTGTTGCGTTCCGCATGCTCAGTGTTCGTTATCAACAACGCGTTTGGCGCCCTCTGGGGCACCGTCACGCTCGCGATTGGCAACATGATTGCATGGGCAGACGTCACACCGGCATTTTTTGCCTGGTTTATCGGAAATGTCATCGTGACAGCACTCATTGTCCCGCTTGCACTCCGCCACGGGACACCCCATCTCCAGAATACAAAGGTCTTTGTCCGGAACTACTGGGACTAAAACAATTTTTCCTTTTTGATTTTTTTCTCGTACTATCACGATTCAGGCTGTGAAGTATCTCCGGGTGATGAAGAAGATGGGAGGTATCAGCAGGTAGATTGCCATTGACAACGACGGGGATGCAAACGAACAGACGAGTCCCAAAAACGACACGAACGGCACGACCATGGCGCGGCGCATCCCATTTGCCGCGTCCTGTTTACTGATCTCAACAGATGTGAGGCTGGGGTTATTGACCAGGTGCTTCCAGTGGATAAGAAAGAGCAGCCCGAGTATGAACATGTTGGCGTGGAACAGGTCAACGGCAACCTGCACCTCGGAATAATCCCCGCTGACATTTGTGGTAAATGGCATCAGCACGGTAAAGGCAAGGATGAACAGGGTGATCCGCACCAGTGCAGGATCGATGGTGCGGACATAGTGGAACTGGCGGTGGTGGACAAGCCAGAACGAGGCGAGCACAAAGAATGCGATAAGAAACGAGAAGAATTCATGGTGCATCGCGGCAACGAGTGACGGGAGCTCTGCTGCAGCCTCGGAATCCGAGATCGGCTGAATAACAAGGCCGGTCACCAGCAGCGTCATTGCAAACGCAAAGATTCCGTCGAAAAGCGCCTCCAGCCTGTTCTTGGAGAGATGGTATCCGGCGTCCGGTTCTCCGTTGCCCATCAGTAACCCTGCCGGTTGGTATTTTTCATGTTGTTGCCTATCAACAATGTGAATGGACAGGTTTTATGCATTTCCTGCTTGGTTCACCGGGCAAAAGAAGCCCTGCACGATCAGCAGGGTCCTTTTTATCGTACATCTTTATCCATACCCTCTGCACACCATTCCAGTGGTGACACAATCATGAAAATCCTCGGAATCAACGGGAGCCCGAAAGGTGAGAAGAGCCAGACACGCCGGCTTGTCATGGCCGTGCTCGAAGGGGCACGGAAGACTGGAGCAGATGTCACGTTTTTTGACATCTGCGACCTTGAGATCAGGTACTGCACTGCGTGCGGCACCTGCTATGCAAAGGGCGAATGCATCCATGATGACGACTTCCCAAATCTTCTGGACAAGATGCTGGATGCCGAAGGGATTGTGCTTGGTTCACCCAACTACATCAACTCGGTCACTGCCCAGCTCAAGACGCTGTTCGACCGCATGGCAGACTCGATCCACTGCCAGTACTTCACCGGGAAGTACGGGTGTTCTGTCTGCACCGCGGGGGGTTCCATGGCTGACGAGGTGGCGGATTACATGAATGAGACCCTGCTCCACCTCGGCTCGACGACGGTCGGCAGGGTCGGTGTGAACTTGATGGGTAACCCCGACGCGATCGTGCCCGCGGAGAAACAGGCAAAGGAGCTTGGCAGGAAACTGGCGGATGCGATCAATACGAAATGGAAAGATCCGGCGCAGTCAAAGATCCAGGCTGAACGTAGGGAGTACTTCAAGCGTCTTGTTCTGTTCAACAAGGATGCCTGGGCGCACGAATATGACCACTGGAAGATGATGGGCTGGATGTAAACGGGCAGAATATTCTTTTTTTATTTAATGCTTTATGCCGGGATCATGGAATGGACCCGGCACCTTATAATTTCTGCACCGGGTAGCCCGCCCCCTCCAGTGCAGATGTGATAGCACCGATATGCTCCTTTCCCCGCGTCTCTATCTCGACAATGACGCGGGCTGAATCGACGGGCAGGTCATATGCCCCCTGCTCATGGTGAATGTGGAGGATGTTCCCCTTCTCTCGTGCGACCACGGCGAGGAACCGGGCAAGGGATCCCGGATGGTCGTCCAGCACCACCGAGCACCGCATAATCCTTCCCTGCCGGATGAGTGCATGGTGGAGCGTGCGTTCGAGGCGCGGGGTGTCGATGTTGCCCCCGCTGATAACAAGGACAACCGTGCTGTCCGGTTCGATCGGGACGGAATTATTGAGAAGTGCGGCAAGCGGGGCGGCGCCTGCGCCTTCGGCGATCACCTTCTTGCGTTCGATCAACAGGAGCATTGCATCGGCAATCACATTCTCATCGGCAAGCACAATCCGGTCAACGAGCCTGCGGATGATCGGGAGTGTACGTGTGCCGGTTGTTGCAACCCGTATCCCATCTGCAAGCGATGGATGGGTCGCAACACAGACCGGTTCACCCGTGCGGAGCGCCTCGTATGCTGACGGACAACCTGCTGCCTGCACCCCGATCATCCGCACGGCTGGGCGCAGCGTTTTTGCCGCGGTCGCAATGCCGGCGATCAGCCCTCCTCCCCCCACCGGGACGATGACCATGTCGGTTTCCGGGAGGTCATCGAGGATTTCCAGCCCGGTCGTGCCCTGCCCGGTGACCACATCATCGTCATCATAGGGGTGGATGAAGAGCATTCCCTCTTTTGAGAGGGTTTGTGCGTGCGCAACACTCTCTTCGAGTGTCTGACCCCTGATGATGATCCGGGCACCATAGCCCCGCGTCGCCTCTTGTTTTGAGATCGATGCCCATTCCGGCATAACAATGGTTGCCGGGACACCGGCCCGGTGTGCGGCGACGGCAACACCCTGTGCATGGTTTCCTGCAGACGCCGCGACCACGCCCCGCACCCGTGCAGTGTCAAGGTTACAGAGGATCTTGTTGGTCGCCCCACGGACCTTGAACGAACCCGCCTTCTGGAGCGTCTCCAGCTTGAGATACACACGCGCCCCGGCCATTTCCGAAAAAGTAGGTGAAAAGACAAGAGGTGTCCTGATGATGTAATCTGAAATCCTGCGCTGTGCATCCTGGATTTGTTCCAGCGTGGTCATGAAGAAATTCCTTATCTGTGAGGATAAGAGCATTGCGCCAACAGAAGAGGGGGCGGGAAGCAAAGCGGCTGGTGCCGATCTCCAAACGGGACAAGTTTCAGCACGTCCCGCCCCCCTTCACTTCCTGCCGCTTTTTGTGCCGGTCAACCGTTTGGTCTCTTGCCGGTACATCCCGTTCGATTATTGCTATGGCAGCCTTTTGTGATCCGCAAAGAGCAGGATAAATGGCAGGAATCCTGCAAAAAATGACAGCCTTTTGATCAGAACATTGCATCGGGCAGGATGAGCGCATGGATCAGGTTGCGCAGACGGGAGGGGAAGTTCGCTCCTGTCGCTTCTGTGGAGATTTCACCTTTGATATGGTAGATACCGTCGCACAATAATAAAGAAGCTAAAAAAAGGAGATTGGGGGGTGATCCTTCCTGAAAGGATTCATCCCGGATATCTTATTACGCACCCCGTTTTTTGATCATTTCGAGTGCTTCGAAAGCCTCCCTTCGGACAGCGACATTCTCATCAGCGAGCAGCGAGGTTAAATGATCGATTGCCTTTGCATCGCCGATCTCACCGAGCAGGAGTGCAGCGCGCTTACGGACATCACTCTGGTTGTCCTTGAGAACCATGATAAGGGGCGTTGTTGCCGGCTGACCGATCATCCAGAGGACTTCCATAGCCCCGGTCCTGACCATCAGGTCACCTTCGCGGAATATCTGCATGAGGGGTGCGATTGTCGGCACGCCAATGTTCGCCAGTGCTTTGACAACCTCGATGCGGACAGCCCGGTCGGGATCGTTCAGGGCCTCGATAATGACCGGCACGGCTTTTGTGTTCCCGATCTGCCCGAGCACCTCGGCAGCACCTTTCCGGATACCGGCATTGGCATCGCCCATCGCCCTGATGAGTGGCTCAACCGATGTCTCCCCGATGGTGACAAGGGCAAGCGCTGACCTGCGCTGTACATCTTCGACAGGGTCGACAAGCGCCCTGATGAGCGGCTCGATAGACAACTCCCCAAGGGCACAGAGCGTGGCCATCGCTGCCATACGCACGGGTTCTTTGGCATCGTTGAGGCTCTCGATCAGAGGCCCGACCGACTGTGCATCCCCGATCCTTCCCAGTGCCATTGCCGCTTCGCGCCGGACACCGGCATCCGGGTCCCTGAGCGCTTCAATCAGCGGATGCACGGCACGGGCATCGCCCATATTGCCGAGCGCCTGCACCACACCCCGGCGAATGAAGGGGTGGTTGTTTTTGGTTGCCCCGACAAGCGGGGCAAAAGACGGCTCTCCAATAAGCATAAGCGCACGGATTGTCTCCTGACGGATATCATCACCAGGTTCGGTTAACGCTTCGATAAGGGGATTAACCGCGGGAGCACCGATTTTGCCAAGGGTGTCAGCAGATCCCCTTCTTATGACCCAATACTCATCCTGTAACCCGCGGATAAGCGGTTCAATGAAGGGTTCACCCAGATCCCCTACCGATCGCACTGCATTCCAGCGGGTATCCAGATCACCTTCAATGAGGGCTTTGAGGAAATTCTCATACCGCTCTTTTTGCGTGCGGAGCCGCTCCTCCTCCTCCTCTCCGCGTTTGCCTGACCTGAAAAGGTTCAGGAATGACTTGATAATTGCCATAGATTACACTCCGATATTCCGGTACCGATTGTTTGTATAAAATCATTCAAATAGGTATCGGGTACCCTTATCGAACCATCTTTGCTAAAAAAACCATTTTATTCGGCTTTAACACTCGTCCCCACTCAATAGAGGCAGATTTCAGGGACCGTCGGAAGATTTAAAATTATTAATAAATATCTTGAAAAATTCGTGAAATGATAGAAATGAAAAATATTTTGTTCCAATATTTATACGTAACCAACCGTGAATTGCATGGAACCCGAGGTTGTTTTTGGCACATCATAAATATTCATGGTATAGATCCCCGTTGGCATGGTCGAATCGAGT